>DASWFF010000058.1:0-36350 GCA_036394375.1 Puia sp.
TAAATGTGGGATATCTCGCTAGTGATGCAGAAAATGAAGGGCCGGCGGCCTATTCGGCATCACATGCAGTCAAAGTACAAGTCACCACAAGCCTTAGTGTGACGCCGGCTGTTTCAGTTAACTTTGACTTAAAGGCTGGCAAAGTATCAAAAGAATTTTTGGGTGTGCAGTAAATATTATGAATGTAAGCCGCCAAACCGGTTCGGATGAAATTACAGCTACTGGAGATGCAAGCATGTCGTTCAAAGGTAATGTATATAGCTCGTCACTTGCCCCTCCTGAATACGATGGTCCGCAGATAAGTGACCCCGAAGCAAAAGCAACTCCTGGAAGCATCTTAATACCTGCCTCACAATTATCTGCGGGCTCGACCTTCCCGTCAGTAACTGTAACAGGGAACATGTGGCATTTCGATGAAAATGGCGGTGGGGCTACACTAGTTGTTCTTTATCCACTTTTTCCAAAGCCTGAAACTTACACCCATGCATTTCTTCCATATACACCAACAACGAATACCAAATGACAACTTACAAATTAAATAAACTAATTATTGCAGCAATCAGCTTTATTCTTTTCAATCTCTTTAATAGCTGTAATGGACAGGTAAAAAACCTTGAAGATTGCAGATCGCATTACAAAAATGCACTAACAGGGCTAAATGCATATTATAAGAATAATAAGACATCATTACTTCAAGAATCTTTGACTAACATACAGGAATCACTAAAGTGCCCTGAAACCAGATATAAATCAATTGACTTAAAAATATCTTTATTAATACTATTAAAAAGATATCAAAGTGGGTACGAATTTATTGACTCACTTAGTGAAAATGATTTTAACGCCAAGTTCAAAAAGAAAATGAATTATGATTATTTTCATGCATTAGACTACGAATCGAAATCAGATACAGCCAATCGAAATAGGCTTTTTAGTGAAATTGTTGCTGATATTCAGAGATATATTCAAAATGAAAATATGGGTAAGGATACTTTGAATGAAGAGGCTTACATTTTATTGTTTTCATTTAAGAAAACATTAGTTGGATTGAAAAAAGTTGATGCCGAAATTGATTCATTAAAGGGGAGATATCCGCTAAAAAAGGATTATTTAGATGATTTAAAAAATGCCATAAGAGAGTCTCCTATCACAGATAGTGTTTCTGCAACGCAGAATTGATAATAAATTGCTACAATAATATAAACTGTTTGCAACAAAGGGTTCAGATATCAGCCAATCAAGACGTTTTTCCAATCTTGGAGCCTACAAAGTTCTTTGAATATACAAATATCCGAGCGCCAGCGAAAAGGGTTATTGTGGAGAAGGAGGCCGGGGAGAGAGGGCGGGATTAATTTTTTTAACTTTATTCTCTACTAATTTGGTGGACTAATAGTTTTTTGATTACATTTGTACCGTCATTAACCAGCAACGCCAATAATTGTTTTATGGGAACTATTTTCTCTTCTATTATCTCCGGTCGTAAACCGATCTCTCAGAAAGGTAAGTATAGCGGTATCCTGTTAAAAGAATGCTGTTGTTGTTTCTAATATATATAGCATAAAAAACCGGTAAGAATTGCTTCTTACCGGCCGGAGATGAAATCAGCCCAGTAACGCCAATCACTTACTGATCTCATCCTGATTAGATTAACGATAAAATATCATTAAAATGAATCTGTTTCAAAGGTATAAAAAATATACCAGTGTCCCGCTATTCGCTATTTTTCTTCTCGGTCTCTCTCCTTTTTTAGTCATTGCACAGAACAATAATGTCTCCCTTCTCGGAAGGGTCGTCGATGAGAAGACAAAAGACCCATTGGCCGGCGCCGTTATACATATCAAGGGCACCACGCATGAAGTGATTGCGGATCAGAACGGGGAATTCAAGTTTATTACCGGGCAGCATGTTCCCGTCGTTTATATCGTCAGTTTTGTAGGGTACAAAACGCGGGAGGTCCCTATTAATAGTTATGGGCATGCGGATATTGACCTGCAGGCCGGTAATTCGGTCCTGGGTGATGTCGTCGTGGTGGGTTATGGCACGCAAAGAAGAAGTGATATTACGGGTTCTGTGGGCAGCGTCAACAAAAATCTTCTCAGCCAGCCTGCGGTATCCTTTGATAACCTGTTGCAAGGCAGTGTACCTGGTGTGGCGGTGACCCAGAGCTCGGGGCAGCCGGGCAGTACGGCCACCATCCGGGTTCGCGGGGGCAATTCCATCAATTTCGGCAATGCCCCTCTCTATGTTATTGACGGATTCATTATTTATAATAATAATGATTATGTCAATACCGGCGCCTCGACGGGGGCCAGTGTGAATGCTCTGTCTACCATTAACCCCAGCGATATCGAATCCATCGAGATACTGAAAGACGCTTCTGCTACCGCTATTTATGGTTCCCATGGCGCTAATGGCGTGGTGATCATCACGACCCGCAGGGGAAAAAAAGGGACTGATGAAATCAATTACAGCGGTTACTTCGGTACCCAGCAGGTCACCAAAAAACTTTCTTTACTGAATGCCAGCCAGTGGGCGTCCCTGGTAAATGATCTCAACGCGAGCACCGGGAGCGCCCGAAGCTTTAGCGATTCGGCCATAGCTGCCCTGGGGGCAGGGTCGGACTGGCAGAATTCTGCTCTCCGGAAGGGGAATATACAGAATCATGAACTGTCTATTTCAGGTGGCGATGACCGGTCGAAATATCTTATTTCCGGGAATTATTTTAACCAGGACGGGACCATCCTGAATACGGGCTTTAAAAGATATTCGGCAAGGGTAAACTATGAAAGAAATGTGTCATCCCGGTTTAAAGTATCTACCAATGTCTTCGGGAGCCAGTCCCAGGAGAACTCCTTGTTCGGAAGCGCCTATAACAGTATTAATTTCAGCGGAGCTTATCCCTCTTTATTATTGACTTCTCCCGTCGCCAAAATAAAGAATGCGGATGGCAGCTATAATATCAGCAGTCCATATTCCACCACGCCCACGAATCCCCTGCAGGACATCACGGCCACCACCAATGCCAGTAAACTGACCCGTCTCCTGGGAACGATTGCGGGGGAATACAAACTACTGAAAGAGCTGACGCTGAAAGTTTCAGCGGGAGCCGATCTGATCAATACCAAGCAAAATTATTATGCGCCATCTTATACGAGCAACGGCTATACCACCAGTGGTTCTGCTTCCATCGGTTCAGCAACGGCGGTGACCTGGCTGAATGAGAATACCCTTACCTACTCCCCTACTTTTGCGAATACCCATTTTTTAAATGTGCTGGCAGGCTATACCACCCAGTTTGAAAAGGATGAGTTTGCGGTGGCCAGCGCGCAGAAATTCCCGAATGACCTGACGGGCTATAATAATCTTTCTTATGCCGGAACGGCCGTGCTGTCTACGTCGAATGGGCACACATCCGCTATCAATTCCTGGTTGGGAAGGATCACGTATTCCTATCTCCATAAATATAACCTGACCCTTTCTGAGAGGGCGGACGGGTCCTCCAAATTAGGCGCCAACAATAAATGGGGCTTTTTCCCTGCCATCGGTTTGTCCTGGAATGTAGACAAGGAAGAATTTTTCGAGCAGGCGCGTAAGACAGTTAGCAACCTGAAGCTACGATTTACCGCCGGGCAAACGGGTAACTCGGAAGTTCCGCCTTATAGTTCGCTGGCTACCCTGACGCCTACCAATTATTATTTCAGCAACACCCTGGTAACCGGTATCGCCCCTTCCCAGTTAGTCAATCCGAACCTGAAATGGGAAACAACTACCCAGTATGATGCGGGGTTTGACCTGGGATTGTTCAATAACCGGGTGAACCTGGTCGCCGATGCGTATTACAAAAAGACATCGGACCTGTTGCTGTATGTCCCCTTCCCGCTGTATACCGGCTATGCCAGTGAACTGGAGAATGTAGGCAGTGTGGAAAACAAAGGTTTCGAGCTGGGGCTGAATACGGATAATCTGAGGGGCAGCAGCCTGAGCTGGAAATCCACTGTCGTATTTGCCGTCAACAGGAATAAAATATTAAGCCTGGGACAGGGCACCAACAGCTATTTTCCGCTGGCGCCCACCGGCCAGGTATCTCCTGTGATCGTTAAGGTGGGCCTTCCGGTGGGCACTTTCTGGGGTTACAATACCAGGGGGCTTTTAACAGCCGATGATATCGCCAAGGGCGTCCCGGTGCTGGCGGGTGTATCGCAACAGGCGGGGGACCAGAAATATGTGGACTATAACGGGGATGGAACTGTCACTACAGCGGACAAGCACGATCTGGGCAGTTCCCAGCCTAAGTTCACTTTTGGATTCTCCAATACCCTGAACTACAAAAATTTCGATCTGTCCTTTTTCTTCCAGGGTTCTTACGGGAACAGGATCTTCAATCTCCTGCAGCAAAAGTTGGAGGTAACGACGACCACGCTTAATGCTTCAGCTACTTTGCTAAACCGGTGGAATGCCACCACCAATCCCAACGGGACCTTCCCCAAGGCGGTAAATGCCCCTGTGCCGCAGGTGATAGACCGGTATATCGAAGACGGATCGTATGTTAAACTGAAGAATATTACGTTGGGGTATAGTTTCTCCCGGGGCCTTATTTCAAAGATCCATGCCAAACAGATCCGGTTGTATGTGTCCGCGCAGAATCCCATTGTCTGGACAAAATATACCGGTTATGACCCCGAAGTAAATTTCTATGATAATGATAATACCAAACAGGGGATCGACTACGGGATCTATCCTTCGAATAAGACTTTCCTGGCAGGGCTGAATGTCACTTTTTAACGGATCGAAGGAAGGCAAATAATAAGATTTTTAAAAATCAAAGTAATTACCATGCAACGCATATCGATATTAATAGTGTATTTTTTACTGCCGGCGCTGATCCTGGTGTCCTGCAATAAATTGAAGGAGACGCCGAATTCCATCATTGTCGCGTCGCAGTTCTATAAAACACAGGCTGATGCCAATGCTGCGGTGAATGCCGTCTACAGTACTTTAAACAGCGATCCGGCAGCCGACTTTCCCATCTATGGCCGCGACCTCAACCTGCTGACGGGCAATGGCAGTGACGACCAGGTCTATGCGCCTTCCAATACCAATCCGGACGTGCGGGCATTGGGTACGACAACGTATGTGGCTGCGAATGACAGGGTGCATAAGGTCTGGCAGCAGCATTATTATGGGATCAGCAGGGCTAATGTGGCGATTGACAATATCCCGAACATCAATTTTGATACCACACTTCGTTCCCGCCTGGTAAGGGAGGCTAAGTTCATACGGGCGCTTCTGTACTTCAACATCGTTCGTTTCTGGGGGGATGCACCCCTGGTGCTCCATGATCCGACTACGGTGGATGTAAACAGCCTTAAAACCGGCAGGACTTCCAAAGACAGTATCTATCGCCAGATCATTGCAGATCTTAGTGATGCGACGAATTTGCCAAAATCATACTCCGGTGCGGATATCGGAAGGGTGACGAGCGGCGCCGCCCATGCGCTGCTGGCAAAAGTATATGTTACGCGCAGGGACTGGACGGATGCGCTGACGGAATTGCAGCAGGTCATCACAACGGGAACATTTGCCGGGGCTACGGGGACATACGGGTACGACCTGTTCACTAAATTCCTGGACGTTTTTCAGCAGGCTACCAAGAATGGTAAGGAGCATGTTTTCTCCGTTCAGTTCGGTACCAGCCTGGGCGCGATCAACAGCACGCAGAGTTTGAGCGGCGCTAATTTTAGTTCCTTTAATACGGCCGTATACCCGGGCGACATCCCGGCGGACAGTACGCTCTGGAAATTGTTTGATTCCACGGATAGCCGTCGTTCTGTGACGTTCTATACCTCCATCTATAATGCGGCTACCGGTAAAACGGTGGTGTATCCCGGCGCGCCCCGGTTTGCCAAATTCATTGATTACAGCCTGTCTCCGCTGACCAGTCAGGGAGTAAGCGGCATCAATTACCCGGTGATCCGTTATGCGGATGTCCTGCTGCTGTATGCAGAGGTGTTGAATGAAATCAATGGAGCGCCCACGGGCGACGCTTATGCTGCTATAAATAAGGTGAGGGCCCGGGCGGGTGTCGCGAATCTGACCGCGGGCCTGGGTCAATCGGATTTCAGGGATTCCGTTTTCCTGGAGAGAAGAAAGGAGTTCATACAGGAGGGGAACCGGTGGTTTGACCTGGTCAGAAGAGGGGGAACCTATTTGTACGATGCTTTGAAACAAATACCGGCTAAAACAGGAACGGCGCTTAAGGATACGCTGTATCCGATCCCCCAGACGGAGATTGACCTGGTGGGAGCAAAATTGTTGACACAGAACCCGGGTTGGTGATGAGTGGGCCGTGCGGGAAGACTATTAATCAAATAGATAATTAAGTAAATACACACACATATATGAAACAAATATTGTTAGCTCTTACTTTGTCATTGACAATTATGCTGGCGGGAGCGGAGGTGTTCGCGCAGGCTCCCCAGCAAACTTACCAGGGCGTTGTCGGCAAGACCCTGGCCGATTCGAAAGAATGGTGGCCCGATCCCGTTAAGGCCCCGACCGGGGCTCCCAATATCATTTGGATTATTCTGGATGATGTGGGATATGGCGCGTCCGGCGCGTTCGGGGGCGTGATCCGTACGCCAACCCTCGATAGCCTGGCTAATAATGGTCTCCGATACACGAACTTCCATACAGCGGCTATTTGCGCGCCTACCCGTTCGGCCTTGCTTACCGGACGCAATAGTCATTTCGTGCATGAAGGAGGGTTCTCTCATATCGCTTTGTCAGCAGGATTTCCGGGATACGACGGCAGGATACCTTCCAATGATGGGACCATTGCCGAAATCCTGAGGGAAAACGGGTATAATACTTTTACCGTAGGGAAGTATGGCCTGACTCCTGATGAAGAAGCCACGGATGTAGGGCCCTTTGACCACTGGCCTAGCGGAAAAGGTTTCGATCATAACTTCGGGTTCTTAGGTTCGGCGACCGATCAATATAAACCCGACCTGGTAGAAGATAATGCGCATGTCACTCCTGACGGACGACATTTGAATGAGCAAATAACAGACAAAGCGATCAGCTATATTACGCGCCAGGAGAAAGTGGCTCCGGGCAAACCGTTCTTTTTATATTATGCCCCCGGCGCAACCCATGCGCCGCACCAGGTCGATAAATACTGGAGCGATCAATATAAAGGGAAATTCGACGAAGGCTGGGATATATTCCGGGAAAAGGTATTAGCCAACCAGAAAAGATTAGGGGTTGTTCCTGCCTATGCACAATTGCCTCCCCGTAACACGAGGATACAGGCATGGAACTCGCTGACCGCGGATCAGAAAAAGCTATTTGCCCGTTTTATGGAAGTCTATGCGGGCTATCTTACCTATACCGACTTCCAGATAGGCAGGCTGATCAATCACCTGAAAGAAAACAACCTGTTAGATAATACGCTTGTATTCGTTATCATCGGAGACAATGGAGCCAGTAAAGAAGGCACTTTAGAAGGCACTATCGAACCAAAGACCAATTCTGCCAGGAAAAAAAAGGAAGCGGATTATTTGAAAACCAACCTGGAAGATATCGATTCCATCGGCACTGCCGCAGCCGCTACCAATTACCCCTTAGGGTGGGCGCAGGCTGCCAATACGCCATTCAGGGAATGGAAGCAGGATGCCGATGCGGAAGGTGGAACTCATAATCCCCTCATCGCTTTTTATCCGAAAGGTATTAAAGACAAGGGAGGCATTCGCAACCAGTATGGGTATGTGATAGATCTTTTGCCGACCACCCTGGAATTGGCCGGGCTCAAAATTCCAAAAACTATCAAGGGCATCGCGCAGGATAGCATACAAGGCACTTCACTAGCCTATTCTTTTGATGATGCCAGGGCCACTTCGAGACACCTGGTCCAGCACTATTATATTTTCGGCTCCCGTTCCATTTACTATAACGGCTGGAAGGCGGAAGCCGCCCATCGTCCCGATAATGTCGACTTCGATTTTAAACCAGGCGAAACGATCGTTGACAAAAGCTTTGATGACGATGTTTGGGAATTATATGATCTGACCACCGACTTCAATGAACGAATCGACCTGGCAAAAAAATATCCGGAAAAATTAGCGGAGCTGAAAAAAATATTCGATGAGCAGGCAACAAAGAATCATCTCTACCCATTGATCGATTGGTATGATGTAAACAATAAACGAATACATCATCCGAACGGCAGCGATACCCAGGGCCCGATAAAATAACCGCTAAAAAAGCAGCTATGATATTTCATGATATTGTTTTATTAGCAAAAAAGATCCTTGTGGGCGTAATCATTTTCCTGGTCCCGCTGCTGATCTTTTATTATGGGTTGAAATTTGTTCAACACGATTTGTGGCCAATGGGGGTCAACCGTTAAATCAGAAAAATTTAAATTCATGACTATACAAAAGGCGACTGCCGTAAAAATTTTCAGGGACGCTACGATCAGCCTGTTCCTGTATGCGCTTCCCGTCTTATTATTATTTCTTTTCTTCCCTGGCAGGGGGCTGCAGCCATGGAGGGATAAGGACGCTGAAGGGGTCTTTAAAAACCTGAGCACCTGGGGGCTGCCCGTCCTCATGGTGGTGGTGGGCATTATCGAGTTTGCCTACCGGCTATACGACAACAAATGGAATAAGAATGAGCGGATCCTCGATATCGTTTGCTTTGTCATTCCCAAAGTGATCCTGCGCCCGCTCATCACCTATTTCACGTTGAAATTATTGCCCATTATCCTCCCAGGGGTCAAGGACGTTTTTTCCTGGGTGCCGTTTGGCTGGGCGTTCTTAATCATTGCGGTAGCGGACGACCTGACACAATACTGGTATCATCGTCTTCATCACCAGGTGCCCTGGCTGTGGAGGTTTCATCGTACCCATCATTCCGCTCCTTATATGGGTATGGCCATGGCCAGTCGTCAGAATGTCATTTATACCGTTTTCTTTTCCCAGATCTATCTGACAGCTGCCCTTACTTATTTAGGGCTGGGCTATGCTGCTTTATTTGTGACCGGCATCAAATCACTGATAACCCTCTCGGCGCATTCGAGCATTCCCTGGGATAAACCTTTTTATAAGTACAAGGTATTACATCCTGTAGCCTGGGTGCTGGAGAGGCTCATCTCGACCCCCGCTACGCATCATGCGCATCATGCGGATACGGCGGAGGACGGAGTGGGTAATTATAAAGGTAATTTCGGGAATATGTTCTTTATATGGGATGTGATCTTTGGCACCGGGATCATTACCCGTAAGTATCCCCAGAGTTTCGGGATCAAACATTACAAGCAGGAAGAATGGTATGCCCAATTCCTGTGGCCTGTTTTTAAATCGAAAAAAGAGGGGAGTGAGCTGGCGGCCGGCGGCCCTGTGGTAGGGGATGAATTGCCTGTCTCCGGGCATGAGGAGCGGGAAGAAGAGGATTTCTTTTTTTTACTAAAAGGGTAACCATGCGATTGCGAATAAAAATATCCAGGTTTTGGCCGGTGAGCGGGTACTGGCGGGTGCTGGTATTCAGTGTTTGTTTTTGGGCGGGGGGAGTTGCCTGTAAGGGCCCGGGGGCTAAGGAGGTGGGAGGAGTTGGGCCGGATTCAAGCCAGCTGCCGGTGGCGGATGCCGTGCCGGCTGCGACGGGTAAAGCGTTGGCTGCAGTGACTGCTGCTAAGAAAAAAGCTATTTGCTGTGAGTCGAATCTTCCTTCCCGATGGGCCTCAGCTTCTGTGGCCGTGCCGGCTTACCCGACGCTGAAGATATCGGGTGGAGCGACTGCCGGGGCAGGAATTGTGTCAGGGCCGACTGCTGCTGAGCGGGCGGCACATCCGGGCATGGTATGGGTAACGGGGGGCGCTTTCCGGATGGGAGCTGATAATACACAGGGGTTGGAAGACGAATATCCCAAGCATACGGTAAGGGTGAGTGGATTCTGGATCGGTGTTACCGAAGTCACCAATGCGCAGTTTGCCGCATTTGTAAAAGCGACCCGTTATGTGACTACGGCGGAGCGTAAGCCTGATTGGGAGGAATTGAAAAAGCAGCTTCCTCCCGGTACGGAGAAGCCTGATGAAAGTCTGTTAGCGCCGGCTTCCCTGGTATTTTCCCAGCCAGACCATGCTGTTCCCCTTTCGGATTATTCCCAATGGTGGTCCTGGCAAAAAGGCGCCAGCTGGAGACATCCGCATGGTCCTGGCAGCGATATTAAGGGAAAGGAAAATTACCCGGTGGTCCATGTTTCCTGGTATGATGCCCAGGCTTATTGCAAATGGGCCGGCAAGCGGCTTCCGACGGAAGCCGAATGGGAATTCGCGGCGAGAGGCGGACTGGCGGGCAGCGTTTATCCATGGGGGAATGAAGGGGTGAATACGGGAAAACCGAAGGGTAATTTCTGGGAAGGACATTTCCCGGACAAGAATACCGTAGGGGATCATTTTTTTTATGCGGCGCCTGTGCGTTCCTTTTCTCCTAATGGCTATGGTCTGTATGATATGGCCGGGAATGTCTGGGAGTGGTGCGCCGATTATTATAACAATACTTACTATAAAGACACTGACCGGCGCGGGGGCGTGCAGGATCCAAAAGGGCCGGCAAAGGCTTTTGATCCCGATGAGCCGTATGCCCGTAAGCGGGTGATCCGCGGAGGATCGTTTTTATGTAATGAGAGTTATTGTACGGGATATCGGGTTGCGCGAAGAATGAAGAGTACGGAAGATAGTGGAATGGAGCATTTAGGGTTTAGGTGTGTATGCGATTCTTTACCATTTTAGAAGCGGTAAACGCGAAAAGTCCCAGGATCAGTCCAAACAGCACTCCGAAAACGGGCCCCATCAATAACATCATCCGCCGGGGATGGTCTGATAAAGGCATTTTGGCGCTCATTTCTTTCATTTCCGGGTGGTTGACAATATAGGTACCGAAAAAGGCAACATGTGCGGCAGTAATCCACACGCTATTCACGATACTAACGAGGAAACCATGCAAAAAATATTTTGCCGGGGCGTTCTTTGCAATCAGCCAGGCGCAAAGAACGAAAATGACCAACCAGAAGGCAGGTTCGATTTTGGAGGGTATCAGGGAAAGAGTAGCGATCGCCATCGCCAATCCGAAAAGAGACAATCGAAAGATTAATTTCCAGTTCATGGGTTTATTTTTAAGATGAAGAAATCCTTGGAATTTCCTTGCTTCCCGGTTTACTCAGGTTCGCTGGCGCCGCCGGTCATAAGGGAAGCTATCTTTTCTCCGATCATGGGGGCGAGGGCTACGCCCATGCCGCTCATACGAACGGCGCAGAAGACATGGTCGTTGATGGGGCGGATGATAGGTTGTTTGTCACCACCCATTGCCATGATACCGCTCCAGCGATGTTCGATATGATAGTTCCGGCCGGGCAGGATCGTCTCCCGGAGGAAGCGTTCGAGCTCCTCCTGGATCGAATCCGTTATCGTCATTTCATCTGTCTGTTCGGCGGCAAAAGCCTTGTTACGGGCTCCACCCAGGAGTACGCGATCCCCCAGGTCGCGGAAATAGTAGTATCCTTCTTCGAAATGAAAAGTGCCTTTGAAAGGCAACTGGTCGATTGGCGAGGTGACCAGGATCTGGCCTCTTGCCGGCTCTATGTCCAACTGGGGTAATAACTGCCGGGCAAAGGCATTAGTACAGACCAATAACTGGGAAGTGGTCAGGGTAAAGGGTTGATCGGTATGCAGGACCAGGTGCCCGTTCATTTTCTCATACCCTTTTATCTCTATATTATTCAATACGGTGACGCCCATGGACTGTACCAGCCTTAAGAGGGCCTGGCATAGTTTCCCGGAATGCAACTGGGCTTCTGCTTTATTCGCGATAAGGTGCTGAACCCCGGCGAACCCGAATTCAGGTATTTTATCATTCTGGAGCTGGAAGACTTTTTGTTGTTTAACGATCTTTTTCAGCTTACGGTTGAGCCAGTCGATATTGCTGCGGAGTTCGTTTACGTCGGTAAACGGTCCCGTCTGACTACCGGATGGAACTTCTGCAGGGTAAGACGGCAACTCTTCGGCGGCTTCCGGGAGACCGGCGATCAGTTCGTAGCCACCGTACCGTTCGAGGCCGGTGTCCTTATCTGAAAATAGTTTGGCGATCCTTTTGATCCCTTTGTAGCGCATTTCTACCAGTTCGAGCATGGCGTCTTCGCCCATTTTCCGGGAATCCGCGACCAGTTCGGTAAGACTGCCGAAGCAGGCAAAGCCCGCATTACGGGTACTGGCGCCCGTAGGGATAATTCCCCTCTCGACGATGGTAACCGATAAATGAGGGGCTGATTTCTTCAGGTAGTAAGCACTCCATAAACCTACAAAACCGCTGCCTGCGATGACGATATCGGCAGGCGCAAAAAAACTTTCTCTTTCCCAGACTGACAAGGACGTCATTGACATAGTGGAAAATTAAGAAATATCCCGGTACAATCCCCTCGCTTAATTATCTATTTTTGCGCGATCGGACCAGTGGGGGGCGTCATTCCATTTTTAGTATTACCGGATTGAAGGCTTTTGACGCCACCATCACTTTCTGACCTGTCCGCAGCCCGGCTATTTCTTCGGCAGTCGCTATGACTTTGACGACGGTATTGGTGCAAAATACGCTTACAATAAATACAATATCGCTTTTTACGATTTCGATAATCTCCCCGGTGACCTTGAATTTGCTGCTTATTTTTTCCTCCAAAAAGATATCCGAAGGGTTGCCCCGTCGTTCTATCCGGCCTTTGTCGAGACAGATCACCTCATCGGATAACCGAAAGATCTCCGGCAGATGATGGCTGACCAGGATGGTCGTCAGGTTATAATCCCGATGGGCCCTGATGATGGTATCCTGCAGCTTCCACCGCATGTCGTCATCAAGGGCGGATAAGGGTTCGTCCAGGAGCAGGATTTTGGGCTTTCTGGCAATGGCGCGGGCAAGGGCTACTCTTTGTTGCTGTCCTCCGGACAGTTCGGCCGGGCGTTGATCCCGGAGGGCCGTGAGCTCCATCCATTCTATTAATTCCGGTACTATTTTGGGGTTTTCTCCTTTGGGTATCGCATATTCCAGGTTCTCCTTCACCGTGAGATGGGGGAAGAGGGCAAAGTCCTGGAATACGAATCCGACCGATCGTCTGCGGGCAGGCCAGTTTATTTTTTGCGTCGTATCCACCCATACTTCCCCCTCTGTTTCGATAAACCCTGCGTCTATATCCGTGAGGCCTGCCAGGATCCTTAAGATCGTCGTCTTTCCTGCTCCTGAAGCTCCGTAAATAGTGAGGAGCCTGCCCCGGGCCAGTTCGAAGGAGATATCCAACGCTTGCCTGCCATGAGCGGTGTGCAGCATTTTAGTAGCCCTGAACCGGAGCATATTCCTTTCCGGCCGATCGATGGGTTGGTTGTTCGTCTGGTTAGTCATGGCAATGGGTTGGCCTTGCTGAAATGATGGTTGATAAGGTACACCGACAACAGGATGCTAAAAGAAAGGATCAGCAGGATCAGGGAATACCGGTTAGCGATCCCATAGTGCATCGACTGCATCTCGTCAAAGATGGCAAGGGAAGCAACTCTTGTTTGCCCGGGTATGTTGCCGCCGATCATCAGCACTACCCCGAATTCGCCGATGGTATGGGCAAAACTCAGTACGATGCCGGTAAGCAGGGATGGGCGTATATTAGGGATAAGGATCTTTATCAGGGTGGTGAAGGAGGACTTGCCTAAAGTATGTGAGGCCTCTTTTAAGGAGGGGGAGAGGCTCTTGAATCCCGAGAGGATGGGATTGACCATAAAGGGCAGGCTATAGAACAGGGAGGCGATGACCAGGCCTGGAAAAGTAAAGACCAGGCGGATATCCAGGGTTCGATCCAGGAATTTTCCAAAGCCATGGGAAGGGCTGAACGCTAATAAAAGATAGAATCCCAATACGGAGGGGGGCAGTACCATCGGCAGGCTGACGATTGCTTCCACTACCACTTTCCCGCGGTAACGGCTATAGGCAAGCCAGTAGGCCAGGGGCAGGGCGATCAGCAGCAGGATGCCCGTTGTGACCAGGGATAGCCGGAGGCTGAGCCATAAAGGTTGCAGGTCAATCATGGGGGGATAAGCTTACTTCATTTGTTTTTATCAATGCGGTTACTTTATTACCGGTCTGCAGGGATAGCTGTTCACAGGCATTGCGGGTAATAATGGACCGGATCTCCCTGTCGCTGCCCTCCAGGCTCAGGGTCAGCTCACAGAGGATCTTGCCGGTATTGATCTTTTTGATAAGGCATGCGATCCTGTTCTGTACGCTGATAGCCAGGGGGGACGTCGTGGCGATGATCACCTCGGTCTCTTTGAACAGGAGGCGGACCGGATGTCCTGGTTTGAGATAAGCGGATCTCTCCGGGGTGTCGATGACGATAGCGGTGAAGCTGTTCCCCGCTGCGTCGACTTTTACCAGAGAAATCTCCTCTTCGGTAATGATCTCTATAATGTTGCCCTGTAGAACATTCATAATATGATGTGTTGAGGCCAGCGAATAATTTGTAAGCCCGGCGACCTATTTATTTTTGAAGCCAAAGTATGACAACACAGCCAGGGCTTTCGCCGAGCTGATAAAGGCGGCGAATTTTTCCCCATCGCCATTGTCTTTGGCATGTTGCAATAACACGTATGCCTGTTGCAGGGGCTGGTGTGTTTCGGCGGGGATCAGCCAGTATTTGCCTCCTTCCTGCTGCATAGCGGGTGATAGCGCCAGAGAGAGGGCGATGATACCGATATCCGCTGCTCCGCTCTTCACGAACTGGGCCGTTTGTGAGATATTCTCTCCCAATACCAGTTTGTCTTTGACCTGGTCATATAGTTTATAATACTGCAGGCTCTCCTGGGCTCTTTTCCCATAGGGTGCATGTGCCGGGTTGGCGATGGCTATTTTAACGATGCCGGACTGAAGGAGTGAATTCATTTTAGCCAGTGTCGGATCGATCTTCTTGCTCCATAGGACGATCTGCCCGGTGCCATAGAGTTTGGGGGCGCCCAGGGTCTTGTTTTGCTCCTGTAATTTCCGGGGATAGTCCAGGTCGGCGGAGAAGAACAGGTCGAAGGGGGCGCCGTTCGTTATCTGTTCGAAAAAATTGCCGGATGAACCATAGACTGCTTTTACAGTTGTACCAGGAGATTCTTTTGAAAAAACCGTTATCAGGGAGTCCATGGCGAATTTCAGATCAGCCGCAGCGGCTACGAGAACTTCTTTTTGAGCGGGAAAACTAATTTTCGGGTGCGGGGCATTGAAAGAAGAAGATAGCGGCCTTGCTGTTGAAAATAGTAGAAGGTAGAGAAAGAGTGGCATAGTTATGTGCATTGAATTATAAGTAAATTTATGATCTTCGCTTGTCAAAAAATAGAATATTTAATCAATTAGTCATATGTCGTATTTATTTACGCCTCTCGCAATCAGAGATATTTATTTGAAGAACAGGATCGTTGTTTCTCCCATGTGTCAATATTCCGCGGTGGATGGATTTGCCAATGACTGGCACCTGGTTCACCTGGGCAGCCGGGCGGTAGGGGGTGCGGGATTGATCTTTACAGAGGCTACGGCCGTATCTCCGGAAGGGAGGATCTCTCCCCAGGACCTGGGCATCTGGAAGGATGAGCATATACCTATGCTGCGGAGAATCGTTCAGTTTGTCCGGGCTCAGGGTAGCGAGATCGGTATTCAGCTGGCCCATGCCGGCCGGAAAGCAAGTACGCCGGCTCCCTGGAATGGCAATAAAGTGATAAAAGAAGAGGATGGAGGCTGGTCCATTGTAGGGCCCAGCGCGGTACCTTTTAATGAACACTATGGCATGCCTGTTGCATTGACTCCTGCGGGAATAGAGCAGGTGATCGCCGATTTCCGGGCTGCTGCGCACAGGGCTATGCAGGCAGGCTTTAAGGTGGTGGAGATCCATGCGGCCCATGGGTATCTGGTGCATCAGTTTCTCTCCCCTTTGAGCAATCACCGAAAGGATCAGTATGGAGGAAGTTTTGAGAACAGGGTACGGCTGCTCCTGCAGATTGTCGAAGCGGTGAGAACGGTGTGGCCGGCCGGTTATCCTTTATTTGTACGTCTTTCCGTCACGGATTGGGCGGAAGGAGGATGGGGAGAGAGGGAGTCGCAACAATTGGCTGCCCTTCTTCAGCGCCGGGAGGTGGATTTGATTGACTGTTCGTCGGGAGGGCTGGTACCAACGTTTGCCGGGAGCCCGGTTTCAACAAATATAACCGGCCCCCGGCAAACCTCTGATAATGGGCCTTCGGCCAAACCGCCTGTGGCGGTTTCTGTAAAAATTCCGATTGGGCCTTCCTACCAGGTTCCTTTTTCGGAGGGTATCCGTAAGGCTACCGGTATACTGACCGGCGCCGTGGGAATGATCACGGATGCAGCACAAGCGGAGTCAATATTGTCAAGTGGACAAGCTGACGTGGTGATCATGGCCAGAGAATTGTTGAGAGACCCTTATTTTCCCTTACATGCTGCTAATGAGCTGGAATATAAAGAGATACACTGGCCTGTTCAATATGAAAGGGCGAAAAAAGGGTAGGAGAAGAAAAAATAGGGTCTGATTTTGAACTTTAATTAAGAAGCGTTGTTATTGCTGGACTTTTGGAGAGGAGAAGCTTCCGGTTCCGGGCAATTCTCTGTACGCAATAAACTTTGTACGGATGAAATTAACATTTTACGGGCATGGCACCCATCTGATCGAAGCCGGCGGCAAGAAGATCCTTTTCGATCCTTTTTTTACAGGGAATCCTGCTGCAAAAGAAGTGGATTTGGATAATATTACGGCAGATTATATTTTTGTAACGCATGGACATGGGGATCATACGACTGACCTGGTCAGCATAGCCCGGAAGACGGGAGCTCTCTGTGTGGCGTCTGCCGAAATAGCTAACTGGCTGGGAAAGAAAGGGGTTGAAAAAGTGCATGGAATGAATCATGGGGGGCCTATTCCCTTTGATTTTGGGAAGGTGAGAGGGGTGAATGCGATTCATTCTTCTTCTTTTGGAGATGGGACTTATGCCGGCAATCCGATGGGGTTTGTTTTTAATACGGTGGAAGGTGATTTTTATGTTGCGGGTGATACGGCTCTTACCATGGACATGCAATTGATCCCATTGTGGGCAAAATTGACATTTTCTGTACTCCCGATAGGGAGTAATTTTACCATGGACCCCCAGGATGCCATTCATGCGGCGGATTTTGTGAAATGCAGCACCGTTGTGGGGGTCCACTATAATACCTGGCCTGTTATTTCAATCGATACCAAAAAGGCAAAGGCTGATTTTGCTGCAGCGGGTAAAAAACTGTTATTGCCGGCTGTTGGGGAAACGATTGATCTGTAACTTTACTCCTCCTCCTCCTGATTGTTGTTTGTTTGCCAAAGCGCTGATAAGCATTGCCCATATATTATATACGATAGAATCTGGATTTGTTACAAAATTATTTTATGCATATTAGCAGATACTTAGAACGGATAAAATACGACGGAGTTGTCTATAACGACTTGCCTACTTTACAATCGCTTCAGTACAATCATGTCTTTACGGTTCCCTTTGAGACCCTGGATATCTACAACCAGGTGCCAATCAGCCTGCAGATCGAATCCTTATACCAGAAAGTGGTCCATGGAAACAGGGGAGGCTATTGTTATGAGCTGAACGTATTGTTTCACCATTTGTTGGCAGTATGCGGCTTTAAAGTATCTATGATAGCGGGACGTCTTCTACATGGTCATGGCTATGGCCGGCCATTCGAACATATGGCCCTGGTCGTCGAGCTGGAAGGCAGGAAATGGCTGGTAGATGTGGGATACGGGGATTTCTCGTTAAAACCGCTGGCGATCACTCCCGGAGAGGTGCTAAGCGATGGGCGGACTACTTACCAGATCCTCGAAAAGGTGGTGGATGGAGAGGAGTATCTCGCAGTGGCAAAGTGGAAACCTTTCCAAAAAACTTTTAAGATTGAATATATTTTTACGCTAACCCCCCGGGTATTACCCGAGTTCTCTGCTATGAATCATTTCCATCAGACCTCTCCTGAGTCCCATTTTGCCCGCAGCCTGATCTGCAGCCTGCCTACCCCTGAAGGCCGGATCAGCATTATCAACAATAAATTCATGCGGACGGAGAATGGCAAACGGCACTTGATGGCCATTGAGAACGAGGCCCACAGGAAGGAGATCCTGAAAGAGTATTTTTACGGGGCCGGTCTTCCGCAAGAAGTGGGTGTTTTACGCGATCGTTAGGGGCTATCTTTACCTTATGCCTGACGAGAAAAGAATAGTTATCCCTTTCCCGGCCGATTTTAGTTTCCGCGAATGCCTCTGGTTCCTCGACAGGGGCTATGATGACTGCATGCATACGGTGAAAGGAAATGCGATCCTGAAGGCCCTTCGGGTGGAGGGCCAGGCGATGCTGATCCGCCTTACCGCGGATAAAGATCGCCTGCAGGTGGAGATCCTGCAGGGGGGCGATATGGCCGGGCGGCATGTCAGGGCGGAAAGCTCTCCGGAAGAATTTATTAAAAATTACCTTATTGGATGGCTGGACCTGGAAAGGGATCTGACTCCCTTCTACCGGTTATTGGATAAGGACAAGCGGTTAAGCTATATGAGCGCTGCATTCAGGGGGCTGAGGCTGATCGGAATTGTAGACTTGTTCGAAGCGCTGTCCTGGTCAATTATCGGGCAGCAGATCAACCTGACTTTTGCCCATAAGCTGAAAAGAAGATTGGTAGAGAAGTATGGGGAGAAAGGGGTGTTCGAAGGACAGGCCTATTACCTTTTTCCTGCCTGCGAGGTCCTGGCAGGGGTGACGGTCGCGGAATTACGGGCAATGCAATTTTCGCAGAGCAAGGCGGCTTATCTGATCGGGCTGGCCTCATCTTTTGCGAAAGGGGAGTTGAGCAGGGAGATGCTCCTGGGATTACCCGACCTGGAGAGCCGTCAAAAGGCTTTGACTGCTTTGAAGGGTATTGGGATCTGGACGGCTAATTATACGCTGATGAAGACGTTGCGGGAACCATCCAGTATACCGCATGGGGATACGGGCCTGTTGACGGCGCTGGCTAATCATGCCATTATTAAGGAGCGAAGTGAGGTGGAGAAAATAAACCGGTTCTTTTCAAAATACAAGGGATGGGAGAGTTACCTGGTGTTTTATTTATGGAGGAGTCTGGCGCCCGCCGCCCCCTCCTAAAGGAACGAGGTGAATTATTTGTTTTTCTTTCCTGTTCCCTTTTTGGGCAAACCAACCTTCTCGATTAATGCACGTGCGCTTTCCGCCTTTTTAATAGCAAAAGGGGTTTTATTGTAATCCCGCATGTTGTGATCAATGGTTATTGCGGAATCTCCTTTCTTATGTACTGTTGTAGACATATTGATTATTGGATTAAAATTACGAAATTATTTCCTTGTGATCAAGAATGCCTGATAGTTTTTGCCAGGCAGAAAGGTCTCCCAAGCTTCACCAATAAGCCCCATTACTTCAAATTTTCCATTGATTTCCAATAAGTTATAGGTTATCCCCATCTGGTAAAGCCGTGTACGGGCTGCTGTGCTTCCTTCTATGATTAGTTGCGCTTCGGGGAATTTATCGGTAAAAACTATGGCTGTATAGGCTACAGTTGCCAGGACCTGGTCACGGTCGCCATTATTGCTACGATTAGCATCGTCCACGTCCTGGCGCTCTTCATTCCAATCCCCGAAACCGAGGTTATATAGGCCGGGCCCTAAATAAGTATAAAATATAGCTTTTTTGATTCTTCCCCGCGGACCTTCACTGAAAAACTCATATACATATGCGTTATCACCGGCAATTACAGGGTATTTCGGATATTTCATGATGGCAGTATCAGTATACAAAAATAGAAATATTTATAATCGACTATTTTTATTTTTGTGAACATTGATACAGGGGGGCAGGGGCAAGAGTACTTTAAAATTTGCACTTTACCGCTGCCGTCGGGTATACTTGGAAAAGGTTGTCGGTGGTGTAGACATGATAATACATATTGATCTTTGAGCCGAGCGCAAGGCTTTTGCCTATATTATACCAGACCTGGGGCTCCGCAAAAAAGAAGAATCTCTTTCCTCTCAGATTCGCTGTATAAGCATCACCGTGATTTTTGTTCTCCGTCCAGATCGAGAAATCGCCGGATAATTCCAGCTTATAATGCAGAAGCCCTTTCCACCAATAGAGCGTATACAGGACATCATGGCTGGGCCGGTCATAGGGGATATATTTATAATCCAGCACGGAGCTGAACCAGGCTCCTTTCCAGTGGAAGGGAAGGTCGACTCCTATAGAGAAAGTATTGTTTATATAATAGCTGTATTGTTTGGGCTCGGTGACGCCGAGGCCGCCGCTGTATTGAAGGGATAGATAAATTTTAGGTTTCCAGCATCTGAAGGATTGGGATACCTGTACATAGAATTTTCCAATATTGTTTTTTGCTCCCAGTAGGTCAGCCTGCGTTTTGAATAAGAAAGAGCCGGGCTGTATGAAAAGAAAGGTTGGTTTCCGGGATGAGCCCGGGTCCCTGGTTGAGTAGGGGTCGGTTAGTTTTCGGGATGAGCCGGTATCCTGGGATTTGAAATATTCGAAATAGACCGTAGGGAAATTATGTGGGTTGTGAGCTGGGTCTACCGTATGCCTCAGATCATAATGTAACTGGAGATTCTGGGCCAGCAGGGGGCAGGAAAAAAGCAAGGGGGCAAATAAGAGGCATTTCATATATTGTTCATTTTCGTAAATGTCTATGAAAGGGGAAAGGAGGTTCGTAATTGCCGCGTAAATCTCCCGGAATTCTATATTTTGCAGCCGGGCAATTGCCATTACGATTCTAAATGAATGATTAATATTCTTTTATGAATAGTCAGGATTTTTTAGCCTTTGTTAATCTCTTTAAAGAAGCCTGTTTGAAGTGTTATGGCTATCCGCTGAAAAATCCCCTTACCGAGACAGAAAGTAAATTGTTGTACAACCAGGTCTTCGAGTATACGGGGCTTACCATCGGATGGAAGAGCCTCAAAAACTATTCATTTTTCATTCTGTCCGGTCCTCCGGACAAGGAGGAGAATCCCTCCGTAGCGACGCTGGACACTTTGTCCCGCTACGTACTCCATGCTCCTTATACCACCGAGACCGAAAGGAAGAAGAAGGAGGGGCATTATCCCTATTGGTATCGCTACAGGGAACAGTTTTACCGTTCGGGGCCGGGTAAGGAGATTTCCGAGGTTGGTGGAGCAGAAGCCGGGGATAGAGAAGCTGGAATTGGAAGAGGGGAACCGGTGGCGGGGAAGGTGACGACGAGTAGATCGGAAGGGGGAAATAGGCCGGCGGGAACGAAGGGCCGTCGGAGGGCGCTTTGGGCCGGAGCGGTGTTTATATTGCTCGCCCTGGTCATTATTGGGTTGACCTTCTTTTTCCGAAGCATGGGACCGGGCTCTTTCACAGAGAATTTTCATTCTGTGCGGGAAGACTCCCTGGCGGCCAGGGGCTGGCTGGTGAAAGCAAGAGATACCGGCTATTGGAACAGAAGAGGAGAGATGCCGGGATGCCTGACCTTATTCACTTTAAAAGGAGATAACTGGCCTGATCCGGTACAGGTCCCTTTTATCCGGAACCTGCTCCTGCGAAAAATTCCCTGTGATCATTTCACCCTGGAAATACACCTGAAAAATTTCATTCCCCGGCAGAACTGGCAACAGGCTGGCATTCTATTACTGGAGGATACCGGTTTCACGGGAAAGAGTATACGGATCTCCCTTGCGTACAATGATTATACCGGTGGATCCCCCAAGTTCCGGACGATTCTCATTCAGGCCATTACTTCTCTTGGAAATGGCTATGACAGGCCGGAAGAGATTGCGCATATCCCACTATTTAATGTTGACAGCTTGGATAAGGCTCCCATGTTTTCCAGGAACCTGGAGAATTCGGCGTTGCGGATCGAAAAAGAAGGCAGGAAGTTCAGGTTTTTATATGCCAATGGCGTTTTGGAAAATTCCTCTTTCAAAGAAATGGTGAGCCATGAATTTGAAATGAAGCCCCGGTATGTAGGATTGTTTGCCCTGAAAGGATTCGTCGGGAACGCGGATAATATGCCGGTCTGTTTTAAATTTTTCAGTCTTGACTGTGCGCCGTGAGGGAGGCCTTCGCCGCTTCCCAGCCGATCATTGCCGTCTTGCGGGTACTGCCCCAGTGATATTCGCCGGTCTCACCGGTGGATCGGATCACCCGGTGGCAGGGAATGAGGAAGGCTACCGGGTTGCTGCCGACCGCAGAGCCTACGGCCCTGGAGGCGGCAGGATTGCCGATCTTCTCCGAGATCAGAGAATACGAAGACAGGCTGCCCATCGGAATATTGAGCAGGGCTTCCCATACTTTGATCTGGAAGGGCGTACCTTTCAAGTGTAATTTTATATCGGACAGGCGGCTCCAGTCCTGCGAGAAAATATACAGGGCATTTTGCTGGATGAGGTCTACGGTCTGCCGGTAAGTCGCATTGGGGTAGCGTTCCCGGAGGGCTGAAAAAGCGGCTTGTTCGTCGGAGGGAAGTATTTTCCCGGATGCGGAGACCGGTGAAGCTAAGACGTCAACGGATTTTCCGGCGAAAGCCAGGTGGCAGATCCCTTTGGGGGTAGAGGCTACGATGATCTCCCCGAAAGGGCTTTCGGCAAAACTATAATTAATGGAGAGGGCTTCGCCGCCATTCTTGTATTCTCCCGGCGTCATGCCTTCGATGCCGATGAAGAGGTCGTGCAGCCGGCCGGTGCCGGAAAGCCCTGTCTCGAACGCGGTATCGAATAAAGTAGCGCCCTTATTCTGTAACAGGGATTTTGCATATCCGATGCTAAGATACTGGAGGAATTTCTTCGGACTTACCCCTGCCCATTCGCTGAACAGGCGCTGAAAATGAAACGGGCTCAGGTGCACTTTTTCGGCTACTTCATTCAGGTCGGGCTGTTCCTTGAAATGAGTTTTCATATATTCGATTGCCGTGGCGATCCGATCGTAATTGGTTAAATCTGACATGTTTTTTTTATTTACGATACAAAACTAGGCCGGGACGGGGGGAATAAAAACCCGGAACTTGCTCAAAAAACGCCACAGGCGTTTTGCCGCTACGACCGGTTATGGTCTGGGCGACGGGGTCATGTCTTACTTAAAATAGGACAGCGGGATCGTCTTCCACATATCATGGGAGAGATGCCCTGTCAATAGTTCGTACAGAAGGTAGACCGGCCAGAATATATAATGGATAATCAACAAGATGAGGGAATGGTTGTAATACCAGCTGACCAGGAGCGAGTAAATCCCCAGGATGCCATAAATGATACTTTTATCCTTGTTATCCATATATTAAATCTACGCAAAAAAAAGTGGGGGCATAAAAAAAATTTGTTGATATGGGAAACGTTGTTACCTTTGCTAACGCTGTTAGGTTAATTTAATGAAAGTACATGGGAAGTATAGAACGTAAGCAAAGGCAGAAGACGGAGATCCGGTCTGCCATCCTCCAGGCCGCCTGGCAGATGGTGAAAAAGGAAGGTTGGCAGGCGTTGGCCATCCGGAAGATCGCAGATGCCATTGAGTACAGTGCGCCGGTCATCTATGATCATTTTGAGAATAAGGAGGCTATTCTTTACGAATTTGCCAAGGAGGGGTTCATGATCTTATCGAAAAAAGTAATGACCGCAAAAAAGAAGTATTCGGACCCTTCGGAACAGTTGGAAGCGATGGCAAAGGCGTACTGGAGTTTTGCTATCAGCCATGAGGAGCATTACCAGTTGATGTATGGATTAGGAATGCCTTCGTGTGAGGTAGAATCCAGGCCGGTGGAGTGTGAGTGTTATGACACTATGATGCTGGAGGTGATTAAGGAGATCATTGCTCAAAGTAAGAATCCCGAAGCGGATGCTACTTTGAAGTATTATACGCTCTGGTCCATGCTGCATGGGCTGGTAGCTATCAACAGAATGAAACAAGCGCCTGCTTCCAATAATATGAACCAGCTGATATTAAAAGATGCGTTAACCAGCTTCATCCTGGGACTAAAAGGATGAGGCTGAATTCTTCCGCCCCCATACGATTGCCCAACCATTGTTAGCTATTACCGTTCACCTGGACCTTACGCCGGTGGAATGATTGTCTTATTGAGCAAATCGTAGAATATATTGTCGCATTCGACCCTGAAATTGTCGCGATTGAACATCTTGCTTACAGAGGGATGAAACTAAGTTTGCATCCGGATATTGAGTGGGACGTGGATAGGTTTGCCCGGCCATGAGTGAGTGACGCGGGTCGATGAATAAAAGCAGAAAAAATCAAAAAGTCAGGAACTGCTGACATAGGGCTGTCAGTAGGCCATCGTTTCTTTGTAACAGAAAATAATGTGAACTATAAAAAAGAACGCTTATGAAAAAAACAAATGCATATCCCGAATCATTTAGCCCGGACTTAATCAGCAAAAATTTTAAAAAACACTTTACAATGAAATCTTTAAGAGAATCCGTTATGCAACAACGGAACACATTATTCATAGTGATGATTGCAGCATTGGCTTTATATGGCTGCAACAGCTCGGAAGGCGCTCCCGGCGGGGCTGGAATGACCATGCCGCCTCCTGCTTTGCCGGTGCTCACCATCAACAACGCGCCGGTCACCACTTACCAGGAGTTTACCGCTTCGCTGGAAGGGACGCAAAATGTAGATATCCATCCGCAGGTAGAAGGGTACCTGGATAAGATATATGTAGAAGAAGGCGCTTTTGTGACGAAAGGTCAGCCCTTATTCGCTATCAATTCCCGTCCTTTCGACGAACAATTGAATAATGCGCAGGCGAACCTGCTGGCAGCGAAAGCAAATCTGGCCAATGCCCAGATCAATGTCAACAAAGTGGAGCCCCTGGTAAAGAACAATGTGGTCTCCGACGTGCAACTGAAGACGGCTGAGGCATCCTATGATGCTGCTAAAGCCAGTGTCGCGCAAGCGGAAGCTGTCGTAAGCAATGCTAAGATCAATCTGGGCTATGCCCTTTTGAGAGCCCCGGTGAGCGGTTATGTCGGACGTATTCCTTTCAAAACCGGAAGCCTGGTGGGTAAAGCAGAAATCACTCCTTTGACGGTCATTTCAGATGTTAAGGAAGTCTACGCCTATTTCTCAATGAGTGAGAGTGATTTCCTGCATTTTACCAACCAATCGACCGGCAAAACGATCAGCGACAAGATCCATGGATTACCTCCGGTGGAATTACAACTGGCCGATAAAAGCATTTATGCTTCCAAGGGCAGGATCGAACTGATGAATGGTCAGTTCGACAAAACGATGGGAACGATCAGTTTCCGTGCGGTATTCCCGAATGCGGAAGGTCTGCTCCGGACCGGCAGCACGGGCAGGGTTCGCATTCCCCAGACCAGCGCTGTCCTGTTGCCTGTGCCCCAGACGGCTACTTACGAAATACAGGACAGGGTCTTTGTGTTTGCAGTAGGCGACAGCAACAAGGTGATCAGCAGGCCCTTGCACATCGTTCGAAAAACAACCGACTACTATTTGGTGGATAAGGGTGTACAGGCTGGCGACAAGATCGTGTTCGCCGGTATGGACCGTCTGCAGGATGGTGCGGTGATCAATCCGCAACTGCTGTCGGCAGATAGCGTCCGCAAGACAATGCCCCTTTAAAGAATGGGACTGAAGACTGAACCAATGATTGTCTAACCAAACCTTATTGGCAGGATTTGAACAATTAACAAAGAGAACTATTTATGCTAAAGAAATTTATTGAAAGACCGGTGTTATCAACGGTCGTGTCCATCATATTGCTTATACTGGGCGGGCTGTCGATATTTACGCTCCCCATTTCCCTCTTCCCGGATATTGCGCCGCCCAGCATACTGGTGTCGGCCACCTATCCCGGCGCCAACGCGGAAGTTGTGGCACGCAGTGTCGCCACCCCGCTGGAAGAAGCCATCAATGGGGTGGAGAACATGACTTACATGACCTCCAACTCCAGCAATGACGGCTCTATGTCGTTGACGGTCTATTTCAGACAAGGGACCAATGCGGACATTGCAGCGGTGAACGTACAGAATCGTGTATCCAAGGCTACCAGCCAGATACCAGCTGAGGTTATCCAGGCCGGCATCTCTACACAGAAACAGCAGAACAGTATCATCATGTTTATCGGTCTTTACTCTACCGACACCAGCTATGATGAAACTTTCCTGCAAAACTATGCGAAGATCAACCTGATCCCAAAGCTGCAGCGTATCCCTGGGGTAGCTGATGCTACGCCTTTCGGCACCAAGGACTATTCGATGCGCATATGGCTGAAGCCCGATCGCCTGGTGGCCTACAACCTTTCTCCGATAGAGGTGACCAGCGCCATCAAGGATCAGAGCCTGGAAGCCGCCCCCGGCCGTTTTGGCCAGAGCAGCAAGGAAGTGTATGAATATGTGTTGAAATACAAGGGTAAGCTGAACAAGAATGAAGATTATGAGAATGTCATCGTTAAATCCAACAGCGATGGTTCCGTAATTCGGCTGAAGGATGTGGCCCGTGTGGAATTCGGTTCCTATACTTATTCTTCGAACAGCAGTCTGAACGGCAATCCTACTACGGGTATCGCGATACAGCAGGTTGCCGGCTCCAATGCCAATGACATCCTCACGGAAGCCGAGAAGCTGGTAGGCAAGTTCGACAAGCAACTGCCAAAAGGACTGCACACCACGATCATGTTCAATTCCAAGGAATTCCTGGATGCTTCGATAGAGCAGGTGCTGCACACATTGGTAGAAGCTTTTATCCTGGTGTTCATCGTAGTGTTCATTTTTCTGCAGGATTTCCGGTCAACGCTGATCCCGGCCATCGCCGTGCCGGTGGCCATCATCGGAACCTTCTTCTTTCTGCAGGTATTTGGGTTTACGATCAATCTGCTGACGCTGTTTGCGCTGGTGCTGGCGATAGGCATCGTGGTGGATGACGCCATTGTGGTGGTGGAGGCTGTACACGCGAAAATGGAAAATACGGGTCTGCCGGTGAAGGTAGCGACGTTAAAATCGATGAGTGAGATCTCCGGCGCCATTGTATCGATCACCCTTGTGATGATGGCTGTGTTCATCCCGGTAGGCTTTATGAAAGGTCCGACGGGGGTATTCTACCGGCAGTTTGGTTATACGCTGGCTATCGCCATCTTCATATCGGCTGTCAACGCGTTAACGCTGAGTCCGGCGCTCTGTGCCATCTTCCTGAAGAATGTGCATGTTGAGGGCCATGAGAAGAAGGGATTTAGCGCCCGTTTCTTTGCCGTCTTCAACGTCGGTTTCAAGAACATGACGGAAAAATACGTGGGCAGTCTGCGGTTCCTGTTCCGCCATAAGTGGGTGACTATTGCAGCGCTCATCTTCCTCGCCGGCAGTGCTTACTATATGATGCAAAGGACTCCCAGCGGATTTATCCCGACGGAGGACCAGGGATTCATTTTGTATGCGGTGAATACACCTCCCGGCAGCAGCCTGGACAAAACGCACAAGGCTATTGCCGAGATAGACAGCATCATCAAGGCTGATCCCATCGCAGACAGAAGGTATAATGTGGAAGGGCTGAACTTCATCACCAACGCCAATGCCGCCCCTTATGGAGCCGGTTTCGTTCGGATGAAGAACGTCGACGAACGGGGAGCGCTAAAAGACATCAATGCCATCAGCAACAACCTGACGATGAAGGTCGCCATGAACGTTAAAGACGCGCATGCCTTCTTCTTTACCTTCCCAACTATACAGGGTTTTGGTAATGTGGCCGGTTTTGAGTTCGCGCTGCAGGATCAGACCAACGGATCGATGGACAGGTTGAGCGCTATGTCCAATGCCTTTATCGGGGCGCTGATGCAACGCAAGGAAATAGGATATGCTTTTACTACCTTTGCGTCTGGCAATCCGCAATATATGATAGACGTGGACAACAATAAGGCGAAGCAGATGGGCGTGTCCGTTGCCGAGCTGATGCAGACCATGCAGATCTATTATGGTAGCAGCTATGTCAGTGACTTCAACCGGTTCGGCAAGTACTACCGCGTCATGGCGCAGGCCGACATTCCCTACCGGGCGAATGAAGAATCGCTTACCGGCATCTATGTAAAGAATAACCTGAGCCAAATGGTGCCTGTGAATCAGCTGGTCAAGCTGAGAAAGGTTTACGGTCCGGAAACAGTGAGCCACAATAACCTTTACAATTCGGCGACGATCAACGGGGTTCCCAAGCCCGGATTCAGTACGGGTGATGCGATCAAGGCCATTGAAGAAACGGCGGCCCAGGTGCTACCGAAAGGATGGGGTTATGAATATACAGGGATCACCCGGGAAGAAAAGGCGGCTGGCTCCCAGATCATCTTTATCTTTATCCTGAGCCTGGTATTCATCTACTTCCTGCTGAGTGCGCAGTATGAAAGCTATATCCTTCCGTTTGCCATTGTATTGTCCATACCGGCGGGTGTATTCGGGGTATTTGCCTTCCTTCAGATCTTTGGAATAGACAACAACATTTATGTTCAGGTGAGCCTGGTCATGCTGGTGGGTCTTCTGGCGAAGAATGCCATCCTGATCACCGAGTTTGCGGTGCAAAGGCGGCATGCGGGTTTGGACCTGTGGACTGCGGCGATGGAGGCAGCTCGTCTTCGCCTGCGGCCTATTTTAATGACCTCTTTTGCCTTTATCGTAGGTCTGCTGCCGCTGATGCGTGCAAAGGGCGCTGCGGCGCTTGGCAACCGGAGCATTGGGACCGGCGCCGTTGGCGGGATGCTGACAGGGGTGCTCCTCGGTGTATTTATTGTACCGGTGTTGTTCGTCATCTTCCAGTACCTGCATGAAAAATTCTTCGGTAAAAAAGAAATAACGCCGGCTTTGGCAGAATAATATCGGGACACTTAGCAACAGAAAAAATTATACAATATGACATCATCAATTATAAAAACAACGGCTTTTGCCCTTCTCCTGGGGTTGGGAGCTTGTAAAGTATCAAAAGACACGGCTACCCCGCAACCCGAGCTGCCGGGTCAGTTCAGGAATGCCGCACAGACAGATACCACCAGTGTGGCCGACCTGCCCTGGAAGAGTTTTTTTGCGGACACGACCTTACAGCGGCTGATCGACAGCGCCATTGTCCGGAACTATGACATGCAGGTTGCGTTGAAGAATATTGAATCTGCTCAATTGACGCTCAGGCAGGCGAAGCTGGGTTATTATCCTGATCTTACGCTGGCGATAACGGCGAACAGGAACCGCCCTTCGGACAATAGTCTGAATGGGAAAACGGCCAGTTTGTTCCTCGGAAGCAAATATATTGACGATTTTAATGCGAACGTAGGTCTGTCCTGGGAAGCGGATATCTGGGGAAAGATAAAGAATCAGAAATCGCGGGCCCTGGCGGAATACCTGCAGACGACGGAGGCCAAAAAGGCTTTGCAGACGAGTGTGGTAGCCAGCGTCTCCGAAGGATATTATAACCTGCTGATGCTGGATGCGCAGCTGGCCATTGCCCGGAAGAATGTTGCCCTAAATGACAGCACCCTGCAGATCATGCACCTGCAATTCAATTCCGGGGATGTGACAGCGCTTGCCGTGCAACAGGCCGAGGCCCAGGAACTGACAGCGAAGGAGCTGGTCCCTCAACTGGAACAAAGTATCCTGCTGCAGGAAAATGCCCTGAGCATCCTGGCGGGCAGCCTGCCCGATAAGATAACCCGGAATGCTACCCTGGAAGCAACCCCGGTCCGCGACACCCTGTCGGCCGGAGTGCCGGCGGTGCTGGTCAGCCGTCGTCCCGATGTGAGAAGTTCGGAGCTGGCCCTTACGATCGCCAATGCCAATGTCGGTATTACCAAAGCGAGTATGTATCCCTCCCTGGTGATCACGGCGCAAGGCGGGTTGAATACTTTTACGGCCAGTAACTGGTTTAATATCCCCGGCTCTCTTTTCGGACTGGTAGGCGGCGGGATCACCCAACCGCTCTTCCAGCGCAAAAAGCTGAAGACGCAATTTGAGCTGGCGAAGGTAGACCGGGAGAAAACGGTGATCCAGTTCCGTCAGTCGGTACTGGTGGCCGTAGGAGAAGTGTCAGATGCATTGGGGAAGATCGCGAAACTGAAAGAATACCAAACGGTGGCGTCTGCCCGGACCAATACCCTGGAGCAGGCGATTGTCAATGCCAACAGCCTCTTCCGGAATGGCATGGCCAATTACCTGGAAGTGATCACGGCTCAGAGCAATGTGTTGCAGAGTGAGCTGGAACTGGCGTCTATACAAAAAGAACGGCTAAGCGCTGAAGTGGAATTATACAGGTCGTTAGGAGGAGGATGGAAGTAAGAATCAACAGAAGAATAAAAAATCCCCCTTGTCATCCGACGAGGGGGATTTTTTTTATTATATTATTATAAATGAATTGCTTCGCCGTAAGCTGCTTCGATCGCATCTTTTACCCCTTCGCTCATCGTCGGATGGGGATGGATGCTGTTCAGCATTTCATGATAGGTAGTCTCCAGTTTGCGACCTACGACCGTCTCAACGATCACTTCCGTCACATTGTAGCCGATCATGTGCGTTCCCAGCCATTCGCCGTATTTTGCGTCGAACACTACTTTTACAAAACCTTCCGTATGACCGACGCCGGTGGCTTTGCCGGATGCGGTGAAGGGGAATTTACCCACTTTGACGTCATAACCGGCATCGCGGGCCTGCTTCTCCGTGAGTCCGGCAGAGGCGATCTCCGGCGTACAATAGGTACATCCCGGTACGTTGTTGTAATCCAGCGCTTCGGGCTGGTGGGAATATTTTTTCTCTAAGTAGGCGATGTTCTCTACGCAGATGATGGCTTCTTTCGAAGATACATGCGCCAGGGCTTGTCCGGGAACGCAATCTCCGAAGGAATAGATGCCGGGAACATTGGTCTGGTAGAATTTGTCCACGACGATCTTACCTTTATCCGTTTTTACTCCCAGGGTCTCCAGGCCGATATTTTCAATGTTAGCGGCGATGCCGACAGCGCTCAGCAGGATATCGGCTTCCAGGGTGATTTCACCGGTGGGAGTCTTCACTTTGGCCTTGACGCCGGCGCCGCTGGTGTCGACACTGGTCACTTCGCTGCTCGTAAGCACGTCGATGCCATATTTCTTATAGATCTTTTCCAGTTCTTTGGAGATTTCCTCGTCTTCTACGGGCACGATGCGGGGGAGGAATTCCACGATGGTGACCTTTGTACCCATGCTGTAATAAAAATAGGCGAATTCGACGCCGATGGCGCCACTGCCTACTACGATCATGCTTTTGGGTTTCTCCGGCAGGGTCATCGCTTCCCGGTAACCGATCACTTTTTTACCATCCTGCTTGAGGTTAGGGAGTTCGCGGCTCCTGGCGCCGGTGGCCACCATGATATGTTTGCCTTCTACGATTTGAGTTTTGCCATCGGCGCCGGTAACTTCCAGCTGTCCTTTCGCTTTTAATTTGCCGTATCCCATGATCACGTCGATCTTATTCTTCTTCATGAGGAATTGGACGCCCTTGGTCATTTTATCGGCTACGCCGCGGCTGCGTTTGATCACGGCAGAAAAATCGGGGGTTCCGCTGGCTTCGATGCCAAAATCTTTTGCGTGCAGAATATCCTGATACACTTGTGCGCTTTTTAACAAAGCCTTGGTAGGGATGCATCCCCAATTGAGGCAAACACCGCCAAGATTTTCTTTTTCAACGATCGCTGTCTTAAAGCCTAGCTGCGCAGCCCGTATAGCGGCCACATATCCGCCGGTACCGCTGCCGAGAACGACTACATCATATGCCATATCTAACTGTTTTTAGATTAAAAATGTGAAAATGCGACCTGCGAAACTACTTCACAAAGGCCAAATAGCCAAATACCCGTTCCCTTGGTATCTAACCTTAAATTTGGGCAAAAAAAAAGCGGAACATATGCCGTTCCGCTTTTAAAAATCATATAATAATCTAAAGACCGGGAAAATCTCTTGTAATGAGGATTGGTTTCATAACGCATTATTTTAAGTACAATCAATTATACATCCATTTTTTGGTAATTTCAACAAAATTAATGTAAATTTTAGAATTTGCCCCAGCATTGCCTCTTTGTTCGTCTTCTATATATTCTTTTAACGTAGTATAGTATGTTAAAAAGGCAGTTCTAAAGGCCTTTCTTAAAATTATCTCATCAATGACGTTATCTACGCATAAAAGCGATAAATGTTCGAAATAGTTCAATACTGAAGTAAGTGATTTTCGAATATTAACATTATCTTCAATATCTAAAATAAGTTTAAAATTTGCCAGAATTTGAGATTCATTGAGCTTGCCCTTATAAGGCTGTAGGAATTTTCTTGAAATTTCAGAATTTGTAGCCATGTCTCCTTTGTACCATTCAGAGATCGCTTCGTAAGTGATTTTTACCTTCTTGCCATGGTTTTCTTGATTTTCCTTTTCAAACTTTTGCTTATTTAATTCAAAGTTATATTGTAGGGCAGTAGCATTATATATTAGGCCTATTGTAACGCAGCCAAATGTACATATTGAAATATATTCTCTCAAAGCTATTCCCCATGAGAAATGGTGGTCAAGGAGAAGCATTAACCCTACGGCTATAGTTAATATCAGAAATCCTATACCTAAAATTGAATAAGAAATATTAATTATTCCTCCGTCAGCAGTGGTTTTTGTTTTTTTAAAAATATTAGTCATGGCCCAGATTTTATTTGATAGGAAAGGGGCGGTAATATACAATTTAAATTCCCCGAGAAATTAAGAATTTTTTCATTGCATATACCTTTACAGTGCCGTGCATTCGAAGATCGATCAATTATCAAACAGATATTAAATCTTCGGAAGAGGTTGTTGCGCAATTTGGGAATTGGGTGTATTAAATGCTACTTTTGTTACAGATTTTGCTTGTAAATTTAGGTATCTATCGAACATTCTAAGACTAAAATCAACCTCTTATGTGAGTTCGGCCGATCGGTTAAATTATTGAAGATGAAGTCGCATTCAGGAAATTAAAAATATAGTTTGGCTGAAATAAAAGACACTGATTACCAATGAAATTAGATATTCTTGCTGTTGCAGTTCATCCCGACGATGTTGAGCTCGGTTGTGCCGGTACTTTATTAATGGAGAAAAGGCATGGGAAAAAGACGGGAGTGGTGGATCTTACCCGGGGAGAACTCGGGACGAGGGGAACTGCTGAAGGGAGGGCTGAAGAGGCGGCGAGGGCTGCTGCCATCCTGCAACTGGATGCCCGGGAGAATTTAGGGATGGCGGACGGTTTTTTTCGCAATGACGAGGAGCACCAGCGGCTCCTGATCCGGGCCATCCGGAAATACCGGCCGGAGATCGTGCTGGCTAATGCATTGGATGATCGTCACCCTGACCATGGGAGAGCGGGGCACCTGATCTCGCAGGCCTGTTTTCTCAGCGGGTTAAGAAAGATCGGGACGGTGGATAGCGACGGACTGACCCAGGAGCACTGGCGCCCCAAGTATGTATTTCATTATATCCAGGACCGGTATGCCCAGCCTTCCTTTGTGTATGATATCAGCCCCGTTTTTGAAACAAAGCTGGAGTCTATCCGGGCCTATTCTTCCCAGTTCCATACCGGGGGATACACCAAAGAGGAACCTCAGACCTATATTTCCACCCCTGAATTCCTGAATTCCATCATCGGACGCCACCAAATGTTCGGGAAAATGATCGGCGTGCCTTATGCAGAGGGGTTTATTACGGAGAAAATGATCGGAATCCGGGATTTCGACGATTTGGTAAGAATGGATACTTAGAGGGCGGTTTAAGCGTTTGTGATATTATACGTGCTTTAACACTTTATCCCCTTTAAAAAGGTTAATTTTGTCAATTATTTAATACTCATTAACTGGCTAGTCATGTTAACGCCCAAATTTGCCACCACCGCCCAATCTTTTCATACTGAGCTGAAAAAAAGGATCAGTAATTATTTTGAGGAAGTAGGTAAATCCACTACAGGTAATTTCAGCCTGTTCCTGAAGGCGGTGATCCTGATGGTCAGCTTTTCGTTTGTCTATATTCATCTCGTCTTTTTTACTCCTGCTACTTTCTGGGCTATCCTGGAATGTGTGCTGCTGGGCGGGATCGTTGCGGCTATCGGATTTAATGTGATGCATGACGGAGCCCATGGCAGTTTTTCCAAATATAAATGGGTCAATCATTTTGCGGCTTTCTCCCTGAACATCCTGGGGGGCAACAGTTTTATGTGGAATCAGAAACACAATGTCATCCACCATGCCTTTACGAACGTGGATGGCATTGACGATGATATCGATATCCAGCCCTGGATGCGTATGAGCGCAACGCAGAAAAAATACCGTCTGCACAAATACCAGCACCTGTATTTCTGGTTCCTTTACTCCCTGTTGTATATCTTCTGGATCTTCGTACTGGATTATCAGAAATATTTCAAAAGTAAGGTAGGCAATATGGCGCTGAAGAAGATGACCCTGTCCGATCATCTTGTGTTCTGGGGTTTTAAATTAGTTCATGCTTTTCTGTTCGTCGCCCTGCCGATCTATACCCTGGGTTTCACGGACTGGGTGATCGGGTTCGTTATTTTTACGGGTGTTGCCGGTTTTGTGTTGAGCCTGGTATTCCAGCTGGCGCATACGGTGGAACATACGGCTTTCCCGGTTGCCAATGTAGAAACCAATAAGCTCGAAGACGAATGGGCGGTACACCAGATCAAAACGACCGCTAATTTCGCTACGAATAACCCGGTCGTTTCCTGGCTGGTAGGCGGATTGAATTTCCAGATCGAACATCATCTCTTTCCTAAAATATCTCACGTTCACTATCCTGCTATCAGCAAGATCATCCGGCAGGCCTGCCAGGAATATGGTCTGGTCTATATCGAATATCCCCGGGTACGGTATGCCGTTGCTTCGCATGTAGCCTTCTTAAGGCAGATGGGAAGGAAATAAGGCGGTCGTCGCCGGCCGGTCTTTGTCGGTTGGAACCTATTAAAAGGGAAAGATTCCCCGGATATCGTCTTTCGTATTTCTAAAGCCATCCTCCAGGCGGGGGCTTCTCATTTCAATGTCTCCATATTTCCAGCTCATACAGGGCAGATCGGCATTCAGGCAATGATGCGTGGAGTCGGATAAATATAATTTCACGCCGTAATTCAGGACCACATAAGGGAAATCCTTTTTATTATTCTGCAGTCTGGACTGGGGATCCTTTAGCGGGAACAGCCAGCAATCTTTCCAGGTGAAGGGGTAGTTCGAGGGTTCGGTAGAAGTTTTATATAAATAGAAAATGGTCAGCGCTATAAAGAGGGCCGGCAAGGGATTCCACGGCATTTTCCAGCTGATGGCCCTTTTATTCAGCGTTGACAACAACAGTGGGAAGAGAAAGGATAAGGAAATGAATACGATCCCGAATCGAAAGTCCGGGGAGGCATTCAGCCAGATGAAGATACAGGCATAGAGGATCAGCCCAAAAATGAAGAGAGGAATTCCCGGTTTTATTTTCCTGAAATACAGCATTGCCCAGGAGACGGGAGAAAGGATTGCCAATACCAGAAGGATCACATGGAGGGTCTGGCGACCTTTAAAAGAATAATAGAGCCAGGGGAGGAACCATTCCCGGAGGGATGGCGACGGCAGATGAGCGTAGTCAAGCGTATTTGTAAAGTCAACGCCTTTCGGCCAGCAGTTGATTAAAAAATAATCTACCATTAATACATCTCTGGGCACCTTCCAATCCGGGTGAAAGAAGTCCAGGTAAGGAAAGGGATAAATGAGGTAACCGCTCATGATAATATTTCTGCCCAGCCATGGGAGATATAGTAAGAGGGCAACCGGAAGAATTTTGAGCAACAAAAGGGTTTTCTTTTCTGTTGCCGGCAGCAGAAAGAAGAAATAGAGCAATATCAGTAATACCGGGAAGGCGGATAATTTAGCAACAGGTGCATATAAAAGGATCAGGGAAGGAAGCAGGATCGCGGAAAGCGTAATATCTTTCCGGAGCAGGATCTCGAAAAAGCTGATGAGCGCATAAAAGAGACAGACAAGAACGAGCGGATCGGAAGAAGGAGAGGAGGCAAAGGGCAGCAAGGCTCTGCTGAGAATGGTCAGCAGCAGGAACCAGACCAGTCCGGCCAAAGAATCTTTCTGTCTGAGCATCCTGACGAGGAGCCAGAAAAGGAACAGGCCGATGAGTACTGTATTCAGAGGATAAATGGATTGCCCGGTGAGGCCGGTGAACGAATACGCGGATTGAATAATAAA
>DASWFF010000059.1:0-88932 GCA_036394375.1 Puia sp.
TGAACGCAGGTCGCTCCTGTCGTTAAGATTTGTGATTGAAAATCCATTAGTTAGTAGCATTTTAATGGCCGTAGATATGAGCGTCAAAATTTCGATAACTGATTTTAGCATTGAGCGGTTCCGGAAAGGAAGCCGGGTTGACTTCCAATGCGTTTATGAACAATATTACGACTCCATTTATACATTTGCTTATAACCTCGTTTGTAATGAAGCAGAGGCCCAGGATATTACGACCGAAACCTTTATCAAGCTCTGGCGCCTCCATGAAAATTTCGAAAGTCTCAACAACATAAAAGCCTTCTTATATGTCACCAACCGCAATGCCTGCCTGAATGCTCTGCGGTTCCTCCAAAAACAAAGATTGGTACATAAGGAAGTACTCTATCTCATCGGGCAAGAGAAGGATATTAAGAACGAAATGATTGACGCTGAGGTATTTAGTGAGCTTAACAAAAAAATAGAAAACCTTCCCGACAAGTGCCGGAAAATATTTAAACTGATCTACTTAAATAATTTAAGCACTTCCGAAGTTGCCGAAGAGATGGGCATCAGCAATCAAAATGTCCTCAATCAAAAGGCCAGGGCCATCCAGATTTTGCGTTCGGGGCTTCTTCGTAAATCCTTATTAACCACCGAACTGTGTATTCTTCTTTTCCTTTTCTTCCAATAAAAGCTGATTTTTCGGCCTAACTGCTCTCCTCCGGTTTTGTTAAAAGCATGTTTTTTGCGTCTATATAGGAAAGCCCCACCATGTCAGCTCACTTTCTTCCTATTAATGACATTCTTATTTATTACTGCAACCAACAGTTAAACGAGCCCCAGCTTATCGAATCCCATCCTGCTTCTTTGCCGGAGAGCAAGGGTCCCTTACTCGACCGGTATGAAGATGGCCGTTATATCAGCGGGAAGCTAAGAAGGCTGCAGCGGGTGGACCGGCAGGTGGAATGGGCCAAAGTGGTGGCTGCTATCCATAAGGACTCTATCATCTATTTGGATTTTTCTGCGTCTCAGTTCCTGGAAGGAAGCCTGCGTGATTTTAATGTTGTTTTTGATGGGCTCTATGACACCATGTATGTATTTGCCTACAACCTGATCTGGGCAAGCCGGACGGCCCAGGATATAGCTACGGAGGTATTTGTTAAATGCTGGCATTCCCGGGCAGCGTTTGAAACCCTCCCTACTATCAAAACCTTTTTATATAAAGCAACCCGCGATGGCTGCCTGGATTATCTGGCCCGGCTTAGGAAAGAGCAACTGGTAGAGAAAAAGATCTACCAGTTCCTGACGAAAAACCTGAAAGACGAAGCTTATCTGAAAGACCAGATCGTCAATGCAGAAATTTTCAGCGAGCTGCTCCGCGGGATAGACAGTCTTCCTTTAAAATGCCGGGAGGTTGTCATGCTGACTTATTTTAAGAGTTACAGTGCGGATGAAGTCGCCGGACAATTACAGACGAGTAGCCGCGATGTACTTCATCAGAAAGCCCGCGGAGTAAGGATCCTGCGGACCTCCTTCCTTAAAAAAGCCTTGTTGCCTCCACAAGAATATTTCCTCTCGCTTATTTAATTGTAAGGCTCTCACCCTAGTTCCCAATTCGGGATGTAAATGTGGATAATTATTCTTTAAAAAAAAGACGGTTTTCTTTTGTTAAACCCTGGCAAGCTGGTGTCTTTAGGGAGTACAGGGAAAGTATTATATCACGGTATTAAATGCCTGGATGATATACACAAAAACAAGGGCTTATATGTCAGAGGATTTACAATATATAGAAAGGATAGCCGGGTTGATCATAAAATATCATCGGGAAAAAATAAGCAGTCGGGAGTATCGGGAATTGATGGCCTGGTGTGACTTATCCGAGGCGAACCGCCAACTTTTCGAGAGACTTTCGGATTCCAACTATTTACGAGATAAACTGAAGGTGCTGCCGGATCTGCAATCCTTAAAGGAAGCGGGTTGGGAAAAAGTAATAGCGGCTATTTCGGCGGAAGATGAGGATCCCTATACCGCCGTGATCCCGGCGAGACGTATCAACTGGTCCCGCTATATGGTTGCGGCCTCCCTGGCAGGGGTACTTGCTGTTGGTGTTTGGCTGTATGTAAAATACTCCTCTGTTACTAAGACCAATACGCCTGCGAGCTTTGTTTCCAATTTCAAGAACGATGTAAAGCCCGGGGGCGACAAGGCCAGGCTGACCTTATCGGACGGATCTACTGTTGTGCTGGATAGTACAGGGAGCGGAACGATCGCTCAGCAAGGGAATACGAAAATTGTGAAGGTGGATAACGGGAGGCTTGCTTACAATGCATTAAATGAAAAACCAGCAGAAATTACCTATAATATACTTACCACGCCGGCGGCCGGACAATTCCAGGTTGTGTTACCGGATGGTAGTAAGGTATGGTTGAACAATGCCTCGTCTCTTCGCTATCCTGTTGCCTTCACAGGGAGGGTCCGGGAAGTGGAGTTGAAAGGGGAGGCTTATTTCGAAATAGCCCGTAATGCCGCTCAACCTTTTAAAGTAAGAGTGGGTACTATGTTAGTAGATGTCCTGGGAACGAGTTTTAATATTGCAGCCTACGAGGATGAGAGTCATGTGAAAACGACCCTGCTGACTGGAGGCGTTCGTGTATCAGAGGGGACTGCCAATGCTTTGCTGAAGCCAGGTGAACAGGTGCAGGTCAATGCAGCCGGAGAATTCAGCGCCCCACAAGAGGTAGATGCCGACGGAGTGATTGCCTGGAAGAATGGATTATTTCATTTTGAAAGAGCCGATATACGAACAGTGATGAAGATGCTAGCCCGGTGGTATGATGTGGACATTCTTTATGAAGGGCCTGTCACCAATCGCCTGTTCGGAGGAGATATACAGCGAAATTTAAGCCTTTCACAGGTCCTGGAGATCCTCCAGAGAAACCAGGTACATTTCAGCCTGGAGGGAAGGAGGATCATGGTGCGGAATTAGACTTTGCCTTACTTACAATATTCCTATAACCTATCGTATTTCTTGCCATTCTTACCATCTGCATACGAAGACTATACACTCTAATTGTGTATAAACTATATTCCATTGGCCATTAACCATCCTTTAGGTCGTTAAGCTATTCTGTCCTATTTGCTGGATTTTACTTTCGGGTAGTATCCCTGAATTTGGAATTTGAGCAGGCTTCCGACGGTTGTTGGGTAATGCGCTATTAAGAACCCTATAAATAATGAACCATGCTAACTAAAGAGTATTATAAGTTCCCGCTACATCCCGAATAATGCGACTGATGGATTTATCATACAGATAAATCCATAAAAATAACCGGAAATGTGTCCAACACTTCCGGCTTAAAAGCCCTGTATCAGCAGGACTTCATTTGCTAAATTCTTGTCCATCAAAGGGCAATATGAATCCTAAATTAAAGGTAATGAATTTTAAGATTATCGGGAGTTTCTTATGTCCAAAAGGGACCCCCCGCCAACTGCTTCGAATAATGAAACTAATGATCATTTTGTTAGTTGCTGCTTGTCTGAACATCAGTGCGGCAGGCTATGGCCAGAAGGTAAGCATTTCCGGGAAGGACCTGCCTCTGGAAAAAGTGTTCACTATAATCAAGAAGCAGACGGGCTATGTTTTTTTTTATGATTATAGCATTTTTCAGGGTACGAAGAATGTTACCCTGGATCTGAAAGATGCGGATATCGAGGATGTCATGAGAGCCTGCCTCCGGGGACAAGATCTTGATTTTAGCATTACCAATAAGACTATTTCCATAACAAGAAGGGAAGAAAAAAAAATGGAAAGCGCAGATCCGGGTCCTCAGAAGACTGTTAAAGCAACGGGAATAGTTATGACCGAAGCAGGCACTCCACTATTAGGAGCATCGGTAACGATCAAAGAAACGGGTAAGAGTATCTTGACCAATGAGAAAGGAGGATTTTCGTTTTCCGCAGTTGCTGTTAATAGTGTATTAGTCTTTAGCTACATCGGATATACCTCTCATCAAGTTGTTGTAAAAGAAGATCAACTACAAATTCAAGTATATTTAGTAGTTGCCGTCAATGAACTAGATAAGGCTGTAGTGCAGGCTTATGGAACAACCAGCCGCAGGCTATCAACTGGCAACATTGTTCGAGTAGGAGCAGAAGAAATAGCCAAACAGCCAGTAATGAACCCTTTATTGGCATTACAGGGGCAGGTGACGGGGTTGGAAGTAACACCAGTTTCAGGATATGCCAGTGGTAAAATAAAGATAGAATTAAGAGGTCGAAATTCTATTATGAATAATACTACTTCCGATCCACTCTACATTATTGATGGGGTGCCTTTAACTATATTAGAGTTAAATGGAGCACAATATAGTACTGGCTCCTCTGGATTTATCCAAAATGGGTTGAATGGACCGACCGGAGGCCAGAGCCCTTTCTTTAGCTTAAATCCTTTAGACATTGAAAGTATTGAAGTGTTGAAAGATGCTGATGCTACGGCCATCTATGGCTCTCGTGCTGCAAATGGGGTAATACTTATTACCACTAAAAAAGGGAAGGCTGGTAGGACTCAATTTAACTTGAATGTATCACAAGGCATAAGTGCTGTTACTCGCCATTGGGATATGTTGAATACGCATCAATATCTGCAAATGCGCAGAGAAGCTTTTAAAAATACTGGTCAGACAATAACTCCTGGAAATGCACCGGACATATTGGTATGGGATACTACCAGGTATACTGACTGGCAAAAATATCTATGGGGAAATACTGGTAAATGGACTGATGTTCAGACTGCCCTTTCGGGGGGCGATGCCCGAACAGTATTCCGCATTGCCGCTGGGTATCGCCGACAGACAGATATTACAACCGTGAGTGGAGCCAATCAAAATGCCAGCGTATCTTTTAATCTAACCCATCACAATCTCAATCAGAAGTTTTCAGTTTCCTTCACCACCTTTTATTCATATGCGGAAACAAATATGATTGATATTAGTAACTTGGCTACTCTGCCTCCTGATGCTCCCCCAGTTTTTGATAGGAAAGGTAATCTGAATTACGCCGAATGGGATGCCAAGGTCGGTAGCTTTCCGTTCGGTTCCATATTACAACCTTATGATAGTAAAACCAATTTTCTGACTTCTAACTTAGTATTCAATTATAATATCTTCCGAACGTTTGTAATTCGAACAAATATAGGATACAATAATGCGCAAGCCAATCAGACTTCTTTTGTGCCTATAGCGTCCCAGGACCCAGCTGCTAACCCTACTGGCTTTGCAAATTTTGGAAAAAATAGTAATCATAACTGGATTATTGAACCGCAGGCTGAATACAATGGGATTATTGGTAAAGGTAAATTTAATGTTCTTTTGGGTTGTTCTGCGCAGCAAACTACCACTGAAGGACAGCAAGTAAACGGAAGAGGTTATACAAATGACGCATTGCTAAGGACTATTTCTAATGCACCATCGCTGTTTGCAAATGATAATTATGGGCAATACAAGTACGCAGCATTATTCGGCAGGATTGCGTATAATTGGGAGAACAAGTATATTTTGGATCTGAACGCAAGAAGAGATGGTTCTTCCCGTTTTGGACCGGGGAACCAATTTGGTAACTTTGGTTCCGTTGGTGCAGCCTGGATATTAAGTGAAGAAAGTTGGATAAAAAAAAATCTGCCGTCTTTTTTTAGCTTTATAAAACTCCGGGGCAGCTACGGTACAACCGGTGGTGATGCGGTAGGAGATTATGCTTATCTTTCCCGTTGGTCTGGTAACAATCTGCCTACTTATCAAGGAATTTCTCCTTTGGTGTCTTTGCAACATGCCAATATTGACTATCACTGGCAAGTGAATAGGAAATTGGAAGGAGCAATGGATCTGGGATTTTTAAAAGACCGTATCACACTAAATATAGCCTATTATCGTAATCGCTGTGATAATCAATTAGTAGCATTCCCAACTGCGGAGTTTACAGGGTTTACCAGTGTAGTTGCTAACTCACCTGCCAATGTTGAGAACACTGGCTGGGAATTTATGATGAATGCAAGAATAATAAACACTAAAAATTTCAGTTGGACTATTAATTTTAATACAAGCATTAACCACAATAAACTACTATCTTATCCGAATTTAGAACTATCCCCGTATTACAATTTATATAAAATCGGGCAACCGCTGAATCTTACTTGGTTACTCCATTTAACTGGAGTTGATCCCCAAACAGGTCAATATACTTACCAGGATAGGAATCATGATGGAGCTATAACCACAGACTATTCTGTTCCTCCTGGAACGGGTGACGATGACAGGTATGTTTATAACCTCAGCCCGAAATTCATTGGCGGGTTGGGGAATAGTTTTAGTTATAAAAAATTGACTATTAGTTTTCTATTGTATTTTAAAAAACAGTCAGGTGCGAATGCATTACTTGCAGGCAACCTTCCTGGATCAATGCATAATCAACCCGTATATGTATATCAAAACCGTTGGCAAAAGCCTGGCGATATTACTAATGTAGCAAGGGTTACTACTTCATCGTCAACCTCTGATTCTTATTTTAGTAGTTCTGACGGCTATTTGACTGATGCCTCATTTATCCGTCTCTCCAATCTTTCCATTTCCTATAGTTTGCCGCAATCCATGGTCACTAAACTGGGCATGGTCAACCTAAATTTATTTCTGAATACTAATAATATTTTTACAATTACGAAATATAAAGGACTTGATCCAGAGACGCAGAATTTTGGCGATATGCCCCCGGCCAGAACAATTGTCGCCGGGTTTAATTGTAACTTCTAAAAGACTTTCATAATGCAAACCAAAAATAAAAGCTTTAATTGGATGTCGTTATGTGGATGGTTTCTTTCAATTTTCTTTATCATCCTTATCTCCTGCAAGAAACTGGTCTCAATTCCTGAACCTGTCGATTCAATTACTACTACTGAGGTGTTTGCGACCGATGCTCAGGCAATTTCCGCCGTTGCGGGCATTTATACTCAAATGACAAATACAAATTCTTCTCCTTTTTTTGCCAATGGAGCTACCACACTTTATCCGGGATTATCTGCAGATGAGATATTCGATTTTTATGGCCCAGCAGATGATGGCTACTTTGATGCAAATACCTTGCAAGTATCACATTATCCTATTGTTAACACGTCCTTCTGGGCGCCAGCATATTCAAATATCTATGAAGCCAATGCAATAATTGCAGGTCTTGCTGCTTCCTCAGCAGTACATGATAGCGTAAAAAATGAACTTACAGGAGAAGCAAAATTTATCCGTGCCTTCTGTTATTTCTATCTCGCCAATCTTTTCGGAGATATACCATTGCCGCTCAGTACAGATTTTCACGAAACAGCTCTATTGCCCCGCAGCTCACAAGTACAAGTATATAAACAGATTGTAGACGACTTAAAAGCCGCTCAAAACTTATTAGAAAGTGATTATTCAGTTGGCCTTGGAGAAAGGATTCGTCCCAATAAATGGGCAGCTACTGCCTTACTAGCAAGGGCTTATTTATATACTGATGATTGGGCAAATGCTGAGGCCCAGGCCACTGCTATCATCAATAATACAAGTTTGTATAACTTGGTGTATAATCTCAATTATGTATTTAATGCTAATAGCGTAGAAGCGATCTGGCAATTGAAACAGAATACGGCAAATCTTCCTTTTAATGCCACCCAGGAAGGTGTTGCTTTTATTCCTTCTACTGGGAACGTACCAACTTATAATCTTACAAATTTGTTATTAAATTCATTTGAAATCAAGGATTTGCGAAGGCAAGTATGGGTTGATAGTACTATTTATCAAGGATCAACTTATTATTATCCCTTCAAATATACTTTAGGTCCAGCAGATATGAAACCAGGCAGTGATGCACCTCAATATTATATGATATTGCGCCTTGCAGAACAATATCTAATTAGAGGTGAAGCAAGAGCGCAGCAGAACAAAACCAATGATGCCGCAAGCGATCTGAATGCGATACGGACAAGGGCGGGTTTGTCAAATACAACAGCCTCAACACAGCCCGATTTATTGGCCGCCATTTATCATGAGCGGCAAATAGAGCTATTTGCGGAATGGGGGCACCGCTGGATGGATCTCAAAAGAACTGGTCGGGCAAATACAGTATTGGGCGCTATTCCAATGAAACAACCATGGTCTCAAAATTCTTTATTATATCCAATTCCTAAGTCAGAGTTAATTGCAGATCCAAAATTAATACAGAATCCCGGATACTAGTGTGCGGTGCAAAGTCGAGTAAAGCCAGATGATGAAAGCCCATCTCTACCAATTGCCCCATTCAGGTAGGGAGATAAGAAATCAGTAAGTGAGCCGTAATGCCGATTAAGGCGTGAACACGCTCCAGCTTCATTACATAAGGTTGTAGTCGGTCAACTGTTAGTATATGTGAAACCTGCTCCTGCTGCAACGTAAGTGGAAGACACCTGCAGCAGGACTGCTGGAGTTCTAAGTGATGGCGCGCTTACAAATGGTTTTATCCGGAACACTGGAGGCCTCTGTTGCAGTGGATGGCGATTGCAATTGGGATATATAAGTCAAACAGAAATTATCCTGAGGCAACAAATGAAAATACCAAATTATGCAAAATATAAGATTTTGCAAATGAGGGTTAAATCACTGCCGCAATATTATGGAAGGTCAATTGACCCTCTTTAAGTTTTCAGATAATTTAAAGTTTCAGATACATTCGTTCTTGCAATAATTTCAAAAACAAGCAACTCAATTATTTATAGGTCTAATTACTAAAATCTATTAAAACTATTTACAGATGAAGTACAGGATAATATTAAGCTTTATATTGATTGCATTTTCAATTTCAAAAGCTCCAGCACAAATAAAAAGTGGTTATATAATTACGGGGCAAATAAAAGGATTAAAAGAAGGCGAGAAAGTTCGATTATTGTTTCGCAATGAATTCCCAATTTGGGGGTGGTCTCATGAATTAATTGATTCATGCCGGGTAAAGAATGGCGAATTTAATCTTCATGGATTTATCCTCGATGCCCCTAGATTAGTTACTTTGGAGTTCATGGGTCATCATAAAGAAATACAGCAGCCATTTCCTGATTTTTTAATGGGTAATGAAAAAGTTTATATTCATGGAACAATTAATTCAAATCTTTTATTATCACAGTCTATTACTATTGAAGGAAGTCAATCAAATGATGAACAAAAACGACTACAACCATTTTTTGATATTTGGAGGTATGGTTTGTGTGAAAAAGTGTATAACAATTTGCAAGAGATTAAAGATTCTGTCGGTTATAACAAAGACATAATACAAGGTATAGAAGATACGAAAAATGCTCTTATAGCGCAAATAAAGGGGAGTTTATTCCGTAGTACCTCCAACCAAGCAGCAGTTCCTTTCTTTTTTATAGATTGTTTTGATCAAATAGGGCACGATTCTATCGTACCTGTTTTATATAATAAGCTCGACGACCAAATTAAGAACAGTTATTATGGTAAGCTAATAAATAGCAGATTATATTTATGCAATGGGCAACCCGCGCCGGATTTCATGTCCACACAGCCAGATGGAACGACTATTTCTTTAAAAAATATAATAAGTAATAATAAACTGACACTCGTAGATTTTTGGGGCTCTGGCTGCGGTCCATGCAGGAAGGAATTTAAGACTAATACAGTTGCTCTGTATAATGAATTTCATAATAAGGGGCTTGAAATTTTAGGTGTATCCTATGACACAAACGAAAAAAGTTGGAAGAAGGCGATTGCAGAAGATCATCTTCCCTGGCTAAATGTTTCTACTTTAAAAGGATGTGAAAGTGACCCGGCTTTGAGTTTGTATAAAATACTACATGCACCTCAGAATGTACTTATAGATCAGATGGGAAAGATCATTGCCTGGAATGTGTTTGGTTTAGAATTGCATTGGTATTTAGATAAATACTTTAATCAAAATGCAGAGAAGAGTTCTGTCTCAATTTCAAAATAAAATTATGAATAATATAAAAATTATTATAACTTTTTTATTTATTACCACAATTACAGGTGCTTGTAAAAAAAGCAATTCCCCATCCGGCATTGCGACAATCAATATAATTAACGCTGCAATTCATTTTGATACTATTGCAACTAATTTTACTTCGATCCCAGTTCCTTGGTATCAAAATCAAGCCTTCATCTATTTTGGCGCGAGTGCTGAGTATGGATTAGCTTCAGGCCAGAACTCCATTTTATTTGTTTCTTCGCACGATACTAGCAAAGTGATATTTAATGGACTATTAAATTTAAAGGCTGGCGCTATCTATTCACTTTATTTAACAGGGCAGGCTCCTGCAATAGATACCCTTTTTATGCAGGATATGATTCCTCTTTACAAGGATAGCGTGGCTGGCATTCGTTTTATCAACCTGTCGTCAGGAAGTGGCCCCATAAGTATAAACCTGCAAGGAAACATTTCCAGCCAAACGGAATTCTCAGACCTGATTTATAAGAAAATCAGCGACTTTAAATCATATCCGGCAAACAGTGGTGTGGGAGGTGCATATAACTTCGAAGTGAGAGATCAAGTCACTGGTAATTTGCTAACTACTTTTACGTGGAACTTTTCACTATATCGAAATAATACATTAGTGATCTTCGGTACAGGAGGTCCATCAAGTACTTCGCCTATCAATGTATTCGCCGTTAATAATTATTAATTAGGATCTATAAAATCATGTACACGTATAATGCCTTTAAAAAAATCAGACTATGTAATGACCTAATACCTAAGTTTGAATTGTTCAACAAAAGGGGCTCATTCCCTTTTTTTAGTAATATAATGTAAGATAGCCGAAACCAAATTTATAGCCAATCGCATATCCATTTAGGAAGCGAATTACACTCTGGTAATTGGAGGACGATTTGATAGTAAATATTACAGTAGAATTTAAACAACTTGGGTTTGCTATTCCTGTAACAGTAGTTTTACTCGATCCGTAATAGAGTGTACCAAAGTATTCGTTGACGGATCTTTTATTTGCCTTAGTCGCAATAATAGCTGCAATGACTAACGCGGAAGCTCCAATGGTTGTAAAAATTCTAAATTTTCTCATAAACAAAATTTAGTAATATAGTGTTATATAACCAGTAGCATCATACCCAATAGCAATCCCGTTTATGAACGGAACGGTACTCAGAAAAACACCAGCACTCTTGATGGTACAAATTACCGGCGACGTACCACAACCTGTACTTGCTTTACCACTCACATGAGTCTTATTTATGCCATAATAGAGCGTACCATTGTATGCGTGAAGAATTTTCTTATTGGCTTTAGTAGCATAAAACCCCGCGATTATTAATATAAAAGTGAATGTCGTAGTAAAAATGTTCGTCTTTATCATATGTGATAAAATTTAGGATTACTAGTTACTACCAATCTTGGGTAAATATAAATTGAAAGCTAGCTCTACAAAATAGAAAACAAAGTGATATACTTGCCTGTTGCAAAACCAAACATATACCATTGACATTTCAAAGCAACAGCATGGGGACGGAAACCGGCAGAAACAGTAAATAGGACTGGCGATTGTCCACACCCAGGTGCAAGTTTACCATATATGTTCGTTACGCTGGACCCATAATAGAGGGTACCAGAATATTCGTTGGCAAATTTTTTATTTGCTTTTGTAGCGAAAAATGCAGAAACTACTAAAACAAAGGTTGCTGCAGTCATAAATATCCTAGACTTTTTCATAAATGTTAATATTAAGCATGTATTATTTATCTTTTAAAAAATTTCAATAGAACAGAGTGAAATACCCGGCGGTTGTATTATATCCCATGGCCAATGCATTTGCAAAGGGGTATATAAATACGTGCTAAGAGTAAAGAGCTCCATACCATATATCTTTAACATTTTATAAAATTGTTTTATAATTCCCAAATGATTATTAGCTCTTGTTGCGAATATGGCGGCACTAGCCAATGCAAGAGTTCCCAATACAAGAAATATGTTTTGACCTTTCATTTGCTTGGTAATTTAACATTAGGGTTAACTAATTTCTATTTTTGGATTTTCAAAAAGAGGCTGACTCTTTTTTGAGACCAGCCTCTTTTGATCATTAATTGTATAATGTAAAATAGCCAACCGAAGCATTATAACCGATGGCAATCTTACTTGTGAAAAATGGAACGACTGCCCCATTAGGAGATGAGGCCTTGACAGAATAAAGCACTGGTGACGTAGTACAACCGGCATCCGCTTTTGCAACTGCAGTGGTCTTGTTAGTACCATAGTATAGTGTACCACTATATAGATTAGCAAATTTTTTATTTGCTTTTGTGGCAAAAATAGCAGAAACGACTAATGCTAAAGTGCCTGCTGCCATGAAGATTCTTGACTTTTTCATAAAACTGTTTTTTTAATGTTTAAATAATCGCTTACTCTGTCAAAGGTTTTCAGCTTCCCCTTTTGCCTGTGGTAGCTAATCACAGACTTATTGTTGCAACAAGTATGTTGAATCATTTTGTTTGTCATAAAGTATGATGCCTAACAAAGCGAGTGCCAGGAAAAATAGGTTGAAAAAGAGGTGTTGATTCCAACTCATTTTCTGTATCACCCCCCCGCATGTACAAGGCAGATGATCACTGGTTTTTAGTACGATAATAACATAGATGGTAAACAGGGCCATAAGTCCGAAACAAATATATAGAGCTATTAACCTCTTTTCTGGCCAAAGCAGTAATAAGGCGACAAGTATTTCCACTGAAATAATAGCATAAGAGAGCCAGCTGGAAAACGGTTTTATAATAGGATAACTACCCATGACAACACGTATTCTTGCTATATCCAATATCTTGCTTACCCCCGTGTACAAGAATAAGACAAAGAATAATAAGCAAATGGTTTCAAGAATGATTTGTTTTCGGTTCATAGTAATTCATTTTATGATAGTAATCGGTAGCCTAATTTTCCACCATTTGCATACCTAATCAAAAAATGCAGTATACCACTATTGCCTCTTATGAGATCTGCCGTTGGAGCCATGTTTTGGTCCATAACCCAATAACAGTTGCCTTCAGGACAGTGTATGCTAGTGTGAATAAATAGATTTGCCAACCGACCAGCCCTTCCAAGCCATTCTTCATTCCCGAAAACCCTCCCGGCCTCTAGGTATAATTCTCCAAGTCCTGCTAGGCCGGTGACCTGCGAGAAATCATTATGGACAATAGACGGAGGATTGGTGAATAGAATATCTTCAACCGCTTTTTGATACTTTAGGTCTTTCAACGTTTCGTACGCTTTGATGAAGGTAAGCAGGATCGTAGATGCAGCTTCCTCTTCAACTTGTGCTCCATCTGCAATCTTCTGGTAGTCTGGGGGGCTCAATAATTTCTTTAAATTATCTGTCCGTTTTTCCAACCAATTCAATGATTTTACTGCAACTTTTTGAATGTTCATATCAGGGTACTTCTTAATATATTCGAGCAGAAACCACGTGATGCCTGCAACACCGTGACTGAAACCAAGAATTTTTGCATTTCTTTTGCTTTTTCCCTCGGCTTGCATGAGCCAGGATCCATCTTTTTGTTGCTTTTCAGATAAAAGCTGGATACACTTTTCTCGAAGTTCTCGCGAAATATTTGCTACCAGGTAATCTTCGCATAGAAGGGTCGCTACTCCCTGCCCCGCGCTTCCTCCTGCTAAGTCAAACCCAACCGGCTCCCGTTCCAGGGCGCTTTGTAGAACCTGCCTGGTAGCCACACTATCTTTTAATAACCCTGCTTTTATACCAACAGCCAGAGCCAGTGCAATGCCTGCTGCTCCGCTGTAAAGTCCCGGAGGCATATTTTGAAGGTTGTTCAGGCAATTCACCTGTAAAAAATCCCAACCTTTACGGTAGCTGTCCATACATGGTTCAATATCAAATCCGAGCGATTTTACCTTTCCAAGGAAATACAGCACTCCGCCTATACCCCCATGCAAATCAGGAAGAACCAAATGTTCCTTCAGCATATAATCAAGGGTAGTCCCTTTTTTTACGGATTTTGACAACCAAAGCCCTTCGATCAACGAAATATGGGGATTGACCAAAGATCGAATTCCATATTTTATAACTTTCTCAAGCCGGATCGGATCCAATTCCTCATGAACCTCCTCCTTCCTGATAGCATCGGTTCCTGCCAACAAACTATCCCGATATTCCTTCACAGTGGACCGGATAATCGATAGCTCTGGTCTACGTTGTTGGTCAGGATTTAGTCCTAACGCAATTAACCGTGCCATTTTGTAGTCCTGGATAAAGAAACAAAGGTTTTCCTTGAGCGTAGGAATGTCTTCTGTTATGAACTTTGCAGGGAACATACCTACCAATAAAGCAAGGATTGTAGCACATAGTCCGTAAATATCCTCTTTCACAGTCGGAATTTCTTGCTTAAACTGCTCCGGGGACATGAAACCAAGTGTCCCAAGACCAAATGGCGGTGTAGGTGTTTTTGTTTTTAGTGAATAGGCAAGCTCAATATCGATCAAAGATATCCTGCCGTTCGGATCAACAAGGAAATTGACCGGGGTAATATCTCTGTGTACATATCCTTTTTGATGCAACCGTTGTACAATATCAATGATAGTTAAGATGCACTCTAAAACAGCCACCTGTTGTTGGACGGACTGGTCTTTCCACCCGAGGCAATTCCCGCTCATTAGTTCTTTCCATTCATTGAGGGAAATACCCTTGATAAACTCCATAACAAGATAGGTGTCGCCTTCTTCTTCAAAAAAATCAATAATTTTGGGCAAAGGAACGATATTTTCAAGCTCTCGATGCAAGACTTGTTGCCAGAGCAGTCTTTCCCGGATATCTCTGCCATATTCATCCGAGCACATATTTCTTTTACCTTCTTTGATAACACAGGTATTTGTGCGCAACCATCTTTTGAGATAGACAGCCTGTAAAACATTTCCACGGGGATCTGGCTTCAATACAGATATGGGTCGGTAAATGTGTTTTAATATTCTTTTCTGAACCGGTGTTTTCGGTTCGGCAATATCCGGGAATGGCCATCGTATGCCTTCTGGTAAAACAAAGGGTATAGTATATGGATCAGGGATCAATTGCCCTTTGAAATTATGGATGAACTTTTTATTTTTCCCTGTCTCGTCTGGTAATAAAACAGCATTGCCGTTGCCATAACGGGTAAAGATGCATCCCCCCAGATGAATATCCGTAGGGATCTGCGGACCTTTAAAAGTTGTTGTCAATTCAATCATTTTTTTTGCCAGTAAATGGGCTTTGACGCCATTCTCAGGGTAAATACTCAAAACTTTACCCAACTGGATATATTCTAAGTGGCCATCCAGGAGATCTTTGGCAGTGTCTTTATCCCTTATTATTTTAAAAGCGACGTTTTCCTTTATTAGTACAGGAAGGATGGCTTTAAATACGACATTCAACTGCGACATGATAACAGAAACATGCAATATCCAGCCTTGAATCCAGGGAATCTCTCCGACTTGCAAATAATAGTCTACAGGCATGTAACTTAGACCATAAGATTGCAGGATTTCGGCATAGTTCGCTGTTTCCCCGGGCAAAATTCCTGGAGCTTCAATTTTGGCAAGAGCCTCGATATAATCTTCATTGGATGACATGAAAAAGGTTTAATAGTTTTAAAGATTGAATTTATTCTTTCATATCAACAAACCGGATAGATAACAGCGAAAAAACAAAACACATTGTTACCGGGAAGACCTGGTAGCGAAGGGTAATAGGGGAAGCAAATACGCTAAAACCCATATTGACCAGCCATAAGGAAAGTATCAGCAGCAGAGCTTTCGAAAAACCTGCGTCTGCCTTTTTGATCCCGTTAAAAACAAGAAATCCTATCAGGCCGATGACAAAGGACAGATTCGCAAGAGAAGAGAAAACAGGATACCATCCTAATATTTTTGTTTTATGGTCTTTGTAATAGTTTTTTACACGCTGACTTTTATAGCGAAACCATTCCTTTGCAGTCAAACCCACACTATCCCTGCCCATATTATAAATACCCAGGAATTCAAGCGGGGGCAAAGCATACCTCATTGCATTTGGCAACAGGAAACCTTTGGCAAATTCTAATGGATATTTTTTTATCAGCCATAATCCATATTCTCCGTATAAAGGTGCTTCAGCCGCCCATCTTTTAAAATAAGGAGTGGTACTGTCATTTTTCCATTCCCTCACCATGTATTGGATAAGCGGTCCCCGGTCGCTCCACAAATAAAAATGCGCCTCAATAGAATCTTCACGACTGAATTTAATACGGCTTAAAGTATCTTTATGTTGCTGAACCATAGCTTCCAGTTTGATAAATTGTACAGGCACCAGGTTTGATTTATCTGGTTTCACTTGTTGATAGGCATACAGTGCATTATTGGCCAGTTGCCAGCCTCCGAAAGCCGAAAATTGATTATGTCCAGTCTCTGCTCCCATTTTATTACTGGTGTAAAGAATGGAGAAAAGGACAAAACCCGATCCCAGCGCGATGCCAGCTCCTTTTATCCAGCTTCGTTGCTTTGACAACAAAATAGCTAGTGCCGCGATCACGGGATAATAAATAGCATTGTACCGGACTGTGAATACTAGCATCAGCAGGAAGGCCTGGGAGAATAATTGCCAGGGTCTAGGACGGCAAATGATCCATAATAATTGCGTGATCCATAGAAAGCTCAACCCGATAAAAATGGCGTCAGCCGAAATATAATTGCTCAGGTAGAGGGCAAGAGGGTTGAAAAGGAAGAATATATAAAAAATGGCAGAGATGATTTTACCGGGCTTGAACAAGTACAATACACTGCTTAGAAAGCAAAGTCCGCTCATTTGCATAAAGAAATATTGAAATCCCACCAACAGCGTATCCGAATGTGTAAAGGAACTGAATATCCGCAGGAATTTTGAGTAAGCCACCGGCCACATGTTGACATCCACGTTCAGGTATGCCGCATCCAGATAAGAATAAGAATCCGGCATATAGTTGGCAAAAGGATACAGAAATTTAAAGATGAAAAACTGCATCAATAAAGCAGAACCAGCGAATAGTACGAAAGTACGGTTCCATTTATTTTTCCAGAGAAAATCGGTAAAGACAGACTCCTTTTCTGGTCGTTGAACTACTGTTTCCTTCTTTTCCTCATGATACTCCTGCTCAGTATTAATTGCCCATATATTAGCCTTAGAAGTAACACCAGCGGCAATGTTATCTACTGCCACCATTGCTGTTAACATCGAGTGATCCGAATTATTATACTTATGCATTCCATTGCGGCCCACCAGAAACAGATTAGCAAATCTATCGATGAATTGCCGGACTTCTTCAAAACGGTTATAGGTCCCGAAATAGGCCGGGTAGGTTTTCTCCATGCGCAATACTGTGCTATCCAGCACATCTGCAACCTGGGCGAGGCCCATTTTTTCCAGTTCCTCAATGGCGGTGGATTGTATCTCCTGATCATTTAGATTCCAGAACTCATCCTCCTTGTTGCAGAAATATTCCATGCCTACCCAGACCGTATCGGGATCCTTAACCATAAAGGGGCTCCAGTTATTGAAGATCTGCAACCGTCCAACTTTGACATCCTTTTCCTGGATATAGATCCATGTATCCGGTAGTATTCGTTTACTGTTTTCTTCGACTTTTTCCCCGGGTGGAGACATTTTCTTCAATAGCACACCTACGGTAATAAAATCTCGGTATTGCAAGCCGGCGGCGATCTCTTGCACATTTTCTGGTACTAGGCCATTCATTCCGGCTATTAATTCCTGTACGGGCATAGTGGAAAAGAAATAATTGCCTTCTAATACGTTGGTTGCTCCAGTAACCGTGTCAATAGCTTCTATGGAAGCGACAGTATGTTCTTCTGTCCGGATAGACTTTACTTCCTTGTTCATCAGAATCTGTCCGCCCATATTTTCCACTTGCCGGGCCACTTCTTCCCAGAGCTGGCCTGGGCCGAATTTAGGGTAGAGGAATTTTTCGATCATACTGGTTTCAGTGCCTTTTTGAGTGATATCATTTGCGCCAGTAGCTTTAATAGGCTTGATAGATTTCACAGCATGTGCAATGGCCTTGGCGATAGAAATACCCTTGATACGCTGGGAACCCCATTCGGCAGATATTTGCGTACAAGGTACTCCCCAGACTTTTTCTGTATAATCCTTAAAGAACAGATGGTATAGCCTATTCCCAAACCTGTTGATAAAGAAGTCTTCAAGGCTTTTTTCCGGCTTGCGGGGGAATAGCCGGGACCGGACATAAGAAACTAATATCTCGACAGTGCGAGGAACCCCCAGTTTACGTAGCGTATCCAAGGAAAGCTGGATGGGATAAGTAAAAAATTTACGTAAGAAATATATTCTCGATAAACGCTTTCTTACCAGCATAATCTTATCTGGCAGTTCCTGTTCACTGTGCTTTGGAAAGGTTTCCTCCGTCTTTATAGTTTTGGAATGCTGCTGATAAGTGACGATGAATTGTTTATCGGCCATTGGTTGGATAGGCAGAATATTTAACCACCACTGCATCACACGATCCGATTTGGAGAAAAACCGGTGACCGCCAATATCCATCCGGTTGCCTTTATAATTCACTGTCTTGGATATCCCACCGATATCCCCTGATTTTTCCAAAATGATGGGAATGATATCCGTTCGCTTCAGCAGTTCATACGCCGCAGTTAAGCCTGCCGGACCGGCACCAATAATGATAGCTTGTTTGGGCATGTTTACGATAATTGAGGTTGTTTTGAAATAACCGGTATTTCTGATAATTCATGATCCCTACTTTGATCCGACGAAACTTCCCTTTTGTTTGCTATCTCCTCCAGGCGATCTGTTAACAATAAAGAAAAAGCCAGGTATACGATCATAGGGAAGACTTGGTAACGGATGACGATGATATTGGCAAAAACACTGAAACAAAGATTAAGTACTACAAAAACCGTAATCAGTATTTGGGTAGCGGTGAAACTTCTTTCGACCTTTTTGAAACTTTTTCGAATCAGGAATAAATAAAAGCTATAGCCAAAATAAAGATTGAACAGTAGGAATAGGGCCGGGTACACAAGCAAGAGATTCCCCTGTAGCTCCCTGGAAACGGATTTCACATGCAGATTGGGATAATCAAACCAATACGCAGCAATCGGCCACATATCATCCAGCCCCAGGTTATACACTTCCAGTTTCTCCAATGGCGGAAGGAAATAATTCTTTGTATTGACCAGCAAATAATATCGGGCAAAGGCAAACGGATGGGTCTTGATCAGGTATAGTCCATATTCTCCAAAAACAGGTGCCACTTTTCCCCAGGCAATAACTTGAGACAACTGATCGGTCATTTGGTAATGGGAGACCATATATTGCTTCAACGGGGCTTCGGGCTGACGGATGAAGAAATTGGCGACATAAGCCAGCAAATCCCGGTTCTGTGGCGGGACCGTTTGAAAATATTTCCTGGCGATACGGTCAAGCTCGCGGCATTCCGATGAAGGCAGTTTCGTACTGTCCACATCAATAAATTCCCGCATGTATAAAGCATTATTGCCCCATTGCCATCCGCCCAGAATGGGTGGAAACTGCCGCGTTCCCACCATTTTTAAGGTCGCATTTCGGGAGAACAATATGAACGGAATGATGAACAGGACGGGCAGTGCTGTTCCCATCAGCTTTGACCAAAGTCGTTGTCTCGATAAGAATAACGCAAGACTGGTTAAGATCGGATAATACATCGCATTATAGCGGAACGTAAAGGCAATAAAAATAACGATAGCCTGTACCAGTAATTGGTAAGGCCTTGGACGTTGTACGATCCAGATAAGCTGGGTCAACCAAATTAAGCTTAACCCTATAAAAATAGCATCACTCGAAACATAATTTGCCAGGTAAAGAGTAAGTGGGTTAAAGAACAGGAACAGGCAAAGGAAAGTCCTGGTATTCTTTCCCGTAGGGTAGAAATAGACAAGGGTATGATAAAAATAAAGGGCTGCTACCTCCAAAAACATATATTGAAAGAAATTCAATGCTATAGCGGAATGTGTAAACGAATGGAAGATCCATAAAAATTTGCTGTAACCAATGGGCCAAATATTAACATCGAGGTGAGCGTATGCCGCGAAAAGGTAACTGTAACTGTCCGAAAAGAAATCTGGAAATGGGTATAATAATTTGAAAACAATAAACTGACAGATCATTAAAAAAAGCATCAACAGGCTATATATTTTATTCTCGCCATATAAATATTCCAAGAAGTTTTTACTGCTCGGTGCCTGTTTAAGAAAAAGGCCCGGATAAGGAGCTCGCCGAATGGAGGACTCCTTGGTGATAGGGATGTAGGTATCTTTTTCCATGCAAAACTAATTGAATAATAATTATAGATTTGTTAGTCTGCTATGATCAGGACCTTGATTTGTGTTAACCTATAAGCAAGATACTACCTCAAATACGACCATTCGTGACAAAAACACGACCAAAATGTTTTTTTTAACTCATTTTATTTTTGGAAGTGATTCAATTTTAATAGAAAGGTGCAAAAGAAATAACGCCCGATAATTTGTGTCTTTGATTGCGTGATGCTGGTCGGGGAAGAAGACTGTCCTATTCCCGCACCGGTGTTCAAAAGGTTATAACCGGTGATACTGATTGTCGCTTTGTTATGGGGAAGGAACTGGCGTTGTATAGAAGATGTTAAAGATGTAGGAGAGGATTGTAACCCTTTACCGCTAGTGGTATAGGATTCAAACAACTGGTAGCTGATTATCCAATGTCGAAGGAAATATTGTTTGCTATTGAGCGCAAAAGTTGCTGTCTTAAAGGTGTTCGGTAAGTTGCCGGAGCCAGGATAGTTGGCATGGGTCACCGAATAATTTCCTTCCAGGTCTGTCTCGATAAGGTCAGGAATGAGTAATTGAAAATGAAGGGCCTGGGTCCAGATCGATATTTGATTGTTATACATCATTCCGTCCGTCATTATGGGGATTTGACTATTGTTCAAACTACCATTGGTAGTGATCCGAAACCGTTTGTTGAACAGAGCCGGGAAGTTCAGATAGTAGTCTGCAGAAAGAGTGTTGGTGGTGCCGGCATTAAGATAAGTGGTTCTCTGGATTACCGCGCTGCTATCTTTTGGGTGGACCGTATTTTCGATGATTGTATGCTGGGTCGTAGTATAGCTCAGTCCCACGCCAAATCCTTGGAATTGGGTGGATTGCAGAGCCGACTGCTCATAACGAATGCTGGCTTGGTTGGCAAAAGCAGGTTTTAAGGCTGGATTCCCAGTCACCGGGTATTGCGGATTGGTCACATTGGTATTAGGAGTCAACTGTTGCAGACTGGGTAGACTAGGATGACCATTGTAATTCAATTTAATCTTCCGGAGCTTGTCGATTGTCCAGGAACACTGTAGCTCCGGGACGAGTGAAAAATAATGATAAGAAGTAAGAGTCCCCTTTTCATTAGTGGTCCCCTGCAATAAACCAGGTTGGGCATTCAGGTTCGCAAAAAGATCCCACTGATGCAGGTGGCCGCTGTAGCCAGCATGTATATTTTGGGAAAGGGTGCGGTAGGTGAGATCCTGACTTAAAGAATCCACTGTCATGGGGTGGTTGTTAGCCACCCCAGGAATCTGGGTATGCAGATTGCTGTGGGATATGGTAGATTGTCCATTGTAACTTAATTCCAGGAAGGAAGAAGGGCTGATTGGCATAAAATAGGTTGTGGTGGCATTGACACTCCAATTATTACTATTGTTTGTAACCAGGTAATGAAGGAGAGAACTGCTGGAGGCGCTATCCGTTAATGTTGTGGAATGGATTTGATTATCGCTGATCCGTCGGTTATCTGTATAACCGAACGCCGCCTCTGTGCTGAAGCGCCTCTTGGAACGAGGGAAGATCTTTTCATAATAGATATTCGAACTGGCGGACTGCACTGTCGTTTGTGTTGTGTTAAGGGATGTGCCCGTAGTCGATTTGGAAAAACCAGTATCCCGTTGGATGGATGTGAAATCGTTGACCGATTGGTCGGAAGCATGTTGCAGGCTGGCGGTGGCGTTGAGGCGGAAGGTAGAATATCCATCTGGCTTATAGGTCAGGGTCGTATTCAGATTGTTATTCGTGTTATGTGCGCTGCTTTGACTGCTTTGGGTCTGATGGAGTTGCTGTCCCGGGTAAAAATTATCCTGAATTGTACTGCTGGAGGAGTGAGGATTTTGACCGCTGTTAGTTAGATTAATGGATCCCACCCAATGGAGATCCCACAAGTCAGCATAGTTGAGAGCTGCGTTATGTGAAAAGTTGCTGCCGATGGGGCTGTTGTTACTGACCTCCCCATTGGCGGAAACCTGCCGCTCTCCTTTAAAGGCATTGCCGAAGCCATCGCCGGCATATTTACCGTAATCGCCAATTCCGGCGTTTAGCTGACCAAACTCCCCGTTGCGCTTGTCCTGTTTCAGGACAATATTCAATACTTTGGCCGCCTCCCCGCTCTTGACGCCGGTAAGCCGGGCTTTATCTCCATAATCATCGATAATCTGAAGCTTGTCTACTATATCTGCTGGAAGATTTCGGATCGCCAGCAGGACATCGCCTCCGAAGAATTCCTTTCCGTTGACCAGCACCTTTCCTATTTTTTTGCCCTGTACGATCACATCGCCATTGATTGCTACCTCCACCCCTGGCAGTCTTTTTAGGAGATCCTCTACTTCGGAGCCATCCCGGACTGGGAACGCCGCTGCATGATAGGTGATGGTATCGATGCCGATAGTAATTGGGCGGACCCGGGTGACGGTCACCGGATCCAGTTCGTTATAGTTTGCCCGTAGTTTAATCGGCGCCAGTTGAACAGTAGGATTTTCAGTACCAATGGAAAATGATTGGTTAAAGGAGAAATATCCTTTCATGGTCACCCATAACCTGAATTTCCGTTGGGTCAAATTATTTATCGCAAAATGACCTTCTTCTGTTGTCAAGGTACTCACCGTATCCTTCTGAGTAATGATGTTAACGGTCGCAGAAGATAGGGCGATCCCAGCCGAATCGGTGACCTTGCCGGACAAGTGGAAGGCCGGCTGCGCCCGGGCTGCATAACAGCCCAGGAAAAAAACCATTATCCAGCCTATTTTTAGCATATGCTCAATTCAGAACCACAGCATCCAGGATTATTAAGGAAGTATAATCTTCTCCTTCTACAGGGGACATTTCCCTTTCCTTTCGCCATTCTCTCGGCGACAGATGATACTTCCTTCGGAAACGTCTCGCAAAACCGTCCCGACTATCAAACCCGGTCTTATAGGCAATTTCGGCAATCGTTAGATCCGTCTCCTCAAGCAATTGCAACGCTAGCTTTAGCCGTATGTCCAGCCTGTATTGATGAATAGTCTGACGGAAAACATCCTTAAATCCTTTACACAATTTGGAACAATTAATGCCAACTTCAAGAGCCAGGGCCGTTATCGTTAATTGCCTGCCCGGGTCTTTTTCCAGGATCTTACAGGCATCTAAAATATAGGGAATATCATAGCTCTTTGTTTTTCCTCTTTTCATAGTTATTCTTTTATGAACGTTGCAATAGGATGTTGTCTTACTAATTTTTTAAAACTATGGGATATTGTAATTACCAGTATTTTCTAAGAGGAGTTTTCTGATATTATTCTTGAGGGATAGACGTTTGATATGTTTAGGTGTCCTGCGCACAGGCATGCCCGCTCCAGGTGGTTGAAGAGTCTCATACATAGAATAAGCGTTTAATGCACCTCTGTTAAAGGAAGTGCTACAATGAATACCTGCGTAACCGTTTATTGATTAGGAGTTATACCAGACCCGGTAGGGAACAGCTTAGACTGGATGGGTGATTCAGTCCAGGCTGCCCCATTGCCAGGTTGTATATATGGGATTGCTAATAACCGTTGCCCTGTCCAAACCTTATTTGTCGATTGGTCTTACTTACCTGTTGAATTCCGCCCGATGGGCTTTGAGATCTTGTTGTGCTTGTTAAAACAAATATACTACAAGGAATAAGCGATCATCTTATGAATGAGGGATAAAAAAAACAATAAATGATGAAATCGTGAAGAAATTATTATCATACCGTGAACGGATGATGCTTGCTGCATTGTGCTGATAAGCAGATGAATAATTTAAGCTGGAAGGGCGGAATGTCTTTTTCGAAGAGACATCGCGTGACTCCGACATAAGAAAATCAGGAAGATTTTTTTCCGCTGCGCTGAACGAAGGCAGGAGTATAGCCGAAATATTTTTTGAAGGCATGTTCGAAGGCATGATGGTGTGAATAGCCACTGTTCTCCGCTACCACACTCACCGGTGTATCTGTTTCCATCAGCACCTGGTGAGCCTTTGCCATACGGGCTTCCAGCAGGAATTCCGTAACGCCCATGCCATAGATGCCTTTGAACCCATTGTTTAGTTTATAAATGCTCAGCCCCGTCTGTTTAGCCAACGCGGGCATGGAGAAAGACTTTCCCATGTCCTGCAGGATCAATTCTTTCGCCTGATAGATATGGACGGACTCCGCCTCCCCGACGGGAATAACGGCGCGTGAAGTGGCCTGTGTGATCTTTAATAAGGACATTAATAATATTTCCACGGCAAGACTCTCCAGAACGACTTTCCGGAGAGGGCCTTTATAATTACAATCCAGCATGCTGTCGATCAGCGACAGGATCGGGGCATCTGCAATGCTATACCGCTCGTTGAATTGCATCGCTTTGTCAGCGTCTACCTGCTCTAAAAAAGCCTTCAGACTGGGAAAGCTAGTACTTAGGGATAGTAAATGTTCTTTAGTATAATAGATAGCCACGTGACTGTAAGTCTCCTGTTTACGAAGCCCAAAGACGGTATGAATGGACGGAACATAATTCAGATTGATCCCTCTCTCATGCAGGGCCCCCGCGCCCAGCGGCTTCGATTTATAAAAATAGCTGTTCCGTAAGATGATCTGCAGACGGATCGAAGATTCATGGCTGCTATACGTTAACTGGTCATCATTCGTAAAATAGAAAGTATGATAAAGAACGGAAATACTTTCCCCTTCCAGTTGCTGGAGTAATATATGGCCGAAAGATCCTGAAGCACTATAACAAATGCTTTCGGGGATCTGCAATTGCTTTAGCGCGGCCGGGAGAACGGGAGACAGCTTTATCTCTCCGGCATGCTCTGTTCGGATCCGGATATTCATGGCTGCGGTTTGCCATTAAGTCGTTCATGCCGTTTGCGCAATTCGCCCGGAGGCGACCCGAAATAAGCCTTAAAGGCCCTGATAAAATTGGGTGGGTCCTGGTAGCCGGTGAGCAGGGCGGTATCGGAGATGCTCATGCTTTTCTCCAGCAGGTATTGCATGGCTTTGTCCATACGTTCCCGGTTGAAATCCTCGAAGATGGGCATACCAAAGACCTGTTTGTAGCCTTTCTTTAATTTAAAATCATTGAGCCCCACCTTATGGGCCAACTCTTTTAGGGTCGGGGGATTTTCCATGTTCAACAGCAGGTATTCCCTGGCTTCATGGATTTTTTCCCGGTCATATTTTTTCAGGTGGATGGTGGTGTCTTTTTCAGCGGGACGACTGGTGATCTGTTCCAAAGCCAGTAGCAACAAGAGGCATACTTTCGATTGCATATAGTTCTTGCGCAGATCTCCGGTAAAAGGACAGTCAAGGATGGCTTTGAGCATACGCATCATCATCGGACTGCAGGTCGCGGGGAATGAGCCGAGCTGGGTCGTCACGCCCTTCTCTTTCTTTTCCAGCAGATTGCCCAGTTCCGGAAAATGACCCATTAACGTTTGCAGATAAGCAGGACTGAAATGGATATCGAGCGTGCGGGTATGACTGTTGGCTTTGTCAAACCAGTTGATCCTTGCCACGTCCGGAGAGGCGATCATATTGTATTGCCCTTCCGTCATGATCTTTTTCGGGCTTCCTTCCAGCCGGTAATGAAGGGAATGGTGCAGAACAAACTGCATTTCCAGGATGGATTCAGTCCTATAGCCTTCGTGCCAGCCTGAGTCGGCGCCCAAAAAATAATGACTCTCACGAATGCAGAAATCCGGACAATGACTGTCGTAAAACAGCAGGGAACTAAAACAGCCGGAGGATTGAAGGGCCCTGGTATCGGGAAAAGCACTTCCGGTGGATGCTTCTAAAAGGAGGGGCTTATGATAGCTATCCCTCGGCTTTTGAGTGGTGATGTGAATAGGCATAAGGTTCAATGTTTCCGTTATTAATAATGGAAACTAATCAGGATTTTAGCTATAACCGCACATCTACTAATTCAGAGGTAACTTGAGACCAGTGACGACAAATCCGGAATAGGAATAGAGATCAAGGAAAATAAATTTAAACAGGTTTCTTAACTAAACATGTTAAAATTTCCATTTATCCGTGCGGTATAACAGTTTACCTATAACCCGGTCTAAGAGGAGAGGATTAAGCCAGACCTTTTTGAGGGGAAATTTTTTTTGGATTGGAGAGAACCAAAAGAGACTTTTTTTCGTATATGAGCACGAATGAGAAGAATAATTTTGGCTAGGAATTTGATTAGTCATCCCCGTTTACTCAGCGGGGATTTTTTATTATAGACCCTTTCAACGTGATATTATAGCATTTTGAACACCAGGGCCGCCAGCAAAGCGCCCACCACCGGACCTACTACCGGTATCCAGGCATAGCCCCAATCACTATCCCTTTTACCGGGAATGGGCAGGATCGCATGCATGATCCGGGGCCCCAGGTCCCGGGCAGGATTGATGGCATAACCAGTAGGGCCTCCCAAAGAAAGCCCGATCCCCAGCACCAACAGACCTACCGGCAAGGCGTCCAGTGCGCCCAGGCTGCTGGACGGGGAGGCGATATACAGGACTCCCAATATCAGGACAAAAGTACCGATGATCTCTGTGAGAAGGTTGTCACCGGCGCTTCGGATCGCAGGACCAGTGCAGAAGACAGCGAGCTTGGCATCCGCATTCGTTGTCTCATTAAAATGAAGACGATAGCTGAGCCAGGCGATCCCGGAGCCGGCCATGGCCCCCAATAGTTGAGCGGTTATATATACCGGTACGAGCTCCCAGCTGATCTTGCCCAATGCTGCGAAAGCCAGGGTGACGGCAGGATTCAGGTGCGCCTTGCTGGCTGCCGCCGAACAATAAACCCCCACGAATACCGCTATCGCCCAACCGAAGCTGATGACGATCCAACCGCTATTATTTCCTTTTGTCTTTTGCAACACTACATTAGCTACCACTCCCTGGCCCAGTATGACGAGCATTCCGGTGCCGACGAATTCGCCGAAAAAAGGTGTCATATTTTGTAATTTTTTGCCAGTTCCCTGAAAGCTGCTACCTGCTGCTCCTGCCATTGCTGATCCCTTCCCAATTCTCTGGCCAGTAACCCCGCCACCGTTTCCGCACATTCGATGGCTGCCGATGCATCCAGTAAGAGCGCCCGGGTCCGCCTGCTCAACGCGTCTTCTACCGTCCTGCATAATTCTTCCCGGGCTGCCCATACGATCTGAGCGCCGATATAGGGCAGCCGGGGATGCAATAGCTTTCCCAGTTCAGGATCGGTATCGGCAAGAGCCCGGATCGCAGGACCTTCGTGGCCATCCCCCCCATGAATCGGCAACGTCGTCGTCACGCAGGCTTTGTCTGCCAGCCCCGCCCGGGCGATAGCGGTATTCACGGTATCTTCCGCCATCCGGCGATAGGTGGTCCACTTCCCTCCGGCAATGGTGATGAGTCCCGAAGCCGAGACCGTGATCAGATGATCCCTGGACAATTCCGCCGTTTTCTTGCTGCTGCTCTTCACCAGGGGACGCAGCCCGGCAAACACGCTTCGTATGTCTTTACGCTCCGGCGTCGTCGTCAGGTAGCGGCCGATCTGCTGCAGGATAAAGTCGATTTCTTCCGGCAGGGCCCGAGGCTCCGCAAGAATTTCCTTCACCAGCGTATCCGTCGTGCCGATAATGATTTTGTCATGCCAGGGAACGGCGAACAGTACCCGCCCGTCGTCCGTGTGCGGCACGAGGATGGCAGCCTCCCCCGGTAAAAAAACTTTATCCAGCACGATATGTACGCCCTGGCTGGGAGCTATGATGGGCTCGCTGCCCGGCTCGTCCATTTGCAGCACGCTGTCGGTGAAGACCCCCGTGGCATTGATCACCACCTTTGCCCGGATCTCGTAGCCCCGCCCGGTTTCTTCGTCCGTAGCCCGCACGCCGACGATCCTGTCGCCGCCCTTCCCATTCTCTTTCAGGAATCCTTCGACCCGGCAGTAATTAAGCAGGATGCCTCCCTGTCCCGCCGCAGTCTGGGCCAGGTTGATCGCCAGCCTCGCATCGTCGAACTGTCCGTCATGGTATAAGACCCCGCCCCGCAATCCTTCTGCATCCAGGGTAGGCGCCAGTTGCAGGGTCTCTTCCCGGGAGAGCAAACGGGAGGGCCCCAATCCCAGGCTGCCGGCCATCCAATCGTATACTTTCAGTCCGATGCCATAATAGGGGCCTTCCCACCATCGATAGTTGGGAACGATAAAGGAGAGATCTTTGACCAGGTGCGGGGCATTCTTGTGAAGGATGCCTCTTTCATGAAGGGCCTCCGTTACCAGTTTGATATTTCCCTGCTGCAGGTAGCGGACTCCCCCATGCACTAATTTAGTAGACCGGGAGGACGTGCCCTTCGCAAAATCATACTGCTCCACCAGGAGGGTCCTGAATCCCCGGGAAGCGGCGTCTACCGCTATCCCCAGGCCCGTGGCCCCGCCACCGATAATACAAAGTTCCCATTCAGGAGTGGACTCGAGCGCCCGGATCATGTCTTTTCGGTTCATCTATCGGTACTATTTAGTCTTTATCAATTAAGCCCAGCCCTCACCCCTCTGCCCAGGCGATGGACGCTTTCACCGCCCGCTGCCAGCCTTTCAGGAGGTCTGCGGCGCGCTCCTGCTCCATGGAAGGCATAAAACGCCGGTCCACCTGCCATTGTTGCTGAATGTCTTCCACCGAACTCCAATAACCCGTGGCCAGCCCCGCCAGGTAGGCCGCCCCCAGGGCCGTAGTCTCATAAACGGTGGGCCGGATCACCGGAACCTGCAGGATATCGGATTGGAACTGCATGAGCAGGTTATTAGCGGTAGCCCCGCCATCCACCCGCAATTCCTTTATCCGGATACCACTATCAGCTTCCATGGCTTTGAGTACGTCATAGGTCTGGTAGGCAATGCTCTCCAGCGCCGCCCGGGCGACATGCGCTTTGCTGGTGCCTCTCGTCATGCCGAACAGGCTTCCCCGCGCATATTGATTCCAGTGGGGAGCTCCCAGCCCCGCAAAAGCCGGGATCATATACACCCCTTCCGTATCGGACACCGTCGCTGCCAGGGCTTCTACTTCCCCGGAAGAGCGGATCAGGTGCAGTCCGTCCCGCAGCCATTGTACGACGGCCCCGGCGATGAAAATGCTCCCTTCCAGCGCGTATTCTATCTGCCCGTTTAGTTTCCAGGCGATGGTGGTCAGCAGATTATTTTTTGAGTGCACGGCCTCTTTACCCGTATGCATGAGCATGAAACAACCGGTGCCATACGTGTTCTTTACCATACCCGGCTGCGTGCATAGTTGCCCGAACAAGGCGGCCTGCTGGTCGCCGGCGATCCCTGCAATGGGCATCCCGACGCTACCCGGGGCCATGATGCTGCCCGTCGCCCCATAAACTTCACTGGAGGCCCTCACTTCGGGCAATACCGCCATGGGAATATCGAATAGTCGCAGCAGCTCCGGGTCCCACTCCCCCGTATGAATATTCAGCAGCAAGGTACGGGAGGCGTTGGTGCTATCGGTGATATGTAGTTGTCCCGCCGTTAATTTCCAGATGAGCCAGCTGTCGACCGTGCCGAAAGCCAACTCTCCCTTTTCTGCCCGGGCCTGGGCTCCTGGGACATTATCCAGGATCCACCTGAGCTTGGTAGCGGAGAAATAAGCGTCGATGACCAGCCCGGTACGTTCCTGGATCAGCGGAGAAAGACCCTGCGCTTTCAGCTCGTCGCAGTAGCCTGCCGTGCGGCGGTCCTGCCAGACGATGGCCGGATGGATGGGTCGGCCGCTGGCCCTTTCCCAGACGATAGTCGTCTCCCGCTGGTTGGTGATGCCGATAGCGGCGATGTCCCGGGTGGTGATATTACTCTTGGCCAGCACCTCCGCCAGCACCCCATACTGGGAGGACCAGATCTCTTCGGCATCATGCTCCACCCAGCCGGGCTGGGGGTAATATTGCCGGAATTCTTTTTGCGCTGACTGGATGATCTGACCTTTATGATCAAAGACGATGGCTCTTGAACTGGTGGTGCCCTGGTCGAGGGCAAGGATGTAAGGAATAGGCATGTAAATCGTTGTATTGGTAAATGTAACAAAAAATTTGGCCGGAAAGGTATAGGTATTTAAATTTGCGTAATCACTTACGTAATTAATATCTCATTTATGGACTTTTATACCAGAACAGGGAAAATGGCCCTTGGAAGCCGCCTTCGCCGGCTCAGCGAACAAATGACGGAACAAGCCGCCGGTATCTATGACCTTTACCAGGTGGACCTGCAACCCAAATGGTTCCCCGTATTTTATGCCCTGGATCCCTCCACCGGGGGGCAGAAATCAGAGGAGGGGGCGGAGCCAGGCAAATCGATCATGGATATCGCCCGGGAGATCGGCCATACCCACCCCTCCGTCAGCCAGATCGTACGGGAAATGGCGGCCAAAGGGTATGTGATCGAGAAAAAAGGGGAAACAGACGGACGCAAGAATTTCGTGTTGTTGTCCCCCGCCGGCCGGGCGCTCCGGCAGAAAATGCAGGTGCAGCTGGATGACGTGACCACCGCCATCGAAAAAGCGATGAACGAGACCCACCACGATCTTTGGAAGGCGATCGGAGAATGGGAATTCCTGCTGGAGCAAAAAAGCCTGCTCCGCCGGGTACAGGAAGAGAAGAAACAGCGGGAAAGCAACGAGGTACAGATCGTGGACTATCTGCCGGAACATTACCTCGCTTTTAAGCAACTGAATGAGGAATGGATCACCACCTATTTTAAGATGGAAGCAGAGGATCATCATGCCCTGGACCATCCGCAGGAATATATATTGGATAAAGGCGGGCATATTTTCATGGCCCTGTACCAGGGCCAGCCCGTGGGCACCTGCTCCCTCATCCGCATGGAAGACGGAAATTTCGAGCTGGCCAAGATGGGGGTCGCCCCCCTGGCAAAAGGGAAAGGGATCGGCTGGCTGCTGGGGCAAGCCTGTATAGAAAAGGCCCGGGCCCTGGGAGCGAAAAGGGTCTACCTGGAAAGCAATACCAAATTGAAGCCGGCTATCAGCCTCTATCACAAATTAGGCTTCCGCAAGATTGCCGGTCCGCCCTCTCCCTATGAACGCTGCAATATCCAGATGGAGCTGCGGTTGGATTAACGCCGAAGCCTATCGAACCGCTCCGGCCCTCGTTTATCCCCATCCGACAAAAGCCGGGTTAATTGTCGTACCTTACCCCCTATGGAATCCAGAGTTAATATTACCTCCCTGAATGAACAGCAGTTAATGATGGTGCGATTGCTCAAAAAGCCTTTGCACGAAGACGATTTTGTGCAACTGAGAAGGCTCGCCACTAAACTGGTGACTGCCCGCCTGGATGCCGCGCTGGACAAATGGGAGCAAAAGAATCCCGCAGAGTAAGAGCGTCATGGCATCTCTTTGGTTTGCGTTTTCTGCTTTATGTAGTTGCCGAGTAATTTTCGGCTACTGATTTTTCATCTAAGCAGACAATTGTTCTCGTCTTGTCTTTACAATTTGGGGGATATACTTATTCTTTTTTTCGGAATTATCCAATCCCAGCCTTTGATATACAGATCCTCCAATCCCTGGAATAACTTTCCCTTTGGCATTCACTTCATTATCTGTAGAAGTAAGATTTGTTCTTAAGTTCCAAAAAACAGCTAATGAGAGTTTTATGGTTTTTAGGTTATCAAGTATTCCTTTTGAGAGCCAATCAGCATCTTCGGAAGAGCAAGCTAGAGTGACCTGTTTATTCTCCAGGTTATAATTCTCATTTATTATTGATGATATTGCTTCCCCCAAATTATAAAAGTCGCGGCATAGGGGAACAAAATTACTATCTTATTTTATTTGAAAAATAAAAAAATTTAATAGACGACGGGATATTTACTTGCATTATCAGAACGCGATCCGGAAGCTCCCAAACACCCCGAACCGCTCCGCAGGCACGGAAGGCAGCGGCTGTGGCAGCACCCGCCATACCAGGTCCACCCGGAAGAATTTAAAGATATTATCAACGCCTGTCCCCAACTCCAGATAGGTCTTCCCGTCCAATGATTTGAAGGCATAACCCGGGAAGGTATTATAGGCGGCATTAGCAGGCGCGAGACTTCCCCACAGGGCCTTGGCCGTCCAGAACTGGCGGAATTTCAGCTTACGGGTGAGGGGGATGAAACGGAATAGCCCATTGCCGAAATTGTGCTCGAAATTGACGCCCAGGTAACGGTCGTGTATATACTCCCATTTATTCATCAGGCTGAAAGCATATTGATTGTAGTAGTGTAGCTCGTTCCCCGGCGCCACGTCCAGCAAGGGAAAGGGGAGCGTGCCGAAGGTCTTTCCCGCGAATACATTGTAATAAATGCTCCCGAACGGAGGCACTTTCATATAGCCCGATATGCTGGCGGAGATTTTGTCGTAGTTATAGCTGCCGTCGAGCACACCGGAAATGCCGCGGGTATATTTGACAGAGACGATCGGATAATCACTGCCCAGGCTGGTGCGGTAGAACGTGTTCTCGAAGAACTTTTCCAGGTAGGCCCAGCGCAAGCGAACCGAGGTCTCGAAGGTAGTCAGGGGGTCGCCGCCATTAGCGCCGGAATAATTATTCTTGGCGGGAAGATTGAGCAAGGGGTCATAACGCCGGTGATCACCTGTCAGAGTAATAGAGAACCCATTATGCCATTCTTTGAACAATTCCAGTTTTTTTTCTTCCAGGTTCAGGAACTTGATGGGGATACCCGTTTTCCGGACGGCCAGGGCGAAAATATTATCAGAAGTGATCTCATCGTAGTATTGTTGCCCATAGTCCAGGTCATTCCGGTACATCGCGTAGAGCGTGAAGCGGGGATCTTTTTTTAACATCCAGAGTACATCTCCTTCCCCATGCCATTTTTGGTCGCCGAAACCATAGGCAAGGTATCCGTGAAGGGTGACCTTCTTGCTGAAAACATGGTTGGTCCCCAGGTCGAACCGCAGGCGGAGGCCCTGCAGTTGATTGGAGTAGATCCAGTTATACCAGGGGCCGAACTCATAGGGGCCTGTCTCATAATACCCCGTGCCGAGGAAATTGACGATATTGGTATAGGTTTGGAAAATGGGCATTTTGAGCAAGGTATCGATCGTGTGGTAGATCGCCTTCTCATTCTTATTCAACTCCTCGTGCCGGGACGCCAGCCAGAAGGAGTCCGATTTTTCCCGGGCCCCCGGAGTGAAGACGGTCTCTTCCAGGATCTTATTTTTTCCCACTTCCCGGATGACGGAGCTGTCATTGACCATTATGTTTTTGTAGGTGGTGGTCTTGCGGCCGATAAAGCCGAGTTTGTTTTTCCCCAGGGGCGAGATATTGGCGACAAATTTGTCCTTGACGAGGAACCAGGTGCTGTCATTGATCAGGCCAAATTCCTGGATAAGGCTCAGTTCGTTGACGAAATTGATATTGGCCTCTTTATTCAGGCGCAGGCTCATTTTCTGGATGGCAAATGTGGTGTCGTGCACCCAGCAGTCCCCTTCGAAGGTGCTCTCTCCTTTTCGTTTGGGCGTGAAGACCAGGTGGAACAAGCGCCGCGAATTAACGAACTGCGTGTCTACTACCGTGTAATGGTAATAAAAGTCTCCGTTGTCGCTAATGGGGCTGATAAATCGTTTGTCAAATACGGGAATAAAGTTCCGGTAGAAGTCGATGTTCTCCTCCATGCCTCCCAGCAATTTGCTGACACTCTCGTTGTCGACTCCCAACGACTTACTGCCTTTGATGGACTCCCGCCTTTTGAGCGGAGATCGCTGATAATAATAGTCAGATAAGGTCTCTGTGAGGAACACGGGAAGGAAGGGGCGCCCTTCCAGGGTGTCCACATTGTCCAGGACGAAACTGAAAGGTTTCAGCAGCCGGTTGCGCCGGAGCTTCGCTTTATTGACCTCGTTGAGGTCCAGTTCCAGCTTATTATAGAGTTCGTAGGAGAAATTGTCAAAACGGTAGCGGTCGTTGTATTTTTTCCTTCGAACGATCTTTCTCCATAGGAGGAGGCCCCTGTCCACTTTTTTACGGACCACCACTTCCACGGCATATTGTCCCCGCTCCAGGATAATGCTCCTATTCACCGTATCGTGGCGGGCAGCGCCGGCCAGCAGAGAAGGGCTAAGGGGTAGTTTGTAATCCTGGTAGCCGACATAACTGACGACCAGGGTGTCCGAGGGCCAATGTTCAAACCGGAAAATGAAGCTGCCTGCGGAATCGCTAAGCCTTCCCCTTCCTGTTCCCTGCATCCGCATGGAGGCAAAGGGGATCCTTTCGTCGCTGTGAGCATCTTTTATCGTGCCTTTCAGGATAAGGGTCTGTGCATTCCCAATATGGGAGAAGAGTAATAGGATAAATAGAAGCCAGATACGGCGTGAACAGTTTTTCAGGAAATGCATTGCTCAAATGTACTGTTTCTGGGAGCCAATGGTTGCCTGATGCCCGACAAAATATAAAAGATAATGGGAATTTTCTTTTCGAAAAGCTTGCAGGAATGAATCTTTTCCTGTTACTTTGTATTTCAAAGTGCTTTTTATGGAGAGTCCAAGCCGGGCAAACGAATCTTTAGAAACCTTACAGGATATCAAACGCATGATGGAGCGGTCGTCCCGCTTCATTTCCCTGAGCGGGTTGAGCGGGGTAAGCGCCGGGATCTGTGCACTGGTGGGGGCTTATGTGGCGCATAGCTGGATAGAGGAATATCATGGGTTAGGAGGCATTATCTCCCGGCATGGCTATATGCTGGATGACGCCCATTCCCTCAAATGGAGGCTGGTCGTCCTGGCAGGAGGGGTATTGGCAGCCGCTTTGCTGACCTCCACCTGGTTTACCTGGAGAAAAGCGCGCAGAAGCAATTTGCCTGTCTGGGATCTTACTTCGAAGAAATTAGTCGTCAATATGGCCATTCCTTTGCTGGCCGGCGGGTTTTTTGTCCTGGGCCTTTTGGACCATTCGGACTGGGACTATGTAGCTCCTTCCTGTCTCATATTCTACGGGCTGGCGCTGGTGAATGCCAGTAAATATACTTTGAGTGATATCCGTTACCTGGGCCTTCTGGAGATTGCGCTGGGCTGTATCAATATGTTCTATGCACACTGGGGCTTATATTTCTGGACCCTGGGCTTTGGATTTTTGCATATTGTATACGGGCTGATCATGTGGTGGAAATATGAAAAGGCTTAAAGTTTGAATAGCGGTTATTTTTGTTAACGATGAAGAATCCTATAGGCAATTTAAATAAAGTGTTCGACAGCCGCATCCGGATGGGGGTGATGAGCAGCCTGTTGATGAATGAGGAGATCAGTTTCAACGATTTGAAGCAGTTGCTGGAGCTGACGGATGGCAACCTGGCCTCTCACCTGATCAACCTGGAGGAGAACGGCTTTATTAAAGTGCACAAGGGGTTTATCGGTAGAAAAACGAATACTACGTATTCGATCACCAAGGCCGGGGAAAAAGCTTTTAAAGAACATATCGAGGCCCTGGAGAATATGATAAGGGGAGTAAAACCGTAAATTTTTTTTGTCTGAATACTTTGAATTGCAAAGTGCTTTTATAAATAACATAAAAATTAAATGATATGCACCTGACAAATAGACCCATGACGAATACGAATATGCACAAGCTCCCTTTGGGTTCCTTGTTTTCGAGTTTGCTGGGTATTATCCTTCTGCTGCCAGCGAGTTACTTTATCCTCACGATCCTGCTGAGGATCTGCTTTGGTTCGAAGGCCCTTTATTATTCCATGGCCCCTTCTTTCCTGCAATCTCCTTTCAACCTCTTTGCCTTGCATAAGGCTCAGTTCATTCTCGGATGTCTGCTGCTCTCTGTGATCTGTAATGTGCTCTCTATCCTGAAATTCAACCTGCAATCAGGGAAATGGGGTTGGGAGGTGGAAGTGTCCTACCGGCGTTACTGGTTAAATACTGCTATAGCCCTGCAGAGCGGATTGTTGTTGCTGGTACTGATTGCCTATGCATTGATCCAGCATATACGGTATTAAGCATCCACCCCTTGCCCCCTAAAGGGGGAGTAAGAGCTAAAAATCAGCAGTTATGAAGATTAAGATGATCCTGCCGGCGCTCACAGAAGCAAAAAGCCCTTTCTGGAGACCGATCAAATATTCTCTGTTCCCTCCATTGGGGCTTGCTACTCTTGCGGGGTATTGCTCACCGGACGACGAGATCGATCTGCAGGACGAGCATGTGGAAGAGATCTTCCGGGATGATGCGCCCGATCTGGTGGTGATACAGGTCTATATCACCAATGCCTACCGCGCTTATGAACTGGCGGACCATTACCGGAATAAGGGCGTTTATGTATGCCTGGGAGGCTTGCATGTCAGCTCTTTACCAGAAGAAGCAAGTCAGCATGCGGATAGCATTTTTATCGGCCCCGGGGAAGATACATTCCCGGAATTTCTCCAGGACTTTCAACATAAATGCCCGAAAAAAGTTTATCGGAATAAAGAACGGGATATCGCCGGCATTCCACCTATCCGCAGGGATCTGATCCGGCGTTCCCGATACCTGGTCCCTAATTCCATCGTAGTATCGAGAGGCTGCCCCCATCATTGTGATTTCTGTTACAAGGATGCCTTCTTTGAGGGAGGACGTTCTTTTTATACCCAAAAAGTAGACGAAGCGTTGGCAGAGATCGACCGCCTTCCGGGCCGGCATTTATATTTCCTGGATGATCACCTGTTGGGTCAGCAACGTTTTGCCTCCGCTCTGTTCGAAGGAATGAAGGGAATGAACCGTGTCTTTCAGGGCGCCTCTACCATCGACGCCATTCTAAGAGGCGACCTGATCGAAAAAGCCGCAGAGGCGGGCATGCGTAGCGTATTTGTCGGATTCGAGACCTTGAACAGGAATAACCTGGTGCAAAGCAATAAGCGGCAAAATATAGGGAGGGATTATGAAGAGGCTATTCAGCGCCTGCATTCCCTGGGGATCATGATCAACGGAAGTTTTGTATTTGGATTGGATGACGATGATCCGGATGTATTCGAACGCACGGTGGATTGGGCCGTAAAGAATTCCCTTACCACCTGCACTTTCCATATTCTTACGCCTTACCCCGGTACCCGCTTGTTCAAAGACATGGAAGCGCAAGGCCGCATACTACACAGGAACTGGGATCTGTATGATACCCGGCAGGTCGTCTACCGGACGACGGGACTGAGCGCGGAGGAGTTAAAAGAAGGCTATGACCGCGCCTACCGGTCTTTCTATTCCTGGAGCAATATCCTGAAGGCCAGCATCGGACATGAGCATCTGAAACATCAGATCAAGCATTTCGCTTATGCCGGAGGTTGGAAGAAATTCGAGCCTTTATGGAATTTTATGATCAAGACCCAGGGCCTGAATAAGATGTTACCTTTACTGGAAGCTATTTTATCGAAAGTAAATAAGGACGGGAAGCAAGGACCGGCTCAACCTTTGTCTCCTTTTCCCGCTATAGCATAAAAATAAAATCATGGAGGCACAAAAATTTTCCATTCGCAGCCGGATAAAAAGTTTCACCTACGCAGGAGCCGGGATCTTTCAATTCCTCCGACGGGAGCACAACGCCCGGATCCACCTGGTGGCGACCATCGGGGTCGCCATCGCAGCCTGGACGCTGAAGGTCTCCCATTTGGAAGCCGTAGCCCTGGTATCTGTGATCGGACTGGTCTGGGTGACCGAGATGCTCAATACCTGCCTGGAAAGAACGGCGGACCTGATTTCGAAAGAGGAACATCCTGAAATAAAAATCATAAAGGACCTGGCGGCCGGCGCTGTGCTGGTAGCTGCCATTACCGCCGTCATTATAGGATCGATCATTTTTATACCTAAATTTTTATGAACTCCGACACGAGCTTATCACTGAAACCGCCCAGGGACGGCAGGATCTTTTTCCTCCGTACGGAAATGGATCGCCTGCTGTTCCTTTCTATGTTATTCAGCTGCCTGCTGGTGGCAGCAAGGTTGATCCATACGGGAAGGATCACTTTTCTATTCCTGATCTGGAACCTTTTCCTCGCTTATATCCCTTATGGTATCACCAGCGTCCTGGCGCGCAGACCCAATTGGGTAAGCAACAGATTCGTTTTTGTCCCTGTTTTCCTCGTGTGGCTGTTGTTCGTCCCCAATTCCTTTTACATTATCACGGACCTCTTCCACCTGGGAGACCGGTATAATGACCGGCAAGCCCCGCAATGGTTTGACCTGGCCATGATCCTTTCTTTTGTATGGAACGGGCTGTTGCTGGGCGTTCTGTCGGTGAGGCAAATGGAACATATCCTGCTGCCCCGGCTCTCCCTGCGGGATGAACTGCTTTTTCTTTATCCCATTATGTGGCTGAATGCCCTGGGTATCTACACCGGCCGGTATCTCCGCTATAATAGCTGGGATGTCCTCACCGATCCCTTCCAGTTGCTGAGCGATATCGCGGTGATGATCATCCATCCGTTGCGTCACCAGGTTGCCTGGGATATGATCCTCTGTTTCTCTATCCTGATGACCCTGATGTACCTGATGATGAAAAGGGTGCATAAGGCGCTGGTCTGATCGCGCCTCCGCTCCGGCACGGCAGCAGATCCCGGTTCGGAATCGGTGAGTCTGGACTCCGGGTCCCGGGAACGCTTCCGTTCGAGAAAATATATAACGTTAATGTATATTCGTAATATGTTTTCACTCAAAGTAACCTTACTCGAAAAAATAAAAATCAAACTCCCCTGCCATGGAAAATAATAATATACTTAGCAGTTTTTGGAAAGCCAATAAGATCATCCTTAAAAGCTTCCTCATCGGATTCCTGGTTCTCTTATTACTGATCCCCACTTATTTTATTCAGAACCTGGTATCTGAAAGACAGGACCGGCAAAAGGAAGCCGTTGCCGAGGTCAGCTCCAAATGGGCCGGCTCCCAGACCATCACCGGTCCCGTAATCGGCATCCCCTATCACGAAAGGGTGACCGACCAGGGAAATACCCGGGAAGAAAAAAAATGGGCCTATTTCCTGCCGGCCAAACTGAATATCCATGCCCATATCATCCCGGAGAAACGATACCGGGGCATCTACCAGGTGATCGTTTATACGACCGAACTGCAGATCAAGGGCTCCTATGACAGCCTCCACCTGGCTGAATTGAATATCCCTGCGGAAAACCTTTTGTGGAATGAAGCGGCCGTGTTCTTCGATATCAGCGATGTGCAGGGGCTGAAAGAAGATATGACCCTCCATCTTTCCGGCCCGGGCCTCTCCTCCGCATCCGGTCCATCAGGAGCAACCGGCCTGCCCGCCGCAACCGGTCCCGCAGCCGTCGACCTGGACATGGTGCCCGCTAAATTTTCCAGCGAGCAATTCCGCAACTCTCTCAGCGCCTCTCTGCCTGCTTCGCTGGCCGGCAGTCATGGCCCGCTGGAATTCTCCACGACGGTGAAACTGAAAGGGTCGGGCAATCTTTTATTCGTGCCGGCAGGGAAGGAGACCAGGGTGGAAGCGGCTTCTTCCTGGTCCGACCCCAGTTTTACCGGCAGCTTCCTGCCCGATGTACGAACCGTACAGGACAGCGGCTTTGTCGCCGACTGGAAAGTGCTGTACCTGAACCGGAATTACCCGCAGCAATGGAAGCAGGGCGTTTATGAGTTGAGTAAAGCCGCCTTTGGCGTGAACCTGATCGTGCCGGTGGATTCTTATCAGCAGACGACCCGCAGCGTCAAATACGCGATCCTGACCATCCTGCTGACCTTTACCGCTTTCTTCCTGATCGAATGGATCTATTCCCGGGCGATCCACTCTCTGCAATATGTACTGGTGGGATTCGCGCTCTGTCTCTTTTATACCCTGCTCCTTTCCTTTTCCGAATACATCGGTTTCAATCCTGCCTACCTGGTAGCATCCCTGGCGACGATCGGTCTGATCGCCTGGTATGTGCGTAGTATCCTGAGGTCCTCGAAGATGTCCCTGTTCGTCGGCTCCCTGCTGGCCCTGCAGTATGGATTCATCTTTACGCTGATACAATTGCAGGATTATGCGCTGTTAATGGGCAGTGTTGGGTTGTTCATCACCCTGGCCGTTGTGATGTATTTCTCGCGGAAGATCAAATGGAATTAAAACAAAGAGTATTGCTGAGCGTTGGGGGCTGCTTTTTTGGGCCGGACGACCCGGGCGGGGGCATCAGGGCTGGCCGAAAACGGCTGTACTGCTTCCGGGAGAAGGGCTACCGGACCCAATGATTCGGAGGATTCAATGAAATAAACAGGCGTCTCTTCATGCCGGGAGGCTATGACGATCTTCGTCTCTCCGGCATGGGGGGCAAACAGCGCCCGGGTGAGATCGGGGCAGTTATTGTTGTGAGAAAGGTGCGATAACAACAAATGGCTCAAAAAGGACGGCCTGCAGGTGTTGAAAAGCTCCAGCGCCTGCCGGTTGGAAAGATGCCCTTGTCCGCCACGGATACGATTTTTCAGATGATAAGGATAACTGCCATTCTCCAGCATCTCTTCGTCGTAGTTGGCTTCCAGGAAGGCTGCATGGCATTGTTTAAAATGATGGATCAGGTGTTCGCAGGGAGCGCCGATATCCGTGAACACGCCAATTTTTATTCCTTTGGACTCGATAACAAAACTATGGGGATCGATGGCATCATGAAATTTGGGGAAGGCCGTGATGTTCAGCTCCCCGATTGTCACAGGAGTATAGGCCTGAAAGGGAACGACTAAGGGCGCATCCAGTTCGAGGCCCCCGTTGCGCAAGGTATTGGTTGTTATATAAACGGGTAACTGATATTTTTTAGCGATCACCGGAACCCCCTTGATATGGTCCGTGTGTTCGTGCGATACGAAAATAGCTTTTACGGATTCGATGGAGAGCCCCAGGCGTTTCATGCGCTTTTCCGTTTCCCGGCAGGAGATGCCGGCATCTACCAGGATGGCTTCCCTGTCATTGCCAATGTAATAACAGTTGCCATTGCTGCCGGAATTGAGGGAGGTGATGAACAGGGACATACCCTGCAAAGGAACGGCATTTTGCTCAATTCCGGGTGGTCCATTTTGGCCGGACAACCATTAGCCGCCGGTAGGGGGCGTGAGCCGGGCGACCGGGTGATTCATTTCAAACTATACCCGGATAACTCCCAGATCCCGTTCCCAGGCATGGGTCTCAAATCAAATTCATTCTGCCTGCGTTTAGTTACGCCTATATAGGGCGTATACCAGATGCTATCCTTTCTATGGAAGTTTCCGATAAATTTAGATTTCCCGGGAAGATTGATCAATAAAGAAGTATTAAGGAAAACACCAGCCGGAAGGGTCAGGGAAGATTTCGAGATCACCTTTATAGTATCTCCATACTGATCACCCGTAATCCATGATTTTCCTATTTCCAGGGGGAAACTGTATTTGAATTTTTCACGGGGCATGATCCCGGTACACGGATTACAGTAATTGTAATATTCGTAATATACTTTAACCATCTTTTCATCGGAGACCACATAGTTAGTATCCACTCCATTTGGATACCTGTATATCCAGATCTTTGCGTGCCCGCCATCGGGGAGGAGTATCTGGCCGATGATATCAACGTTGATAGAATCTATCGTGTCTGCCGATGATCCATATCCCTTGAACTGGTAGGTCCAGTGATCTCCCACTTCGTTTGGAAATACTTCAGCCTGCCCCTTCAGGGTAGAAGTAGCCGGCCTCTCTCCATATGGAAAGAAAATAAACGTAAATGACAACAGGAAAATGAATTTCATAATAAAGGAAAGAGCCGCCCCCTGGGGCGGGGCGGCTCTTTAACAAGTTAAGACATTTATCTCACTATAAAACGATTCCTTGCGATCACCTGTTTGTTCTGTTCAAGAACAATGATATAATAGCCGGCAGACAAGCGATTCCCAAGATTGCTTAATAAGTAATTATGCGGACCGGCATTTTGAACACCGAGGTTCACCTGATGCAGGACCCTGCCGCCGAGGTCTATCACTTTCAGGCTCACGTTCCCATCGCTGACGAGCCGGTACATCGCAGTAGGCGCTGTTGCACCGGGCACCGGGTTCGGGAGGACCTTCAGGCTGGCGGATCTATCCGATACGGCCGTTGATGGGCTCGGTTCATCCGTAACCGTTTGATCCGGGGTTGGCGAACCGTCGACGGGAGCTGTGCCCCCGGTAATGATTACCGTATAGTCCTGCACATCTCCGTAATCCAGCGTCGCGCACGGATTGGTACTGCTGGAGCCATAATGTAATTGTATACGCATACGGGTGGCGCCATTCCTTGCGGTCGTCGGTACGGTAAAGGTCCTGGAGAGGGTGCCGCTTCCACTACCCGTCGCCACTATTTCACCGGTATTATTCAGGACGCCGTTCTGGTTGTAATCAATATATACTGTCCAGTATTCCACGTAAGAAGACCCCGTAAATCCGGGCGTTAGCGTGATCGTATGGGATCCCGCCGCCAGGTTGGTATGCACGCTGGTATCATTCCCATAGCCTCCGTCATTGGTGCTGGTATGATTAATGGAGCCTAATACTACCGTTTTAATGTATTCGTAAGTAGTATTGCCGCTGGAAGTACAATAGGTCAGCACCCCGCCGGTGGTTGTGAAGGATACAGGGCTGCTGTAAGCGCTGCTGCCGGTGCTGCATAGGGTCTGTACCTCGAACTGGTAAGAGGTGCCGGCAATGAGCCCCGTGAGGTTATAAGAATGACCGGTCAAACCCGTCACCGTTGTCCATGTAGTAGAGGAACTGGCCTTCCATTGCAGATGATAACTGGTGGCGCCTGTCACAGCGGTCCAGCCCAACGTAGCCGTGGTGTTCGTGATGGCCGTTGCGGCAAGTCCTCCCGGCACAGGGCACCCTCCCGTGGTAGTGAAGGTGGCGGAGGCCGTGAAAGATGAGCTGGATGTGGAAGAACAAACAGTTTGTACCTGCCATTCATAATTGGTACCGGCTGTTAGCCCGGTAGCATTATAGACAGTCAGGTTGTCCGAAACCGTAGTCCAGGTGGCAGCGCCTACCACTCTGTACCGGACATTATACCTCAACGCTCCTGTCACCGCTGTCCAGTTGAACCGGGCGGTAGTATCGGTGATATTACTGGTTGTCAGGCCCGTAGGTACGGCACAGGGCGCTGTTCCCCCGGAATCGGGGACATGGGCAATTTGAGTGGCCCAGTTATTTCCCGTATTGGCCCATTCCTGGAAGGTCCAGAATGAATTGTCGACGGGGTCGAATGCAGTGCCGGAGAAATCTCCCCAGCGGTTGCGGCCGCTGCCATAGTCCTTGAAATATCCTGCAATACCTGCCTTGAAAATAACAGGGGTCTCCACGGTGCCCGCCGCCTCGGTGGAAAGATGCAAGGCATAGGCAGCGCTTACATAATTACTGGGTCCCGACAGATTATAACCGAGGAGGAAATCTCCATTCGCATTGACATCCAGGCTGGGATAATAATAAAATATCTTTCCGGCCGAATCTGCGAGGCGACCGAACTGTGTGACCGTAGCGCCGGAAGGATTGATCTGCCACCAATCCACTGCCGAATGGGTGGGAGCGCTGCTGGGTAGAAAAACCGAATGAGTGAACCACAGGGAACTATTCCGGTAGATGCAGCTATGAATACGGGTATCGCCATCTTCTATCAGGTTGCTGTTCCCCAATTGCGTAGCATTTATTGCGGTCTCGCTCCAGGGCTGGTTTACGCCAATCGTGCTGCCCGTGGAATAAGCGGGGGCCGCAGCAGTACCCGTGATGGCCGATAGCCTGACATATCCATTGCCTCCTGAACTGCCATTCCAGTCCGTCACCAGGTATTCGGTATTTTGAGAGGCATCATAAGTAGCGGCAGGCGATAGTAAGGAGGCTGTATTGTCCGTAAAAGTGTTTAGCGTCCCTTCCGTCCCGCTGTAAACATTCGCCCTGTTAAACACATATACTTTACCAACATTGCCGCCTGCAGCGAGAAAATCATTCCCCGTCAATACGATCCAGTTGTTGTTAAAGCCCATTTGAGGATAATCCAGGAAGTCTGTTGCATTGCCTAAAGCGTCAATGCCATAGGTATACCAGTTACCCGTGGGATCGCCGGTCTGGGAGACCGCCAGGAAGAGCCCTCCGTTCCCGTTGGAGGCAGTGCCATCGATACAGATGACATAGCGATCGTTGTTGGGGTCATATACGATATGCGGGTCGTAATAACCGCTGCCGCCAGTCCCGGAGAAAAAAGTAGTGATGGTTACCGTGCTGTTCAGGGCGCCTGTCTTGGTATAGATCCTGAATTCCTGGTTGGTTGTTTCCATTACATAGGTTTTGCCAACTGTCCCGTTGATATCGGGCGGTATCAGGGTGCCATTGTCCAATACCCCGTTGAAATTCAGGCTTGGCGAAGGAGAGTTGAGGGCGACTGCGGCCGAGGCGGCCTCCAGGGAAGCCGGAGCTTTCAGATCGATGGTATGAACTATGGCGTCGGCAGGCACCGGCTTAGGCACAAATTTATAATGCTCTCTGTCCTCTCCCTGCTCGATGGCCCGCTTTTTCAAGGCTTGGGGATGCGAAATATCATAGAGGGCCCGTTCATGAAAGTTGATCAGCTTAGGCGCTCCATATTTAATAGTGGTGTGCGTAACCTGCGCCTGCAGAGGGCTGGTGATGAATACGGCAACTGACACGATGAGTGAGAGGGTGGAGTAGAGTAATTTCTTTCTCATGGAACAAGGTTTAAATTATTAAAAATCAACTGAGACAACCGGAAAAATAGATTGATACCATCCCTTTGGTAACTGATGGGCATGGGTCATTCGCTAATAAAATCAGAGAGTCCTAACTTGGGGAGGCAGAAAAGATGGCATATAGCAATACTGTGTGTGACTGAATGAGACAGTTATACAATGATAACAATATGTTATATAACGGTGACAATAAAGGATCGATTTGTCAAGACGGTACAGAGGAAATTAAAGGAGATATAATGGTTATTCCGTATAAGTCACCCTTAAAAATCCACTCCCATTGACACATTCATTACAGGCTTCTCACCGAAGAAAGTATTCATCTGCCATCCGGCATCGAAGCGCAGGAAATAACCCAATAAAGTGCTCCGGGCGCCGAACCCATATCCTCCGGCAAAAGGACCGATCCCTCCGGCCTTGATCAATACCGTAAGGGGGCTTGGATTGGTGGGGTCATTCGGACCTCCGAAAGTCTGTTGCGGACGGGAGAGACCGCCATAGGCGCCGTTCCAGGCCGATCCCAGATCGAAGAACTGGATCACCTGGAAATTCCGGAGGAAGGCATTATTGATCGGCTTGTTGAATAAAGTGCTAAAGACCGGCAATCTGAGTTCGCTATTGATGATAAGGTTATTGTTACCATTGCTGACATTCTGATTGAAACCCCGGAGGTTCACCGCCAGGGATTGGAAAGCATAGCTGTTATCCTGGGCCGGCTGAGGACTCTGATTAGCCTTGGGGAACAGCCATCCGTCCGTACCTCCCAGGTAATAGACGACTTTGTGGTTACCCCAGGAGAAATCACCTGATGCCCGCAAAGCCCAGATAAAATTCCGGTAAATGGGATAATAGTTCCGCAGGTCAAACCCGAAATTATACATGTACTTCCCTTCTCCCGTACCCGCTGTCGTATTCAGCTGGGTATTCCAATCCATATAGACTTTGCCGCGAAATCCGTTCCAGATATTGGTGGCCTTCATGATCGAATTGTCATAGACATACTCCAGGTGAACCAGGCCATAGGTCTGTTTGTTCTGTGGCTTTGCCGTCAGGGTGACGGAATCCACCAGCGGGGAGATCCCGTCAGGCCGTACCACTACTTTATCCGTGCGCAGGCCCACGGTCAAACGCAGGCTTTTCACCTTGTCGAAAGGATATTTGATAATGGCCTGCCAGAGATTGGTATAGGATTTAGCATTGAATCCCCCGCTGTAGCCTCCCGCTGCTTTGGTCAGCGCGGAATCCTGGTAAGTGCCCACTTCCGTCTCCCGGTAATACACCAGGGAGTAGTCGAAGAGCCGTTTGAGATAGTCCACCCGGGCAAACCACTCGCCGCTGCCGTCAAAAAAGGAGGAGGTGCCCGGCGTAAAAGAAGTATTACCCTGTGGTACGACGGAGGTAGCGCTGGACCCGCCGCCGAAGAAAGGCAAACGCATGGCGCCGGTAAAGCGGATATCTTCAAAAAGATCGAATATGCTGGCCTTGAGCATACCACTGAAAGCGTCCGCCCCGCTCATATTGATGGGCAGGGAGCCGGTGAATGGCTGGTAGCGGCTGATCAGGACATCATTATTGAAGCCCGCGGAGAAATTGTCCACGGAAAATTTCAGATTATAATCGAATAGTTTAGCTTTCTTCAGGACCGGCTCTTCTTTCGGTTCCGGGCGTGTTGCAAAAGGATTGCTGGTCTCAGCCGGGCGGCGGTTGTTGACCGCAGAAGTATCCTTCCGGTCGCGGCTGAATTCACTTTCGAAGAAATCGGCGCTGGGTTTGCGGGCGCTGTCCGACCGGGGTTTGGTCACAGGGGGAAGGGCCCCGGCCGTCAATACCATATTTTCGGAGACGGTCCTTTTGCGATAGTCCGTCATCCGGGCATTGAGATTACGTTTCTTCAGAGCGGCCTCATCCACTTTCAGCTTGTACAGGAATTTCAGATCGCCTTCCTGTCTTACTTCGCTCACCTGGCCGTTGTCGCCGGCGCTCTTCGTCTCTGTCAGGCTGCTCTCATAATTGGTGATGGGGAATATATAGGAGGAGTCATTGGTGATGGAAAAAGCATATACGGTATCCGGCTCTGTCTTATGTTGCGCCTTCAGGGTAGAATCCAGATCCTTAGGCTCCGGGTTGTGCAGGAGCTCATCCCCCACTTTATAGACGGTGTCGATACCCGCCCGTTTGGTGGTGAAGAAACCGGCATACCGGTTGGCAATCCCATTCTCATCGCTGATGAAGGTGAAGTGATTGTTGTTATACTGAGTGGGATAACGGGCATTCCCGTATTTCAGGAAGGTGAGCTGGGAGATCTGCTTGGCCTCGCTCTCATTCCAGTTGTCCACGAGGAAGATGTTGTAATGATAATTGGACGGCAATACCGTGTCTCCCGTCTTTGCCCGTCCGGAGGGACGGTTCGAGGAATAAATGATGCCGGTCTTATTCGGGAAGGCGACAAAGGAAGCGTCCAGCTCGTCGTATACGTCATTGGTGATCTGCCTGTAGGTCTGCTTGTCCATCTTGTAGACATAGATGTCCATCTGGCCTTTCCTGGATGCGCTCATCAGCAGAGTATTATCGTCCAGCATGTATTTCATGTCCTGCACCTGGTCGAAGTCGGGCAGGTCCTGTACGATCCGTTTATATTTGGCAACCACATCGTAGACAAATAATTTTACCTTGCCCCGCTCCCAATAGATCACGGTCAGGCGGGTGCCTTTATTATCCCAGGCGATCAGGGGGTAATGGGGGGCTAGCTGCTCCGCGGGGGTACGCACGCCCATTTTCAATAAGACTTTGGTGTAGATAAAATTCTCGTGAAGGGTGACCTTATACCTGCCATGGTTGAACTCCACTACGGCATAGGTTTGGCTGCGGGGGGCCGGGTTGGGGGAGAAATGAAAGAAATCCTTGTGGTCATTGATGGTCTCCACCACCGCTACGTTACCCTTGGGGAAGTTGCGGCGGCCACGGATATCCTTATCGTATTTCTCCTCTTCCTCGGCCATGAAGTCTTTTAGCACCTCCTTGAATTTCTTTTTGCAGATGCGCTGGGAGGCGTTGTTGAGGTTGCGGTAGACCCTGGATAAGTACAGGAAATAGGTGACATTCTCTTTTTTGTATTTTTCCGCCAGGTATTGCCAGAAGGCATGTCCGGCCAGGTTGGGCTTTTCGAAGGCGAACTGGTAAAAATTCTTATAGCGGCCACCCAGGATGGCCGATTTAAGCTGGTCGTCCAGCTGGGTGTTCCAGTTCTCTCCGACGTATTCGATATACCCATCCGTCAGCCATTGGGGAAGGTCCAGCAGGGCCTGATTGGTGGCGAATTCACCCAGGTCATCCCCGAAGAGAATGTTCTCCATGAGGATCCGGGCGATCCCCTGCCGGATCTGGATCCGCAGGTTGTTGTGATCCCCGTTGAAATAGACCACCATTTTGTTGTTCACCAGCTTGGTAATGCCGCCGGTGGTCTGCCAGTCGAGGCTCAGCCCGATATTGGATTGCTCCAGGTCATTGTAGGAGTTGTAAATGACGATATTGGCCCGGCGCTGCAATCCGTATTCCTCGAATTGCTCAATGCCCGGCAGCTCTTTTTCCGCCAGCTGACAAACGAATTTCCCCAGTTCCTGGCCTCCTTCATTAAAGTAAGTGTTGAAATTGGTCGTCTGATAGTATTTCCATTTGAAATTTTTAAATTGAAGCCGGTTCTTCCCGAATTCCACCGTATTTACCTGGGCCAGGCTTCGCCCGGAGAAAAGTAATCCCCCCAGTAAAATCAAAAAAAAATAGCGTGATTTCGGCATAATCTGGTGAACTTGCATACCCATACCTTTTCAGTGAGGTTTTAAAGTTATAACAATCCATAATACCGGTGAAATTGATTTTATTCAAACGGAGGACAGGCCCGTCATCCATTAAAATTGCGACCGTATGCTTACAATAAAATCTTTTGCGTTCAACCCCCTTCAGGAAAATACATACGTGCTATCCGATGAAAAGGATGCCTGCTGCCTTATAGATCCGGGTTGTTATTTTGGCAACGAACGGGTCACCCTAACTGAATACGTTGAACAGGAGAGGTTAAGCCCTAAAATATTGTTAAACACCCATTGCCACCTGGACCATATATTTGGCAATAAATACGTATATGATACCTGGGACTTACCCCTCCATCTCCACGAAAAGGAGAAGCCGGTCCTGGAAAATGCTCCTGCGGCCGGACTGCGCTGGGGTCTTCCTTTTGAGAACTATAGAGGAGAACTGATCTTTTTGGCAGAGGGAGATCGGGTGGCTCTGGGAGATAACGAGTTGAAGGTCCTGTTCCTGCCGGGACATTCGCCGGGCAGTGTGGGCTTTTACTGTGAAGCACAGGCATTCCTGATCGGGGGGGACGTCCTTTTCCGGGGGAGCGTCGGCCGCACGGACCTGCCGGGTGGGGATCATAATACCCTGCTGTGCAGTATCCGGGAGCAGCTTTGGACCCTGCCGGACGAAGTGGTCGTGTATCCCGGTCACGGAGAAGTGACGACGATCGGGTGGGAAAAAAAGAATAACCCCTTTCTCAAAGGGTAGGAGGGAGCGCCCGGTTCGCGGGATCATCCCTGCGGGGCAGGGGGGGCCGCCGGTGGTGCTGCCGGCCGGCCAAAAAACCTTCCGATATAGGGCAGTCGCTGAAATTCCTTTCGCTCGATCCGGGCGATAAAGAGCGCATACCCACCCGTGAAAAAGGTCGCCAGTCCAATGCTGAAAACGGGGTTGTTGGGAAAGAGCCTGATGAGGAAACGATGGACAAAATAGATAAGGGCGACGATCACCATATAGGCCACCAGTTTTTTCCAGGCATAGGGTACCCGGTAAGCCCGCTGGCCCCAGACGAAGGAGATCACCATCATGCTGCCATAACAAAAGAAGGTGGCCCAGGCGGAAGCCATATAACCATACGCCGGTATGAAGATATAATTGATCAGCAGGGTAATGACGGCGCCGATCAGGGTAATATAGGCCCCGGCCATGGTCTTTTGCGAAAGCTTGTACCAGATGCTAAGGTTGTAATAGATGCCCAGGAACATATTGGCAAACAATAGGATGGGCACCACTTTCAGGCCCTGCCACATGCTGTGGTCCGTTATAAAACGCTTCCAGATGTCCAGGTAGAGGGCGACGAACAGGAACATCAGGCAGATCGTCATCACGAAGAATTTCATCACCCGGGCATAGGTGCGGCGGGCGTCATCCCGAACGGATTGGGAAAAGAAAAAAGGTTCCGCCCCCATCCGGAAAGCCTGGATGAAGAGGCTGATCAGCAAGGATAATTTATAGCAGGCGCTGTAGACCCCTACCAGGTATTGAGCTTCTTTGTCGGGCAGGGGCAGCCGCCTGGCCAGCAGGATCCGGTCGAAGGTCTCATTGATCATGCCCCCGAAACCGGCAATGGTAAGAGGCAGGGCATAGATCATGATCTCCCTCCACAATTTGCCGGAAAAGCGCCACCGGAACTCCAATAGCTGCCGGGATAAGGCCAGCACCTGGAACAGGTTGGAGAGCAGGTTGGCGACCAGCACATAACCTACCCCGAAATTCGGCTTATAGACCAGCAGCAGGATGCTGTTGGGATGGCTCTTTAACAGACGGGGACAGACGGACAGGAAAAAATAAGTGAAGACGATATTCAGCAGGATGGCCGAGATCCGGATAAAGGCGAATTTCCGGGGCCGGCCTTCATGCCGCAGCTTGGCATAAGGCAGGGCCGACAGGGCGTCACAGGCGATCATAAAGGCGCTGATCGTAATGTATTCCGGATGGGCGCCTACATGGATGAAAGTGGCGATTTTCTGCCGGAAAAGAAGCATCAGCGCGGTAATGAGCGTGGTCGTGACCAACAGGGACCCGAGAAGGGTATCATACACCTCCCTTTCCGCCTCTTTTTTTTGGATATAACGGAAATAGGCCGTTTCAAATCCCAGCAGCACCAGGATATTCAAAAAAGGAATGATGGAATAGACCAGGCTCATTTCTCCATAACCGGAGGTATGCTCGAATATCAGGGTCAGGTAAGGGGTAAGCAGGTAAAAAAGGAACCGTGCAAAAATGGAGCTCATTCCATACCATATCGTCTGTCCCGCTAATTTTTTTATACTGCTCAAAAGGCTGCTGTTTAAATCTAAGCGACAAAAATACTTCTGTTGCGGGGATATTAACGCTGAAATTTCAAAATAACGTATGCTCCTATTGAATGTCCCGCTCGTCGATCAGGTTGTGCTTAAGGGCGAATACGACGACCCCGGCCGTATTTTTCACTTCCATTTTTTCCAGGATCCGGGTACGGTAACCTTCGACGGTCCGTCTGCTGAGAAAGAGCTGCTCGCCGATCTCCTGGGCGGTATGCTGCCGGCAAATGAGGCGGATGACCTCTCTTTCCCTTTTAGTGAATAGGGTGCCGGGATCTCTCTTATGGGGATCGAACTTGCTTTTCACAATGAGGGAGGCGAGACGTGCGGAAGTATGTTTGCAATAAAAAATATTGCCGTCATAGACGGTGAAGATAGCTTCCAGGATCTCTTTTTTATCCGCATTCTTCAGCAAATAGCCTTTGGCCCCTGCTTCCAGCATTTCGACAATGAGATTTTCCTCTTCGAACATAGACAGGGCGATGATCTTCAGCCCGGGATTCTGCTGCAGGAGGAGTTTGGAAGCGGCAATGCCGTCCAGGTGCGGCATTTTTATATCGGTAAGCACCAGATCAGGCATTTTTTCGGTCACCAGCTGGATGAGTTCCAGGCCATTGCCTGCTTGTCCGACAAGAGAGATCGTGTCTTGTTTGGAAAGCATAAGGGCAAGGCCATCCCGAAAGATCTCGTGGTCGTCTGCAATTACCAGGCTTATAGTTTTTGTCATTTAGTTAGAGGGGTAGCCTTCAAAAATAGGTAAATTTTTCAAAAGCCGTAGGCCCAAAATCAATACGGATCAGGGATTGCTTAGCGGTTCACGGAACCGCTGGCCGAAGGCCCATCATTAGACCCGAATGCCGAACGGTTCATCCGTTTCGGCATTCGCTGGACTGCCGAAGCTCGTTAACCTACCGGGATTTTAATAAAATAATTGGTGCCGGCTCCGGGCTTTGACTCCAGGGAGAGGATCCCGTTGAGGATTTCACAACGGCTTTCCAGGCTTCTGAGACCCAGTCCATGGGATCCCGCCAGGGCTTTTTCCTTGTCAAAGCCTTTGCCGTCGTCTTTGGCCAGGAAGAGAAGATGGCCGCTTTCTTCGCTGAGGCCGATCTGCAGATTGTTCGCCTGGGCGTGTTTAAGCGTATTATGGACGATCTCCTGGATCATCCGGAAAATATGGATCTCTTTTTCTTTGGGCACCAGGATCTCCTTTACCACATAGAGCTGGATATTGGTGGTTTGTTTGAGGCTGACCTGGCTTATGAATTCCCGGATGGCTTCTACCAGCCCCTTTCTTTCCAGTGTATTGGGCAGGAGGTCATGAGATATCTGGCGCATGCTGCCGATGATCTCGTCCAGGTATCCGGCAGTCTTTTCCAGCACTGCCCTGTCCTGGGGATGTTCGATGTCTATGCTGCTGATATTGAGCTTGACGGCGGAAAGCAGGGGGCCGAGGCTATCGTGCAGGTCGCCCGAGATCCGTTTGCGTTCGTTCTCCCGGATGGTGATTTCCGCAAAGATCCTTTCCCGTTGCAGCCGCATGTATCGTCGGTGATAGCGGATAATGGAAGCAAAAAAGTAGACAATTATTGCTCCGATAATTATAGAAAAGAGAATAGTAATATTCAGGATCTTGCTTTCCATCTTCAAAATATAACTTGGCAGTTACTGAGCCCACCTTCCTGCGCTATTGCAGCATAAGAAGTCGTCGATTCTCCGCTAAAATACGATCATTTACAGATTCCTGCTAACCTTCCTCATAAAGAGCGCCTGCAACAGACCCTCTCTTGCCGCAAACCACAGATCCAAAACTAGTTAAGGGTGAACTTTTGCGGGGCCGGAATCAATAAAATGGCAATAGCATATATAACATTGGTTAATGTATTGACATAAGCAACCAGGAACATAATACTGATCGAGATATCCAATTTATCGCCAAGCTTACTTATCTGTAAAGCCCAGTAATAAATAATCATATATAGAAAATAGATAATAAATCCGAGGCAGATCACGAATCTCGGATTACGGAAGAGATTCTGGTTATCATGGGTAATCATGAAATTGATCTTGTTAACGCTTAACAGTACTATGAAAAAGCAATAGAGAATACGGAAATAGGGGCTAAAATCAGTGATCTTTCTGAAAAGTAAATTTTCTGTCACCCATACTAAGATAGACAGGACCAGCAGACCGTAAAAAACCTGTTTCTTCTGTTTTAGAAATCCCCAGACATGGAACTGCCAGGCGATCAGGGTCCATTCCACCAGGTCATAAATGTTCGCAACTATGATATTGCTCTTATAAAACCCCTGGATAAGGATAAAACTGATGATCTCCGTGAGAAAGCCGATCACCAGGAATATAAAAAAGGGCTGATAGCTTTTGTCAATGCGACGCACGCGTACCAGCCCGGCAATAAGGGGTAACAAAACAGATTGGCTGAGCAGGAAGAGAATAATTGTCCCCATAAGTTAAGAATAAAATAATGCATGCAGGATCACAACACCTATTGACCGTTTAACACGCTCGTTTGGGGCGGGCAGACAGGTGGACAAAGTTGCCCTGTCTCAAGGGCCTGCGCGCTATTGACAGTAAGGGCTTCTGTATGGGCCGGTGAAACGCCCGGCACCTGCTTGTCCTCGTTGCTGATCAAATGAGTAATGATATCGTTGCCATTCTTGTCATAAGGTACCAGCACCAGTTTGAGCACTCCTTTTTCATCGAGCCCGTAATAGATCCGTATACCGGCAGCAGGGGCCCCCGTAGAATCTTTTTGTTTGAGCAATAACCGGTAGGAGTCCCTGTTAAAGGCTTCTGCGTGACCTATCTGGAATGAATCCTTGAAAAGAGGGCATTTTGCGTTTAGGCTGTCCACGGTGGCCCTATATTTCGAAGTAAACATTATTGCCTCCTGGATGGGAATGACATGCGATTTGACACTGTCCACGTTGATCGGGACTTCTTCGGAGCCTTCGTGGCAGCCGGACAAGGTAAATGTGCCAAAAATGACCATCAGGAAGAGCAACGGCAGGCTCCAGGATCCGGGTCTTGGGGATTTGTACATAAAAATTTTTTAAAGGGTGATTTAAAGGGAGATATCAGCTAAACGGCGGTAAAATACTGATTCCATGGAAATAGAAGGCTAAGTATATTCTCCTGAATAAAATGCGTATAACTACGTATGATATTTAAGTAAGACTGCGCTTGTCGTAGCGGCCGGGAAAATAGACCTTTGAAGCTGAACTTCCCGATTTGTCGATCGGGTCTTTAGAATAATTTGCAACCCCTATCACCTTGACCGTAGATCTTTATTAGCCCCGATCAGAAACCATCAACCATTAAACATTTTGGGATCATCTCCAGCAGCAGTTCCGCCGAAAGGTGGGAGGAGGCTGCTGTCCCCCCCGCAAGGGGGGCTTTCCCGTTAAAGGGGGGGCCGTTAGGGAGGGGGCCGTTAGAACGACCCTAAGGGGGCGCTAATCGGGATCGATCCTTTTCCGGCCTTCCTTGACCTGTCCTTGTCTTTTTTTGTGTTCTATCCTCTTTTCCCTGGAGCCAGCCGTCGGCCTGGTGGCAATTCGTCTTTTTTCTTTTTTCAGGGCCTGTTCCAGCAAAACATGCATTTTCCGGATCACTTCCCCCTTATTGCCTAATTGGCTGCGATGCACCTGGGACCGGACCTGCAGCACCCCTTCCGAGTTGATCTTAGCAGCTAATTTCCTCTCCAGAAGGGCTTTTTGCCCCTCCGTCAGCAGGGCAGAGTTCCGGATATGGAAATATCCTTCCACCATCGTCTCCACTTTATTGACGTTCTGGCCGCCTTTACCCCCGCTGCGGGCGGTATGAAAAATAATTTCTTTGGTAATATCGATCTTCATGACATTTTAATCCCAACAACTTTATATATTTCAGGTTTCGAAGTTAAGACTTTACAAAAATTGGAGCAATTTCAGTGGCAATTATAAGGTGGTCCGACAATTGCAAAAGGTTTTGCATATGTTCACAGGCCGACTTTTTCACTTATCCGATATGCAATTTATATCTATTAACAAATTTTCTTTCAGGAAACTTATTCCCCATGCGGTGGCCGTCCTTATTTTTCTCCTGGTGGCGGTCGTTTACTGCAAACCGGTCTTTGAAAATAAAGTGCTGTTCCAGGAAGACGTATTGCAATGGCAGGGGATGGCTCAAAATTCCTTTCAGTATAAGACGATCCATGGTCATTTTCCCTTATGGACCAATGGCATGTTCAGCGGGATGCCCGCCTACCAGATCGCTATGGATGGGCAATCCGTCAATATCTCGTCCATTTCTTACAAATTCCTCACCCTGGGCCTGCCGAAGCCGGTCAGTTTTTTTTTCCTGGCCTGCCTGTGTTTTTATTTTTTGGCCCTGGCTCTCCGCATTAATCCCTATATCGGTATCATCGGGGCCCTGGCTTACGCTTACGCCACCTATAACCCCGTCATCATTGCCGTAGGGCACGATACCAAGATGCAGTCCATTGCCTTATTGCCGGGCCTGATCGCTTCCCTGATCCTCCTCTTCGAAAGAAAGTACTGGCAGGGGATGGCATTGACGGCTCTGTTCATGACTTTGCTGGTGTCGATCGGGCATATGCAGATCGTCTATTATGGGGGGATCATCGCTGCCTTTCTATTTGTGGGCTATGCTATCCGCTGGATCCGGGCAAAAGATTTCCGGCACCTGGGCCGGGTAGTGGTCATTACCCTGGGAGCGGCGGCGACAGGCGTGCTCAGCAATGCCGTATCCCTTTTCACCACCTATGACTCTTCCAAAGAAACGGTGCGGGGAGGCAGCGAACTGGCCGATAAGCAAAGCAGCTATACGGAAGATGGACTGAGCGAGAATTCCGCTTTTGATTTTAGTATGTACCGCACGGAGCCTTTCGTCATGTTGGTACCTGATATCTTCGGGGGCAGTACGGACCTGGAATTGCCGGAAGAACGTTCGAAAGCTGTCGTGGCCCTTGAAAAAATGCCCCCGGAACTGGCCAGCCAGATCGGTGAGGGCGGACCTCAATATTACTGGGGGGGTATCGGTGTGCTGGTATCCGGTCCGCCTTACGCGGGAGCTATCATTTGCTTCTTAGCGATGATCGGCCTGTTCCTGTTGGATAACAAACATAAATGGTGGATACTGGGCGTCTGTATCCTCAGCATCGTAATGAGTTGGGGAAGTTATTTTCAGCCATTCAATAGCTTCCTGCTGAGAGTGTTGCCTATGTATAATAAATTCAGGGCCCCCAGTATGATCATCATTGTACCTACTTTCCTTTTATGTATGCTGGCCGTGCTCACCCTGGAAAAAATAGCAGGCAGGGGCAACCCGGCGGCGCTGTGGCGGCAATATAAATGGGGGCTGCTCTTTACCGGGGGCATTTTCGCGGCGCTGGCCTTCCTGTATAGCCGTTACGATTATACGAGCGCCCTGGACGGGGAATTGCTGCAAAAGGCCGCCGCCCGGGGAAGCGGCGCCTTGAAGGATATGCGGGATTATGTGAACGGGCTACGGGTGGACCGCCAATCCCTGTTCCTTTGGAGCGGTCTGCGATCCTTCCTCTTTATTGCCGGTGCGGCCCTGCTGATCGCCCTTTATATGAAGACCCGGCTCAAGCCGGCGCTGTTTTTAGGAATAGCAGGAATTCTTTGCTTCGTGGATGTGATGGGGATAGATCTGAAATACCTGAATAACAATAATTATAAGGAAAAGGTGGATTACAATCAGAACTTTTCCGCCACAGCCGCCGATAAGCAGGTCCTGGAAGATAAGGGATATTACCGGGTTTTAGATATACGGGACAGCGTGTCGAACGCCTTAAGTTACGGGGCGATGACAGCCTATTTTCACCATTCCATCGGAGGTTACCATGCGGCTAAGCTGCGTATCTATGAGGATCTTATTAACCGGCAGTTGTTCAACTACCCCCATTGCAGCCCGGTGATCAATATGTTGAATACGAAATATATTATCAAGCCACTTCCTTCCGGCAGAGACTCCGTATACAGGAATGACAGCTCGCTGGGCCCGGTATGGTTCGTGCGTACCGTCCGGTTCGAACACAGCCCCCAGTCTGTCATGAACGCGCTGACCCGGTTGCATCCTGAAGACACAGCCATCGCATTCGATGGAGACCGGCAAAAGATATCTTTAGACTCCAATCCGGACACGATGGCGGTTATCGAACTGGTAAAAAATGACAATGACCTGATTACTTATCTGTCGGAATCGGAGACGAAACAATTTGCGGTATTCAGCGAAATATTTTATGACCGCGGATGGAGGGCGTGGGTAGATAATCGGGAGGAGCCCATTATTCGCACGAATTATGTCTTGAGGGGGCTGTCCTTACCTCCCGGGCGCCATGTTATCCGTTTTGTCTTCCGCCCAACCTCTTTTTACCTGGGCAGGCAGGTGCAAATGATGGCCACCATTATATTGATCCTGATGCTTGTCGGCGCGCTCATCGTCAGTTCGGAAGAAAAAGGGGTTTTACATTTGCCAAAGCTGAAACCCCTGCGGCGGCGATGGGTGCCTGCAGACGGGTTTCTGGAACCCGCCTCCGGCGGCTCACTGAGGCCTTTAGAAAGACATTATGACTCGAAGTAAACATAACCTATAAAAAAAAATGCGTGTTGTACTGCAACGGGTGAGCCAGGCATCCGTCACCATCGAAGGCGTCCGGAAAGCGGCTATTGAGGGCGGCCTATTGGTATTATTAGGGGTCGAAGATGCAGATAATCCCGAAGATATAGAATGGCTCAGCGGGAAAATCGTCAACCTGCGCATTTTCAACGATGCGGCCGGCGTTATGAATATTTCCGTAAAGGAGGCAGGAGGGGACTTGCTGCTCGTGAGTCAATTCACCTTATTCGCTTCTACGAAGAAAGGCAATCGGCCTTCTTATATCCGGGCCAGTAAGCCGGATATCGCTGTCCCCTTGTATGAACAAATGATTGCCTGTTTGGAAGGGGACCTGGGGAAAAAAATCCACACCGGGGAGTTCGGCGCCGACATGAAAGTGGAATTAATCAATGACGGGCCGGTGACGATCCTCCTCGATACAAAAGACCGGCAATAAGCAACCCTAACACCCACCCAAAACCCATAAGTATTTTATTTATTTGGTATTATATTTGCAAAAATAGAACTATGAAAAAAGCACAATTTATCCAGGTTATTTTGATCGTTCTCGGTATTAGTGTATCTACTATGACTTTCGCCCAGTCGCACCATGGTCACAGCGGCGGCAACGGCCCGGTCACACCCGTACAACTGGGGGATGTAATCCTCAACTTAGGAGTAGGGGTTGGCGCCGATTATAAAGGCGATGATTATAATACCGGTTTTGGAACGAAAATAGCCATCGAAAAGGCATTATGGCAGGCAGGCCCCGGCGTGATAACCCTTGGAGGTGAGATCGGCGGATCCTGGTCCAGCGGCGGGTATCAAGGCTATGATAACTATCACTCTTCGACAATCGTAGCAGCAGCCAGGGCCGCCTGGCATTATGGCTGGCAGGTGCCCGGGTTGGATACTTATGGCGGTGTTTCGGCCGGATTAGGTTTCCACCACGTTAAGTACAACAATCCGGATTACAGCCACAGCTCGGTCATCCCGGCCCCCGGTGTTTTCGTAGGCGCTTCTTACTTCGTAACGCCTAATTTTGGTTTCAACGCAGAAGCCGGATATGATATCACGGCCTTACAAATCGGCCTGGTGTTCAAATTGATGTAATCCTCTTTAAATTTTTACAGAAGAGCGAAAGCCCGAAAAGAGCGAGAGCCCGAAAGATGAACTTTCGGGCTCTCGTATCTAACGATGGCAGAACTTCGTCGGAGCTTCGTTCCTCGCTCCTTCTCGTTGAGCTACGCTCGTAACCTTCGTCCGAGCTTTCGCTCGTTCCTCGGTTACCTTCGCTTCGCTCGGTTGGGACAAACGCCTGTGGCGTTTTAGGAGGGCTTTATTTCAAATTTATACCCCATCCCATACATGGACCGGATATAGTCGCCACATCCTGCCTGGTGTAATTTCCGTTTGAGATTTTTCATGTGCGAGTAAATAAAATCGAGATTGTCATAACCCAGCGCTTCTTCACCCCATAGATGTTCGGCGATGGCGTTTTTGGAGATGACCCGGTTCTTATTGGAAGAAAGATAGAGCAGCAGGTCGTATTCTTTACGGGTCAGGTCCACAGGAACGCCCAAAACCGACACGGTTTTGGCAGAGAGATTGATGATCAGTTCATTAAGATGGAGCATTTCATTGCCGCCAAATTGCCTTCTGCGGATAACGGCGGCTATCCGGGCGCTTAATTCAGAGAGGTGGAAGGGCTTGCTGAGATAATCGTCGGCGCCCATATTCAATCCGTCGATCTTATCATGAATGGAATTACGGGCGGATATAATGATGACGCCATCGGTCTTTTTATTGGCCTTCAGTTCTTTTAGGATGGTCAGGCCGTTGCCATCCGACAGGGTGATATCCAAAAGGATACAGTCATAGTCGAAATTGTCGATCTTCTCCAGCGCCGTGCGGCAATCCGGAGCCAGCTCACAGAGGTAGTTCTCCCCTCTCAGGTAAGTTGCCATACTTTGTGCCAGGGCCGCCTCGTCTTCTATGATCAGGACCTTCATCTGAAATGAGTTTTATTCATTTGCCAGGCCATTGAATTAACCGGGATCCTACAAAGTAATTTTAAAATTCTGGAGGAATTCTGAGCTATGTTATCGAATTAAAAACCCTTTCTGGTTTAATCCTGAAGAAATTTTGTATTTAACTACAACATGTTACCAAATCGTTATCCAATTATTACTTAAACTTTATTTCTGCCTTCTCCATGCAATCCATCTCCTGATTAGAATGAATTTTGCTCAACCAAAATAGCATGCTGCCGGATTTTTTAATCTTTTCGCATCAGGTTTTGGCTATTTGATCTTAAAAAGGCTGTGATCCTTAACAAAATTTAACTAGTACTAGTATGCTTATTAGAGTGGGTATTTCATGTTTAATACTTCTGTTTTCATCGCAATTTGCGTTTTCCCAAACGGCTTCCATTAAAGGAAACGTCTCCGATGCGATTACAAAAGATGGGTTGCCGGGCGCCTATGTCATCGTCAATAAGACCGCCATTAAAAAAGTGGCGGACGATAAAGGGAATTTTGAAATTACAGGTTTACAGGCCGGGGAATACGACCTTACCATTGAAAATATCGGATATACGGTCATTACCCGGCATATCGTCCTCAAAGCGGGGGAATCGTTCAAATTGTTTATCGGGCTTAACCTGGAAGGGAAATCGTTGACCGAGGTCACTGTATTCGGCCAGCGCGACCGGGAGAAAGAGTCGGGATCCAGGGACCGGGAAAAGAATGCGGCGGGTATCACCAACATCATTTCTTCCCAGGCCATGGTGCGCTCTCCGGACATCAATGCCGCCAATGTATTGCAACGGATGAGCGGTATTACGGTGCAACGCTCCAGCGGGGGGGATGAGGCATATGCCGTGATCCGGGGAATTGCGCCCCGTTATAACAATACCCTGGTCAATGGGATCAAAATCGCCAGCCCCGATAACAAGGCCCGTTTCGTGCAGCTCGATATCATTCCCTCGGATATCTTAAGCAATATCGAGATCAGTAAATCCCTGACGCCGGATATGGAGGGAGATGCGATCGGCGGGACGGTCAATATGGTGGTGAAAGACGCGCCGGAAGTCGTCTCTTTTAAAGCGACGGCCAGTGTCGGATATGGCCAATTGTTTTTTGACCAGAAATACATTGACTTTAAGAAATCCGATATTCAGAAATTAAGTCCTATCCAGCGTAACCCGCCGGGTTATTCGGCCCAGCCCAACGATTTCTCCCGCTCCAATCTTGATTTTCATTCGAAGCAGGCGCCTCCGACAGTCCTGGCAGGGTTTTCCTATACCCAGCGATTTTTGCACGATAAGATCGGGGTGGTGCTGGCGGATAACGTACAAAATCAATATTACGGCAATGTCAGTTCCCGGTTTACCGCTTCTCCAGGCAATGCCACCACGACTGAATTACAGGCTACGGCCGTATCGAATTATCAGGGATATACCCAACAGTTGAACAACGGACTGGTAGCCCATATAGATTATGTATTTAATGACAAGAACAAAATAAATATCGATAATCTATATATCTACAGCTATCTGGCCCAGACACGGTTCAGCGTGGATACCACCCTGGTCGGAACGGGCCGGACGGTTCCGGGTACCGGCCAGGTCTTCCCGGCTTACCAATCCCTTACCCAACACCAGCATGTTGAAAACCTGAAAATATCCGGCTACCATTTACTAACTCCCGATCTTTCATTGGACTGGGCGGGTGTCCGGTCGGAAGCTGGAAGAAGGTTGCCGGACCTGGCGACCATTAATACCGATTTTCGCATTCAGAACGATTTTAGCAAGACGCAAACTAATTTTGACGGTATCACACGGAATTGGTTAAAAAATGACGATAAGGATTATACAGGTATCCTGAACCTTGTCTACCGCAAAAAATGGGGGGCTAATGACCTGGAATTAAAGACCGGTGGATTGTACCGGAGCAAGTCAAGGTACAATACGGAAGATGACTATAACCTGGTGCCCCCGGCTACTTCCTCCACCGGGGGAGCCAACAGCAAGCCCCAATGGACAAATATTTACGATGCCCAGTGGGAACCTTCCAATTCGGCGGGTGCGAATGTCTATAATCCGCAAAATTATAAAATAACGGAAGTGGTCTATGCCGAATACATTATGGCGCGGTACAAGGTCAGGCAATGGGAGGCAGGCGGAGGATTGCGTGTGGAGAATACCAAGACCGATTGGGATATCCGGGTGCATAGCCTGACGGCGCCCAATTCCGGTAATCAGAATTACCAGGATTTCCTGCCAAGCGCCTTTGTAAAGTATAAGATTTCCAAAAAGGAGGCCCTGCATTTCTCCTATTTCCGGTCCATTTCCCGGCCCAGTTTTTATGAATTGGTCCCCGCCACGTCTTTTACCCCTGACTATGATATAAAAGGCAACCCTTTTCTGCTGCATACAGTAGCGGATAGTTATGACCTTCGCTATGAGTTTTTTCCCAGGGGGGAAGAAAATATTTTCGTAGGCGCGTTCTATAAAAACATTCAGAACCCCATCGAACAGACATTGCTTAGTGTTTCGTCAGGGAGGCGCACTCTTCAGCCCCTCAATAGCGGTACGGCGCAAAACTATGGGGCAGAGCTGGCTTTTACGAAGTTTTGGGGGAATTTCGGGATCACCGGGAATTATACTTATACGCATTCGGCCGTTACAAGTTCTAAATTGGCATATACCGGCAACTACTTAAACGAGACTCGCCCATTACAAGGTCAGACGGACCATATTGTCAATTTTTCGTTGCTCTACAAAAGTGTCAAGAAGGGATTCTTCGCCCAGCTGGCCTACGGATACCAGGGAAAGACCCTGGCCTCGGTCTCCTCCTATTATCAATCGGATTATTATCAACGAGCCTTGAATACGCTGGCTTTTTCCCTGGAAAAAGACATTCATAAACATTTTACCGTTTTTGGCAAATTCAATAACCTGTTGAACACGGTTACCAAGCAGTACGTTCAGTCGCTTTTGGTGTCCACTGACGCTTATAAGGCTACTTACAGCGTAGGTATCAGATATGCTCATTAATAAACAGGCACATTCATTCTTAGTACAAAAATAAAAATTAACATGAAAAAGAGACTTAATCAGATGTTAGAGAAATCCATTAAAATGATGGCCGTCGCCGGGACGATTGCCTTTGTTTTTTCCGCGTGTTCCAAGAGCTCATCTTCCACTAACACGAACAACGTGGTAGCTACGCCGATCGGCTCTAATACGACTTTGAACGGAGGAGCCTGGAAAGGAACGCTGCTGGCCGGCAATACATACACCATCAATGGAGATATTACCGTGCTTAAGACCGACACATTGACCGTTCAGGCAGGGGCTACCATTAATGTTCCCGCTAACCACGCCTTTTTTATTCAGGGGGTTATCAATTCCCTGGGTACCCAAGCCGCTCCCATCACCTTTACGGCTCCTGTTGCGCAACCGGGACAATGGGGCGGATTCCAGTGCGACAGCGCTAAAGCTGTCACCTTTTTATGGACTAAGATCCTTTGGGCCGGAAAAGGGGATTCTACCGGGAAGACCCGGCAGACGATTGCCGTCTCTACTTCTATTCCTGTTGATATCGAAGACTGCTGGTTCGTCGGCGGGCAGGACAATGCCATCGGTGTATATGCTACGGCAAGTGTCAAGGTTCTGCGCAACAGCTTCTATGGTAACGGCACCACGGATGGCGATGCCATCGATTTCCACTCCGGCGCAACCGGCATAGTAGCTTATAACGTTCTATGGGGCGGAGCAGGCACCGCTATTAAGGTATTTACCAGCTCAACGATCGCCAATCCTCAGACGAATATCACCGTATATAACAATACCTGTGTAGATAACGGCTTCCGCCGCGGGGCCGGAGAGCCGGGCCGGGGTGTCATCGTGGATGCTTATTCAAAGGCTACTGTTTATAACAACCTGCTGGTGAACAACTACTGGAGCCTGGATATCACTCCTCAGGCAGATTTTGCGAACACTACTTATGGGAATAACTATTTCTATGTCACTGTCGATTCTTTACGGCAATATCTGTATCCCGCCGGTGAAAAGGGTATGATCAAGCCCTCGGATATCATTGACTCATCTGCGGCTGGTATGATGAATAAAGTCAATGATCCTCTGTTCGTGAATTACCCGGCCTACCCTGCCACTCCGGACATGAGCCTTCGGGTCATCCCAGCCTCCTATGATTTTCATTTAAAGGCAAATTCCCCAGCTCTCGGAAAGGGTAACACGACTTATAACAATGATATCGGCGCTTACGTTTCTGATACTTCTAACGGTAAAGGAAACCGTCACGTACCTGGCTATTAATTTCTTTTAAATGTCCTGCCTTTCGGAAAAAAAGACAGTATCTTCAAGGATACTGTCTTTTTTTAATCCAAAAAGTTCAGATTCTCTTCAAAATATTCCCAATATTTTATCAGTTTGATCTCCGAACTTTATGCGCTTGCACCGGTAAATCGCCGGTTTAGTTCCTATAACGTAATAACACAAATAACACAACATGAAAAAACAATTCATTCTGTCCATCGGAGTTTTCTTCCTGCTTGGCCTTGGGGCAAGGCTCCATGCGCAATCCTATGCTTTTGATAAGAAAATACCCGTACCGGGCGATGGAGGTTACGACTATATCGCTATCGATGAAGTCAATAACCATTTATTCGTTTCACACGGGACTTCCTTCAATGTGATCGATCTGGCCACAGAAAAACCGATAGCCTCCATCGACGGGATGAAAGGAGTGCACGGCATCGCGATCGTCAATGAAGTAAACAAGGGATTCATCAGCGATGGGAAAGGCAATTCGGTCGTAGTGGTGGATTTGACCAGCTTCAAGATCATTAAGACGATCCCTTTGCCGTCAACGGACGAAGACGCCATCATTTATGATCCCTCTTCAAAAAAAGTGTTCGTATTCAACGGGGATAGCAAGAATACCTGCGTGATCGATATCAATACGCTGACCCTGGTAAAGACGATTGAGCTGGGCGGTGGTCCCGAATTCGCCGTGTCCGACGGGAAAGGGCTGGTATTTAATAATATCGAAGACCTGAACGCTTTGAAGGTGATCGATACGAAGACACTGGCCGTAAAAGCGACTTACCCGCTGTCTCCCTGCGGCGGTCCCACCGGTATCGCCATGGATATTGCCAATAACCGCCTGTTCACGGGATGCCGTACTAATAAAGGACTCAGCGTAGTAGATGCCGCATCGGGAAAGGTGATCACCACCCTTCCGATCGGAGCCGGTGTAGATGCCGTTATCTATGATGCCGCTAATAAACTGGTGCTTGCCTCTAACGGAGACGCCACCCTTACGATCATTAAACAACAATCCGCGGATGAATACAGCGTGATCCAGACCCTGGCCACGCAACCGAGGGCAAAGACCATGGCTTTCGACAAGAAGACCCGTAAGATCTACCTGAGCGCCCCTGAATTCGAAACGGGAACGCGTAAGGTGAAGCCCGGCACTTTTGCCGTACTGGTATACAAGCCTGCGTAATTAAAATCGAAAGACCTCCGGTCTGATGTATAAGTTTGGACTGCCATCTTTTAACAAAAAGATGGCAGTTTTTTTATTATAAGAGGGGCTAATACAGGGAAAGGAAGAAATTTTTACAGATTTCTCACAGGATCGCAACGGAGCTTAGTATCCTAAATTATAATTTATGAAAACACTCATGATCATTGCAGCGCTTTCCACTATTACGATTGGATCTATGGCGCAAAAATTAAAGGAATCTGCCGTTCCATCTGCAGTAAAATCTGTTTTTATGAAAAAGTACCCTCAGGCTTCCGGAGTGACCTGGGAAAAGGAAAAGGGAAATTATGAAGCCAACTGGGGCGGCAAATCCGGTGAGGATTACGGCGTTCAATATACGCCAACCGGAGAATTCCTCGAATACGCGCAGGCCATTCCTGCTACCGAACTGCCTGCCGCCGTTACTACCTATGTAAAGACGCACTACAAAGGACAGTCCATTAAGGAGGCCGCTAAAGTGACAGATGCTAAAGGAACGCTGACCTATGAAGCCGAAATAAAGGGTAAGGAACTGATATTTGACGATAAGGGTAATTTTTTAAAGGTTAACTTGGGAGATTAACCCCTGCCCGCCCTATAGTTCATCAACCCCGACAACCTCCACCGGCTCCCCGTTAACAGGGAGCCGTTTTTATTATCTTAGTGGTTAAAATAAACGAATATGCCGGAACAAGCAATGTCGATACAGGAGGCCCAACGGCTCGTGGATACCTGGATCCATACGACAGGAGTGCGTTATTTCAGCGAACTGACCAATATGGCGATTTTGACGGAGGAAGTCGGAGAGGTAGCCCGCCTGATGAGCCGGCTCTACGGGGATCAGTCTTTTAAAGAATCGGATAAGGGGAAAGAATTATCCGATGAACTGGCGGACGTGTTATGGGTATTGCTATGCATCGCCAACCAGACGGGAGTGGACCTGACCCAAGCCCTGGAGAAAAATTTCGAGAAGAAGAGTATCCGCGACGCGGAAAGGCACAAAGGGAATGAGAAGTTGAAATAGTTGGCCAAGAGCCCTGGTGAAAGCGTCGGCCCTTTCATCCCACCGTAAAATCGATCTTACAGAGTGTGGCGGCGGCGTTGAGGCGCCCGGCGTGCAGGTGAGCGGTGAGCTGCAGGAGCCGGGGACGGTATACCTCATAGTAAGGGCCATAAGCATCCTTCATATTTTCCGCCTCGATATGGGAGATCCTCCCGTCGAAAGCCGCGGCAATGGTGAAGAGGTTGAGCAGGAACCACCGCTCTTTTTCAGGGGCGGTACGCAGGGCCTCCAGGAACAGGTCCCAGTCGTCATAATGATGATCTTTATGGAGGTGCAGCAAATGCTGGAAGCGGAGCAGCAATACGATCATGTTGGGATGATAGTTCCGGGCCAGCACCACCGCATTACCGATAGCCCGCAGGCAACCGATCTTTGCGGGCTCCGAGAGCCGGTGAAGGATCCCTTCTTCCAGGATATGGTCCGCTACATGGTTGCAGAGGGCAAAGCCGAACAGGCGCAGACGGGCTTCTTTCACCACCCGCCGGATCACCAGCGCATTCCAGAAGCATTCTACGGGAAGGGCGATATAGTTGATGGAAACGCCGGCAATCGTAGGACCGGCCATATGGAGGAGCAACCATTTAGCCACCAGGTTGGTAAGGATGATCTTGCATTTATACAGCAGTCCCAGTAATAAGAGGTTCTTCTTAGATACCCTCTTGAAGGGGTCGATCCCCAGAATGTGTAGTTCGGGATCCTGGATTTCCAGGGCCGCCCGGGAAAGGATATTAGTGATGCTGAAGGGGCCGCTCTGCAAAAAATATTTTGGATTCGGGTCAGGCCCGGCGGCCCGGGGAGCGGCATGCGAACGGATGTTGATCAATTCACTCACTTCATGGACAGCCCTGAGGGCTATGATGAACAGCAGGTAGAATTCAAGGATGATGGAGGCCAGCGTCACGCCCCCGACCCAGGTATACTGGATATACCAGGGGTCGTTCTGCCGGAGCACTCCGACCCAGACCGTCGGCCAGACACATACCAATCCGATAAGCGCCGAAAAGACGATCCCTTTTGCCGAAATGCGATTGACCTTGCTCGTCAGTTCGGCGTCCGAAAAATCAAAGACATGATGAAGGAGGTCTTTTTTCCGGAAAAGATCCAGGTAATAGACCCCGAACCTTTCCAGGAGGGGAGTTTTCCGTTCTTTAAATTCGATGGACATAACAGAACAAATGTAAGGGTGGGCTCCGAACCTGAGAAAACTTTATCTTTGCCGACTATGGCAAACGATACCGGTAGATTCCAGGCGATCATTTCGCATTGTAAAGAATATGGGTTTATTTTCCCTTCCAGCGAGATCTATGACGGGCTGAGCGCTGTATATGATTACGGTCAATATGGCAGCGAGCTGAAGAAAAATATTAAGGATCATTGGTGGAAGAGCATGACGCAATTGCACGAGAATATCGTAGGGATCGATGCCGCCATTTTTATGCACCCTACCACCTGGAAAGCCAGTGGCCATGTCGATGGGTTCAGTGATCCGATGATCGATAATAAAGACAGTAAGAAGAGATATCGCGTCGACCATTTGATCGAGGCGAGAATAGAGGAATTGGATAAGGCGGGCAATAAGGATGAGGCTGACGCCCTCCAGGCGGAAATGGATCGCCTCCTGGCTGCCAGCGATTTCAGCGGCCTGAAGAAGCTGATAGAAGACCGGAAAATAAAATGCGCCGTCAGCGGCACTTCCAACTGGACGGATGTCCGGGAATTCAACCTCATGTTCTCCACCCAATTGGGCAGCGTCACCGAAGAAGCCAGCGAAATCTACCTGCGGCCGGAGACCGCCCAGGGAATTTTCGTGAACTTTCTCAACGTACAAAAGACCGGCCGTATGAAGATCCCTTTCGGGATTGCCCAGATCGGCAAGGCCTTCCGCAATGAGATCGTAGCCCGGCAATTCATCTTCCGGATGCGGGAATTCGAGCAGATGGAAATGCAGTTCTTTATCCGGCCCGGCACGGAAAAACAATGGTATGAATACTGGAAGGAGACCCGGATGAAATGGCATCTAGGCCTGGGCATACCCAAAGAAAAATACCGGTTTCACGACCATGTCAAGCTGGCGCATTATGCCGATGCCGCCTGCGATATCGAATATGATTTCCCCATTGGATTCAAAGAAGTGGAAGGCATCCATTCCCGGACGGATTTCGACCTGAAGAATCACCAGGAATACAGTAAAAAGAAGCTCCAGTATTTCGATCCGGAGATCAACCAGAATTATATCCCCTATGTGATCGAGACCTCTATCGGGCTGGACAGGACCGTGCTCATGGTCCTGAGCGAAGCTTATTGGGAGGAAGACCTTAGTACGCCGGAAAAGCCGGATAGCCGGGTGGTGCTGAAATTCCCCCCCAGGCTGGCCCCTATCAAACTGGCCATTTTACCCCTTAACAAGAAGGATGGCCTGCCGGAGATCGCTAAGGAACTTATGGAGGTCTGTAAACCGCAGTTCAGATGCTATTATGAGGAAAAAGACACGATTGGAAGAAGGTACCGCCGGATGGACGCCATCGGCACCCCCTTCTGTGTGACAATTGATTATCAGACCAAGGAAGACCAGACCGTAACGATCCGCCATCGTGACAGTATGCAGCAGGAACGGGTGGCGATCAGCGCGATTCCGGGGATCGTCAATAAGGCAATTTTTTAAATCAATTCTTCCTTGTTTATCCAAAGTTTATGTTACTTTAGCGTTATATTTGACCCCTATAAGGGATTTATTTCCTTATCCTATCCCCTGAAAAGAGCCTGTCGCAATCCCCTTTTGAATAGCCTGTCTTCCGTTGTTTCTGAACCTTAAATAATTTTTTAAGATGATCATTACATTTGATTTAATTATCAATCCAATTATTTTTGTTGCGGCATTAATCGGGGGAGCTATTGTGGGATTTGCAGCAAGCAGGAAGAGATTAGCAAAAAAACAGGCAAGGATCATTGAATTGGAAGCCGAAATGATGAGCAGCCACGCTGAGATCCTGGAAATGCAAAAAGTCTTTGTCCAGCTGGAAAAGAAATTAGGCGAACAGTCCAGCCCTGTAATCTCTATGAAAATCAATGGAAAAGAATCTCCTTCGAAAGAAAAAATATCCAAATAAGGCCTGGCGGGCGATCCGCGGTCGCCGCCTGTTACCCATATAACTCCTGATGAATGGATTTCCGGTCATAGCCCAGCAATTGGATTCGCTGCCTGGCTTCGTCAATCATATTTTTCCACCCGCATAAAAAGAAAGAAGCCGGCTTCAACTCCCCGGAAGCCGATGCAAGCTGGTGGTTGCGACAGATCTCCTCATAGACTGTATGTACATATCCTATTCGGATAAGCGGATTATCCGGCGTTTCCCGGGAGAAAGTGGGGATGTAATGGAAATTGGGCATCTGCTCTTCCAGTTCCCTCAATTCTTTTTCATACAGGCAATCACTGAAATGACGGCACCCGAAGATCAGGTGGATCTCCTTATAGGGGATATGATGGTTTAACAGATGATGGGCCATAGAACGGAAAGGGGCGACCCCGGTGCCCGTGCAGATAAAGAACAGGTCTTTTTCGATGGGCTCCGGCAGGGTGAATACCCCCTGGGGACCCCGAAGGGTCAATTCACTCCCTACTTTCACTTCGTTAAATAAATAATGGGTACCAGCTCCCCCTTCCAGCAAAACGATCACCAGTTCAAGGACATTGGTGCCATCAGGCCAGGAAGAGATCGAGTAGCTGCGAATGCGCTTGTTGGCTTTCTCGTGAATGGGAAGGTCTAAGGTAACAAACTGGCCTGGCTTAAAATCGAAGGACTCCAGGCCCGGCAACTGGATCCAGAACCGGCGGGTCTGCTCTGTTGCATTCTCGATGCGAATGATCTTACCTGTTTGCCAAGGTTGAAGCATGCGGATGAATTTGAAGTGATTGACGAGCCTTTAGATTACTGATCGTCACGGGAGATTCATCGGGCCGGCCTGCTAAAAATAAAGAACGGATCCCAAAGATCCGCCCTCTTCTCAGTATATGGCAAGCAATCGATACTGCTAATATATATTTTTTTATGGTGTGTTGATTATTTTTTTACCAGGATCTTTCGGATATACGTGCTGTTGCCATGCACGATCTTAAGCACATAGATCCCCGAAGCCAGACTCCCCCCCTCTATCTGCCGGGAGAACTGCCCGACGAAATTCGGGTATGACGCCTCATAGACTTTCTGGCCCAGGGTATTGATCAGGCTGATGCTGGTATTATCCTGCGTATCCACAAAGAATTGCAGTTGGAAGCTCCCATTGTTCGGGCTGGGGTAGACTTTAAGACCGATAGCATCATTGGAATTGCCTTTTCCTGTATAATTGATGGAGTTGGAAGGCAGGGAACATCCCGTTGCAGCATCGGTGACGATGGATTGATAGACACCCGGCAGGGTAGCGGTATCCACCTGTTGCGTAGCGCCGGTGATCGCCGCTCCGTCGCGAACCCACTGGTTGCCGCTGAGGACGCTGCTGGTGAGCACATTTCCGCTCAGCGTGATCGTGGGTGCCGGAGGGGTAGTAGCCACTACAGCCGTTCGCGGGCCGGGGCAGCCGGCCAGCCGGACCCCTACATTGTAGAAGGGGAAATAGAATTTCTTAAAGTAGGTAAGGCTGTCTGCCTTCGGATCATCGCGGAAGTCATTGCCCGTGACGGAGAATACACCCGGCAGGGTGACCGGATAGGGAAGATTCGTAGAGCTGATATTCACGAAGGCGGACGCATGGTTCAGGCAATCGATCAGAATGATATAGTCACCCGGCGTGGGGACAGGAATATTCAGATAAAAGACAGCTCCCGTATCCGTATTGTCTCCCGCAGATACATTCACCTGCCTGGACGTATCCGGGTGGGCTGTGGTAGCATATACATCGACGATGGTATGATAGAGGGGGATATACGAATATCCCTGGCTGGTATAACTTATTAGAGTAGCCAGCGTGAGCGAGACCTGCCCGGAGTGGCCAATATACATTTTAGCGCTTTCGATCGTGAGCGGCACGCTGCTGGTGAACTTGAGGAAATTGCCCCCGAAGCGGAAATAAGCTCCCGCCCCATTGGAATAAGCCAGCTTGCCAGGAGGGCCTGCCTTGGCCTTCAGGTCATTGAGACCCAGGTAATAGGTCTTGTTGGACGTGACCACATTGGCAGTCGTGTTCGTTCCGGCTGCAATAGGGGTGGCGGCTGTAGGACTATCATACCAGAGAGGCAGGTCATTGCCCGTTGTCGTAGCTTTCAGGAGTACCTGGGTGCCCGCCGCGGTGCAAAGGATCGCTGTTCCGGAGGCCGTGCCGGCTCCGGTGTTCACGGTGATCGTGGACTGATTCTGATCATTGCCGGTATTCAGGTCGGTGGCCAACGCCGTGCTGCTGTTAAAGGTATAGGTAGTTCCGGCTATGGAAGGGAAGGATTGGTTATAGGTGAAGATCACTTCACTTTTTGGGGCGATGCTGTCCAGGCAGGTAGCCGTAAGAGTGGCAACTACCGTAGAGCCATTTTTAATAACGGTAGTAACCGGCACGCTGGTCTGGGGAATCGTGCCGAAGTTCCGGATGTGGATAGCTATCAGTTGTGAATCATTGGCACAGGTGGTGAGGGTGGGGTATTCCAGTGCAGTGACTCCCACGTCATTGGGAGGAGTGGTGAAGAGGACCCGGTAGTCCTGTGTCTCGCCCCCGGTGTAGGTGCCACAGGGCGCCGGGGTTGCCAGGACGCCATTGTCCTGGGCAACGATGCGCATACGGGAGTAGCTGCCGATCGTGGCGGTGGCAGGGATGGTGATATTGCCGCTAAAAGTGGCAGCGCCTCCTCCGAGGGGGAGCAGGGTGGGGTTCTGCAGCACCAGTTCCCCGGGATCGGTGAAGCTCCCGTTATTATTGAAGTCGATATAGACGGCTATATTGGTATGGTAGAGGACGTTGGGGATACAATGATGATAGGTAATGGTGATGGGCAGGGTCTGGCCTAAGGGCAATTGGGCGGCCGGGGTGGCGGTGAAGTCGGAATAGGTCTTACAACCAGTGCCGCTATTGGTAGCATTGATGCCAGCGAAATTGACATTGTCGATTCGGGTGCCCCCGGTGGTGGTGCCAGAGGATGAGGCACAGTAAGCCTGTCCCCCTACGCCGCTGACCAGTAGGGTATAGGCCTGGGAACCCCTGGCCAGGGTGCCCTTATGGTTGACAATTATGGTATAGGCCCTGCCCGGTATGAGGGGTATGAGGCTATCGATTGTTATTTTTTCCACGTTGTCCAGGGTATTGTCGCCGGTGGTGGCGGCAGCGGGGCGGTTGTTGGGGTTGAGCACCCAGGGTTTGTAGACTATGCCCGTGCCCATGCTGTTATCTATAATGCGGATATCCAGGTCATTGACCAGTTTGGGGCTGACATCGGCAAAGTTCGCGCCGACGACGGATGCGGGAGTGCCGGGGGGATCCGTCCAGGAGATGGTGGCCGTTAGGGCGGTCTTGCCGGAAGCGATGACCGTGATAGTGTCGGCATCATGGCTGCCCTGGATGAGAAGGTTTTCCTGGAGCAACTGATCGGTATTCTTCGAGGTGATGACAGACACCGCCTTTTGCATATTGATCAATCCCCATCCATATTGGTAATCGGGGCCGGGGCTGGGACCTGCCTCGTCGGCTGTATGAATCAGCAGCCCTTTCAGGGTGGCGGCCCGCATAAAGGCGCCGTGCAGTTTGGCATATTCTTCCTGTAATAAAAAAGAGGAGCCTGCGGCAGCGGGAGAGGCCATGGAAGTCCCGCTGAGGATATCATAGGCATTATCGGCTGAGCTGACGGAAGAGAGGACATTCAATCCATCGGCTACTACATCGGGTTTGATGCGCCCGTCGCCTGTAGGTCCCCAACTGCTGAAATCCGTCAGCACCACATCTGAAGGTTGGGTATACCCTCCGGGGATAGGGCCTACAGCCCCTACCGTAAGGATGTTCTTGGCGCATCCGTAAGTGGCGATGATATTATAGCCGGCATTGCTGCTGAGATTAGCAGGGCGGGCGCCCGCATTGATAAAATTGCCGGTGCTATCCATACGGTAGTAGGTAGCTCCTACGGCGGGGCCTGTCTCGCCACGGTTGTTCCCCGCGGCTTTTACGATCAGGTAATCCGGGGCATTATAGGCAATGGAATCCCATAACTGCGTCTCGGCATCATATTGACCAAACCGGATATCTACCGTGTCGCCGGGATCTCCGAAGAACTCCCAACGATTCTGGGCGCCATCGAAGTACCAGCCTGCGATAGTGGCATAGGAGTGGTTGGAAACCAGGAGGCTGGGCGCTGCAGCCATCATTTCGGATATATCGTTATTGAAATCGTAAGTCGATAGTTTTTTCGTCCCATAGGACATTCCTTTGGCAAGAGGATTGACGCCGGCCGCTATCATGGTGCCGGCCACATGGGTGGAGTGGTCGCTGAGCGTGGGCGAATGGTCCACCTGGGTGACCCTTCCGGTCAGTTCCACATGGGTAGGTCTTACCAGGCCTTCATCCCATACGGCTATTTTCCCGGTCATATTGGTGGAGCTCCCGCTAAGGTTCAGCCCGGTGCTGCCCCCGGCCCATAATTGGTTGGTCCGGATCGTGGCGGCGGAAATGATATTATCGGTAGTGGAGATATAGACCGGGAGACCCTGGCCATTGATCCCTCTCAGATAGGCCAGGGTTCCTTTTTTGTTCCGCAGGGTGAGGGGCCACCCTTTTTGCCGGGCCAGCGAGAGGACCATCCGGTGCATATCCGCCTCCTGGGAGGCCCTGGCCTGGCTGGATCTTTGCAGCGCCGTCCTGTTGGTAAGGGTCTGTGCGCGGGAGCCCAGGCCACCCAAAAGCTCTGCCAGCATCAGAAGAAAAAAAAGGGATAAGGGAGATGGCCTGCATCGGATCATAAATAATGTTTAAATCGCGCTAAAATTACTGTTTTTATGGACTTTTCAGGCTTTATTATCCTAACTTACCCAGTGGCCTCAACCCCCATCAGATTTATGGAAAAACTATTTTGGATGGCTGTTCTGATCGTGGCAAGCCCCGCCATTCTACTGTCCGGCGAAGCCTCCGATCAGGGTATCGAAGGGGTCGTCTATCCCGTCAGCGGCAACCGGATGCCATCCCCTGACCGAAAACCCGGCCCCCCCAGGGGAATAAAATCGACCATCTATGTTTTTGAGCTGACGAATATTACCCAGGTGACCCGGCAGGGGCAATCTTCCTATTACACAGTGATCGATACAAAACTGGTGAAACAGGCGGATACGGACGATACGGGGTATTTTAAGATAAAATTGCCGCCGGGATTTTATTCCGTTTTTACCAGGAAGGGAGATCTGTTCTATGCCAGCCGCCGGGATGAAAAGAATAATATTGCTCCCGTGGAAGTGGTCCCGGAGAAATTTACAAGGGTCGACTGTAAAATAGAAGGGGATCGAAAGCCCGTTTACTGAGCTCTGATCCCCTTCCTGGAAATCTCTTCGTTCCAGCCCCGGGCCAGCCAATCGCCGACCCAGCCGGCCGTATCACAACTTATCTGATAATCAGCACTTTCTCCGTATAACTCGTCTTCCCCACCAGCACCTTAAGAACGTATACTCCGGAGCTTAGGTTCCCCGCATTGATATCGCTGTTGAAGAACCCGCTGAAGCCGGAATAATTCTGCATATAGATTTCCTGTCCCAGGGTATTGAAAAGGGAGACTTGTACATTGTCTGCCGTATTGACGACGAAATTGACTTTAAATACTCCTTTGTTAGGATTCGGATAGATGACCAGGGAAATGGCGCCCCCCCGGCCCGAAGTATAGCCGAGCGCATTGCTGGTCTGACTGCAACCGAATTCGTCCGTGGCGACAACCGTATAAGAACCGGTAACGATGGCCGTGTCCGTTTGTCCGGTGGCGCCCGGGATCAGAGTGCCGTTAATATACCATTGATAGCTGGCAGCCACTGTACTGGTCAGTACATTCCCGTTCAGGGAGATTTGCGGAGCCGTCCCCGTAGTGGCCACTACCGGTACCCGGGTACTGGGGCAATTCGCCATCTTGATGCGGACATCATACAGGAAATAATAGTACTGCTCATACATCGTAGGGCTGGCTTTGGAGACGGCGCTGTTGCTGGTAATCGAGAATACCCCCGGTATCGTGAACGGATAAGGATTGCTGGTGATGCCGTTGTTCCGGAAGATGGTGGCCGTATCGCTGACGATGTAGATGATATGGCTGCCCGGAGTGGGAACATTAAGGCCCAGCCAGAATACAGCCCCGGTATCTGCTGCGTTGTTGCCTGTGACGGCGCCGGATTTGGGGTTCGGCGTCGTGGGGTAGGCATTGATCGTGGTCGAAGAAATTACCGAGATGTTATAACTGCCGGCGGTCGTATCGAAATTGCTGATATCCGCCACTACAAAAGTGATCTTCCCCGGATAGCCGATATATAACCGGGCGCTCTCGATCGTCACCGGGACGGAGTTGGTGAAGTTGATAAAATTATAGCTGTAGGAATTGTACCCTCCGCTGGCAAAGACCATTTTATTGGCCGGCCCTACTTTCGTGATGGCATCGTTCAGGCTCAGGTAATAAGTGTGATCCGGCGTTAGGGTACTGCTGGAGGTATCGATGCCGGAGGCGATCGGCGTGGCGGCCGTAGCGCTGGTATACCAGAAGGCGGCGTCACTGCTGCTTGCATTCGCTTTGAAGTATACCTTATCCGTGCCGCAAAGTTCGGCCTGTCCGCTGGGGATGCCGGCATTGGGATTGACCACCAGGGTTGCCGTAATGGTATCGTTGGAAGCCTGCTGATCGCCGGTCAGGCTGGTATAGCTGGTAAAGGTATAGGTGGTCCCGGACAGGGCATTGAAGCCCGTCTGATAGGTGAATATGGCATCGCTGTACGCGGGAATAATGCCCGGATAGACGCCCGTCAGCGTGGCCGCCGTCTTGCCGGGACTTCTGATGATCGTACTCACGGCAATATTACTCAGCGCTATCGATCCGTAATTTTTTATCCGGAGCGTGACCAGCTGCGAGTCGGTGGCACAGATCGTTCCCGCAGGGGCTATTACCTGAGTGACGCCGGCATCGGTGGAGGGAGCGACGATCTTAATGGTATAGTCCTGGGTTTCGCCATTGGGATAGTTTCCGCAGGCTGATACGGAGGAGGCAGTGCTGGTCTCTTCCGCCACGATGCGCATCAGCCCGTAATTGCCAATGATCAGGGTAGAGGGGGTGGTGATGACGTCGCTATAGGTGACGGCGCCGCTGCCAAGCACGCCGCTGACAGCCGCCAGTTCGTTAGTTTCAAAGACGCCGTCGTTGTTGTAGTCGATAAAGACCTTTACTATCCGGCTCGCCGTGGTGACATCGCAACTGCTCAGCTTGATGGTGATGGGCAGTTGCTGGTTGGGCTGGATCTGGGCGGTCAGGCCGGTATAGTCGGTATAGGTCCTGCAGGTGGGGGTGGTGGTGGCCTGGCTGATATTGCTGATGCTGACATTGTCGATACCGGTTCCCGCCGGGCTGGTGGCGGCAGAAGTGCAATAAGCCTGCCCGCCGGCCCCGCTGACCAGCAAGGAATAGGCCTGCCCGTTATTGGCCAGCGTCCCTTTATGCGTCACGGTAATGGTATAGGTCTGACCTGGCACCGGGTTGTTCACTACGATCTTTTCGACGTTATTGAGACTGTCATTCCCCGTGGTGGCGGCTTGGCCGGGATTCTTAGGATTCAGCACATAAGGTTGCCAGGTGGTCGACCCGTTGCTGATACGCAGGTCGAGATCATTGACCAGCATCCTGGTCGGGTTGTTGAGTACGTTACTGGCGGTTTCAGGTATGGGCGTCCCGGCGGGGTCCGTCCAGCTGATGGTAGCCACCAGCGGCCCTTTTCCGGAAGCCACTACGGTGAGGGTGAAGCTATTCTTACTGGCATTGGACAGGGAATCTTCATAGATCCGCTGGTCCCGGATGACGGAAGTATCGGAAGTGATGAGCGCAGCCGCTTTTTTTATATTGAGCAAGCCCCACCCGAAGGTATAGTCCGGACCCTCTGCCGGGCCGGCCTCATCGGCTGTGTGAATGGCAATCCCCTTCAAAGTGGCCGAACGCATAAATGCTCCGCTATGTAATTTGGCATAGTACTCCTGCAACAGGAGCAGGGAACCCGTAGTGGCCGGGGTAGCCATGGAAGTGCCGCTATACGTGTCATAGGCATTGTCAGCTGTGCCTATACAGGAGAAAACGTTCACCCCATCGGCGACGACATCGGGTTTGATACGGCCGTCATCAGTGGGGCCCCAACTGCTGAAGTCGGACATTACTACATCGTTCACGCTGGAATAGCCCCCGGGGATGGGATTCACCGCCCCCACGACCAGGACGTTCTTGGCGCATCCGGAGGTCGGGATACAATCGTACCCGTTATTGCTGCTGATCCCGGCGGGCCGGTTGCCGGCGCTGGCCATGACCCCCGCCTTATTATACCGCCAATAGGACGCCCCTACGGCCGGCCCGGTCTCTCCCCGGTTGTTGCTGGCCGCTTTGCAGATCAGGTACTGAGGGGCATTATAAGCTATCTGATCCCAGGCCTGGGCATCGGAGCTGTAATACCCGAATTTATAATCGGCTGTATCGTTGTAATTCCCCCAGAACTCCCAGCGACTGGCACCGGAGTTATAATACCATCCGGCAATACTGCCATAGGAATGGTTGGATACCAGGAGATTGGCTGCGACCCCCGCCATTTCCGAGTTATCGTTATTATAATCGTAGGCCAGCAATTGCTGCTCGCCGAAGGCCATTCCCTTTGCCAGGGGATTGACGCCGGTAGCGATCATCGTGCCGGATACATGAGTGGAGTGGTCGCTGATAGAGCTGGCATTATCTTTCTGGGTGACCCTGCCGGTCAGCTCCACATGGGTAGGCCGGGGCTTGGCCTCGTCCCAGATGGCTATCTTCCCCTTCACCGAAGCGGAGGAACCGTTGAGGTTCAGCCCGGTATTTCCTCCAGGCTGGATCTGGTTGGTGCCGATCGTGGCAGCCGAAATGATATTGTCATTAGTGGAAATATAAAGTGGATAGCCCTTGCCATCCACTCCCCGCAGAACGGCAATACGGCCATGCCTGCCGGTTATTTTCAAAGGCCACCCTTTTTGTTGGGCAAGGGATGAAAGCCGCTGGGCCATCGCAGCTTCTTTTTGAGCGGCCTGCAGGCTGGCTTGCTGCAAGGCGGCCTTGTTGGTGACCACCTGGGCCCGGGTAGGTGAACAAAGGAGAAGGACAAATAATAAAGCTAAAAGCGAACAACTGACCGGAAGCGAGTATAAGTTTTTTCCCATAAAAAATTAATATTGTTAATACACCGGGCGGACTGATTAATAAAGATACGTTTTCCGGGAATGGGCGGTTGCCTGAAAGAGGCAAAACAATAAAATCGCCGTATCTTTGCGCCCTGAATGAATAGTGAGGTTTTATCAGGGGCTTTTTTACATTCTCCCCGCCTTTTTCAATTGGCGGAGAAGCTCTTATTGTCCCATCCCCAACGTATCTCGTGTAAGAACCTGCAGGGTAGCTCGCCCGCCTTTCTCATCAGCGCTGTATTTCAACATAGTATGACCAGCCAGTTGAATCACCTGGTGGTCTGTGAAGATGCGGAGGCTGCTGCTTACCTGCACAATACCATCGAGAACCTGACGGGCGCCCTCGATCTCTTCTATTTCCCTTCCTCTTTTAAAAATAAAAAGAACTACCGGCTCCTGAACAGCAGCCATGTCATGCTGCGCACGGAAGCCCTCACCCGGTTATCCGCAGCCATGGGCAGCCTGGACAGGGGGAACTTGCCCACAGCCGGCAGCTCCGTCACCGGCAGCAATAAAAAGCTGATCATTACTTACCCGGAAGCCTTGTTCGAAAAGGTCGTATTACCCCAGGCCTTGTCGGGAAACATTATTTCTATCAAGGCCGGCGATACCCTGGACCTGAATGGGATGATGGAGAAATTCGTGGAGAAGGGGTTCGACCGGACAGATTTTGTATATGAGCCGGGCCAGTTTGCCCTCCGGGGAGGAATCCTGGATATCTATTCCTTTGGGAATGAGAAGCCTTACCGGGTGGAACTTTTCGGTAATGAGGTGGATTCGATCCGTATTTTCGACCCGGAGACGCAGTTAAGTGAGCGTAAATTATTGCAAGTCAATATTATCCCGAACATGGAGACCCGCCTGGACACCGGGGAGAAAATATCCCTGCTGGATTTTATCCCGGAAAACACCGTGGTCTGGATGCAGGACTGGGCTTTTACCCGGGAACGGCTGGAGATCCAGGAGGAGGATCTGGGGCTATTCCTGGACCTGGCGAATACCGAGCGGGAAATAGCAGCCGGCCAGCGGCTGGCGGATGAGCAGGGTCCGGGAGGGGGCAGGAACGTGTTTGGGAACCGGAACCGGACGACGCCCGTCCGCGAAGCTTCCGGATCGGGAGAAGACGAGGACCGGTTGGAAAAGAAAGAGGTGAGCGCAGCGGAATTCGTGACGGCGGCAGAAGTGGAATCGCAGTTGTCCAAATTCCACTTCGTGGAATTCGGACCCTCGGCGCAGGGTTCCGGGCCCGATGGCGCCCCCTTCGTCATCGAATTTCATATTAAGGCGCAGCCGGCCTTTAACCGGCAGTTCGATCTTCTGATCCGGGACCTGAAATCCTGGGAGACCAAACAATATACGATCTACCTGTTCGCCGAGAATCCCCGGCAGCTGGAAAGACTGCATACCATTTTCGAAGACCTGCAAGCGGAGATCCAATTTACGCCCGTGCCGATCTCCATTCACGGAGGGTTCATCGATGATGACCTGAAGATCGTATGTTATACGGATCATCAATTATTCCAGCGTTACCATAAATACAAGGTTAAGCAGGCTTATAATAAGAATAAGGCGATCACCCTGCGAACGCTGCGGGAATTGCAACCCGGAGATTATGTGACCCATATCGATCATGGAGTGGGCGTCTACAGCGGGCTGCAAAAGATCGAAGCCAACGGCCGGCTGCAGGAAGCCGTCCGTATCATTTACAGGGACAGCGATATCCTGTATGTCAATATCAATTCCCTGCACAAGATCTCGAAGTATACGGGGAAAGAGGGTACCGTCCCGAAAGTGAACAAACTGGGAAGCGATGTCTGGCAGAAATTGAAGGAGAAGACGAAGACCAAGGTGAAGGAGATCGCCTTCGACCTGATCAAATTATATGCGCAGCGCAAGGCTCAGCAAGGATTTGCGCATTCCCCGGACAATTACATGCAGACGGAACTCGAAGCCTCCTTTATCTATGAAGACACTCCGGATCAGAGCAAGGCGACGGCTGATGTGAAAAAAGATATGCAGTCCCCTTCTCCGATGGACCGTCTGGTATGTGGAGATGTAGGATTCGGGAAGACCGAAGTAGCTATCCGGGCCGCTTTCAAGACCTGTTGCGACAGCAAGCAGGCTGCCATATTGGTACCCACCACCATCCTGGCTTTCCAGCATTATAAAACTTTTAGCGAACGGCTAAAGGATTTCCCGGTAAAAGTGGATTATATTAACCGGTTCAAGTCGGCAAAAGAAAAGAAAGAGACCCTGAAAAAGGTGGAAGAAGGAAAGGTCGACATTCTGATCGGGACCCACGCGATCCTGAGCAAAGACGTAAAATTCCAAAACCTGGGCCTGCTGGTCATCGATGAAGAACAGAAATTCGGCGTGGCGCATAAGGAAAAGATAAAGACCCTGCGGACCCATGTGGATTGCCTGACCCTGACCGCTACGCCTATTCCCCGGACCCTCCAGTTCAGTTTGATGGGAGCCAGGGACCTGAGCATCATCAATACGCCCCCTCCTAACCGCCAGCCGATACAGACGGAATTGCATGGCTATAACGAGGACTTTATCCGGGATGCCATCTATTACGAAACGGAACGGGGGGGACAGATATTCTTTATTTACAACCGGGTGCAGGGACTGGCGGAAATGTCGGCTATCATCCAGGGGCTTTGTCCCGACCTGAGTATCGGGTATGCGCACGGACAGATGGAAGGCAATGAGCTGGAAGAGCGGATCCTGGACTTTATCGACAAGAAATATGACGTGCTGGTCTGTACGAATATCGTGGAGAGCGGGGTGGATATTCCTAACGTGAATACGATCATCGTCAATAACGCCCATCATTTCGGGCTCAGCGACCTGCACCAGTTAAGGGGCCGGGTGGGACGCAGTAATAAAAAGGCCTTCTGCTACCTGCTGGCGCCTTCGCTGGCCACCCTGCCGACGGATTCCCGGAAGCGGTTGCAGACCCTGGAGCAGCATAGCGACCTGGGCAGCGGCTTCCAGATCGCCATGCGGGACCTGGATATAAGGGGGGCGGGTAATATGCTGGGGGGCGAGCAGAGCGGATTTATCTCGGAGATCGGCTTCGAGACCTACCAGAAAATCCTCGACGAGGCGATCCGGGAGTTAAAACGGACGGATTTCAAAGAGCTATTCAAGGAAGAGATCTCTAAAAAAGATGACTTTGTACAGGATTGCACCATCGATACGGATTTAGAAATTCTTATACCTGACAGTTATGTGGAGAGCGTTACAGAGCGACTGTCTTTATATACCCGGCTCGACAATTGTGATAGTGAAGAAGAGCTGCGGGAGTTTCATAAGGATATGATCGACCGGTTTGGGCCCATACCTGACAAGGTGGAAGATCTCTTCGATACGGTACGCATCCGTGCATTGGCGGTGAGGCTGGGATTTGAGAAGATGATCCTGAAAGAAGAGCACCTGCGTTGTTACTTTATTAACCGCCCGGACTCACCCTATTTTGAATCCGATACTTTCCGCCTGATCCTGGAATATATTCAGAAGCATACCAATAAAGCTAAATTAAAGCAGGCCGGCAAATTATTCCTGCTAGTAGTGGATGATATCCGGTCGATGAGGGAATTACTCCGGTTCCTGCAACGGATGAGCGGGTTCGTACACGACACTCCCCTGGAAGAAGTTGCCAAACTTCCCGCTTAAAGATCGTCATCAAAAAATAGTATATTCATTGAATAAAACCTCCTCTTCTATGGACGAACAACCTCTTTATGCCCCCAATAGCGATGAGCGGATACTGGCGATCCTGTCCCATGTGCTGGCGATTGTTCCGGGTATCGGCATCCTGGGTCCCCTGGTGATCTACCTGGTAAAAAAAGACGAATCCGGATTTGTTGCCGCCAATGCCAAAGAATCCCTGAATTTTCAGATAACAATAATTATAGGGTATATCATCAGTTTTATATTGCTGGTAATCGGGGTTTTTTTATTCTGGATCCTGGGCATTATAAATGTGGTCCTGGTGATCGTGGCCACGATCAAGGCCAGTGAGAATAAGATCTACCGTTATCCGTTCAATATGCGGTTAATTCGCTAACGCGTAGCCCCAACTCCCCGCTAAAGCACCTTTTCCATAATATAATGCGGGATCGTCACCTCCTGAAATTCGTTGCCGGTGACCTGGTAGCCTAATTTCTGATAGAAGCCCAGGGCTGTCTTGCGGGCGTGCATGGTGAGTTTTTTATAGCCGAGATCGCGGGCGATATTTTCGGCGAAGATCATGAGGGCCCGGCCGATGCCTTTGCCCTGCATGCTATTGGGGACAGCCATTTGGCGTAATCGGATAGTAGTGGGGTCCATTCTCGTCAGCAGGCAGCAGCCCAGCAGACGGTCATCGTCCTCGAAGGCGCCCATCAGGACATCGTCCTTTTCTTTCTCCAATTCATCCGCTAAAAGCGCCAGGCCTAATGGTTTGCGCAATATTTCATTGCGTAAGTTGACCATTTGCTGGTACTCCTTCGTTCCGTGATCTATTATCCTAAGCGCCATGCTGTTATTTAAGTTTTATAAGTGCGTCCGGACCGGGTGTAAATGTGCCTTTCTGCGCTTAATATCTGTTAGTAGGGACCTTCGGTTGATTGAACATTGTTCAATTTTGGGCCGGGAAGGCCGAAGTTATTTAAATTTACTAATTCCGGGGTGTAAATAAGGACGAAAAATGAAAAATGGTGAAAAAAGGGCCGGCGGGTAGGGGGGTGCCCCTAAATAGTACATATTATGAATTTATGACACAATGCCCTGCCGGTGCAAGTCCTGAAGGAAAATCGGTGCGAACGGGCCCCGGGAAAAAGCGCTGGTAAAAATTAAAAATGGCTTGTTTGTTCTGTTTAAGTCAAAAATTATATTTTTGCAGCCGTATAACTAAAATTTACAAAAATGTCAGACATCGCTACAAGGGTTAAAAAGATCATCGTGGATAAACTTGGCGTCGAAGAAGCCGAGGTGACTAATGAAGCTTCCTTCACTAATGATCTGGGTGCCGACTCTCTGGACACCGTTGAGTTGATCATGGAGTTTGAAAAAGAGTTCAACATTTCCATTCCGGACGAACAGGCTGAGACAATCACTACTGTAGGTCAGGCAATCGCTTATCTGGAAGAGCACGCTAAATAAGCAGGAACTCCGGTTGGCTGCAATAAATTCGTTGGATCCGCCTTTTCAAGCAATCTGGCTTAGGAGGCGGATTTATCCTTAAACTACATAGCCACTGAAAGTGGCTCGTCCGAAGGACAGACATTAGCCGATTGCTGGAATCGGGCTAAGTTTTGGCAAAGCACGATTCCAGCACAAAACCCTGGGAAGTCCTATATGCAATTGAAAAGAGTTGTTGTTACGGGTATCGGTGCGTTGACCCCGATAGGGAATAATTTGAACGATTACTGGAATGGACTGCTACAAGGTGTATCCGGTGCCGATCTTATTACCCTGTTCGATGCTTCTAAATTTAAAACCAGGTTTGCCTGCGAATTGAAGAATTTCGATCCGCTGCAGCACCTGGAAAAGAAGGAGGCCCGTAAAGTAGACAGATTTACCCAGATCGCCCTGGCGGCCAGCGACGAAGCGGTGAAGGATTCCGGTATCAATAAGGATACGATGAACCCGGACCGGATCGGGGTCGTATTCGCCAGTGGTATCGGTGGCCTGATCACTTTCCAGGAAGAAGTGATCAACTTTGCCAAAGGAGATGGTACGCCCCGCTTCAATCCCTTTTTCATTCCCAAGATGATTCTGGACATTGCAGCCGGCCATATCTCCATGCGGCATGGTTTTCGAGGTCCGAACTTCGCTGTGGTGAGCGCCTGTGCTTCTTCCACCAATGCTATTATGGAGGCTTTTAACCTGATCCGCCTGGGCATGGCCGATATCATACTGAGCGGTGGCTCGGAAGCCGTTGTCAGTGAGGCTGGTGTGGGTGGGTTCAATGCTATGAAAGCCCTGAGTGAACGGAATGACGATCCTAAAACAGCCAGCCGTCCTTATGACAAAGACCGGGATGGATTTGTTATGGGAGAAGGCGCCGGTGCATTAGTATTGGAAGAACTCGAACATGCCAAAGCCAGGGGCGCCCATATTTACTGTGAGATTGCCGGTTGCGGCGCTACAGCGGACGCCTATCATATAACGGCCCCTCATCCGGAAGGACTGGGCGCCAAGAATGTAATGTTTGCGGCCCTGCGGGATGCCCATATGAAACCGGAAGACATAGATTATATTAATACGCATGGTACTTCTACCCCGCTGGGCGATAGTGCCGAGGTAAAAGCCATCACGGATGTTTTTGGAGAGTATGCTTATTCGGTGAATATCAGTTCTACCAAGTCCATGACGGGGCATTGCCTGGGTGCAGCCGGGGTGATAGAGGCGATTGCGTGCGTGATGAGCGTTGTACATGACGAGATCCCGCCCACGATCAATCACCTGACGGATGACCCCGACCTGGATCCGCGGCTTAACTTCACCTTTCTGAAACCACAACAAAAGACAGTCCGGGCAGCCTTAAGCAATACTTTTGGCTTTGGCGGTCACAATGCCTGCGTTATCGTAAAAAAATACCAGGCATAAGACGGATGTAACCGGACGCGACCTTATTTATTTTTTATCGGATCGAAAAAAATTGTAGATTGTCAGTGTGGGAATCCTGGAACGTTTATTAAAAGGCGATGCCGCGGTCGCCTCATTCAAAAGACAGCTTCGTAATGTGCTGGGGTTTACCCCGGGCAAGGCCGTGTTATATAGAACCGCCCTCACGCACCGTTCTGTAAAGGACGGGGCCGATGAGAATAACGAAAGGCTGGAATATTTGGGGGATGCCATCCTCAGCGCCATCATTGCAGATTTCCTCTTCAAAAAATATCCCTATAAAGAAGAAGGCTTCCTCACGGAGATGCGGAGCAAGATGGTGAACCGCAACCAGCTCAATGATATTGCCATCAAAATGGGGCTGAAGAAGATCAGCAATTTCAACAAATTCGACAGCAGTCTGAAGATGAGCCAGATCTTCGGTAATACCCTGGAAGCGATCGTTGGGGCTATCTACCTGGATAAAGGATTTGATAAAACACGGTTATGGGTGATCGAGAGAATCGTTCAGCCTTATCTTTTCCTGGATGATCTGGAGAATCTGGAGATCAACCATAAGAACAAACTATACGGCTGGGCGAATAAGAACGGTAAGAACCTGGAGTTCGAGACCCTTGATGAAAGATTGGAGGGCGGCCGCAGATTGTTCACCGTGGGGGCCGTAGTAGACGGAGCGCTGTTAGCCCAGGGAAAAGCGTATAATAAGAAAGATGCCAGCCAGATAGCGGCACAACTGGCGCTCGATAAACTGGGACTTAACAAGATAGATACCGGGGAAGAAGCTGTTTAGACCCGAATGACGGACGGATTTATCCGTGTCGTCATTCGCTGGAAACCGGGCCGAAGGCCCGCTCTCGTTGGACTGTAGACGTCACGGGCCGGGGGTGCCTAAATTTCCTATTAATTTTTTTTGACCTTTTCTTGCAAACTCGTCGTTTTCTTTCTACTTTTATACCTGATACCTCCATCCAGGAAAAGTGTCTCTTCCGACACACGCAGTACCCAATATTCCTTTAAATTTTTTTAGTATTCGTTGACGCTAGTTAATATTAATTATCGTCCTGAAGCCTGTGTTTATTCCAGGATCAGCGCGATGTTTCAATCATTACCTGCTCATAAGGGCCATTATGCGCCTATCCGATCCAATCAACCTAATCGATCCAATAAATCTTTTCGAAAGCTTCGTTGAATCCACTATTGACTATGGTTTACCCTAAACCACATTCAATTACTTAATTTTTGTGAACATGAAAAAGCTTTACTCTTTTACAACCCTCCCGCTTGCCCTTTTACTTTTAGTCACCGGGGCTTCCGCCCAAACTTACAACGGTGGCGTGTATACGGCAGTACGTAACGGTTACTGGCATAACACCTCCGGCCCCAATCCCTGGGCTACCGTCGAACCTCCGGCCAATTGCATCAATTGCTCTATTATTATCAGTTCAACTGCAACGGTGCACCTGAATACCAGCGTTACATTATCCGGTAGCTCCCAGTTGACGATCGGTACGGATAACTCCGGCTCCGCGGCCCTGGTGATCGACCGTTCAGCCAACGCGGTAGCGGATTTTGCTTCGGGCAATAATCTGATCCTTGTTAATGATGGGTCCACTCCCGCCAATAGTATTCTGCTGGCCAACAGCAGCTCATTCATCAATGCTTCGGGATTGAATACTTATGACGGAGTTCTTACCAATTCCAGCACCCTGTTCTTCAAAGCGCTGGGCAACTCCCCCCAAGCGTTTTCAGGGAACTCTGCTCAGTATTTCGCACCGGCCTCTTACGGCACCTCCCTCGTGGGACCTGTTACGCTTAGTGCAATCGGTACCCTCCCCATCATCTTATCGGCCTTTAATGCCACCTTGAATAATAAGGAAGTGGACCTGGCCTGGACGACAGACCTGGAAGTCAATGCCGACCATTTTGCCATCGAGCGGAGCGCAGACGCCGGCGCTCATTGGCAGGTGCTGGGAACGGTAGCCGCTAAAGGCAACTCTGCCGTGGCCTCCAACTACTCTTTCACCGATGCCAACCCTGTCTCCGGAACCAGCGAATACCGCCTGCAGTCTGTTGACAAAGATGCTAAATTCACTTACTCCGAAATCAGAACGATCCGCAACGGACTGATCGGAAGCGTCAACATATTCCCTAACCCCGCTAAAGACTATGTCAATATCACCCTGGGCAGCAGCGATCATGCAACCGGTAACCTGAGCATCCGTCTGATCAGCCAGTCCGGGCAGTTGCTGGTAGAAAAGAAAGTGAATAATGCGGGGGGGACGATCGTCTCTCTCCCTGTGAGCAGCTATCCCCAGGGCAATTACCTGATCCAGGTCACCGGCCCGGACGGAACGCAGCAGATCAGTAAATTATTTATTTCAAGGCAGTAAGAAAAATGCCAAACAGCAAGAAGAAAAGATAAGAATTAGGGCTATGATCCTTCAGGCCGTCTCCCGGGAGACGGCTTTTTTTTGGCCTGGAAACGGCATGGGTACAAAATAAATAGCAGGCAAGCGGAGTTAAATAGGCCGAATCCAATATCCCGAAGAACCCATGACGATCCAACTATCATGAAGATCCAAGATCTCTCCTTCCTTAAAAAAGTGGGCCTGTCGCTGTGCGCAGGAATGATCCTGTATTTTTCCTCCCCCGCTCAATGTGTCAATAATATGGCCACCCGGTCCTACGATACCGTTCTGACCGGCATAGGGTATGGCAACTATCTGGTAAACTTCCCAAAATGGAACCCGGATTCAGGGTTGCTGGCCTCGGTAAAGATCAATGCCCGGGTGTCTGTACATTATGCCTTTACGCTTAAAAACGTAGATTGGGCGTCCAGTACCTATTCCTTATGGGTGGGCCGGGAAGATGCGATCAGCAGTGTGGCGATGAGCAATGCCTATGACAATATTACAGAACAAAAGATCGGGGTTTTCCCGCTGGCTTCCGGGAGCTCACTGTCAGAAGGCCCTTTCTCCTTCCTGGACAATTATGTCAATACAGACAGCATTACCGGGAATACGGCTGGTTTCCTGGGGACCGGTAAGGTGAGTTTTGCCTATTCCCCCGTTACCTATACGACCCTTCACACCAATAATAATTCCAGTTATTCTTATAGTTCCACGGTTCAGGATACGGTTCATTTTTCTCTCACCTATTTGTACTGTAAGTCTGGAGGCGTGCTGGCCACTCGCCTCACCCGTTTTTCAGCGGTCCTGCAGGATCCTGCTACGGTGCAGCTGGCCTGGTCTGCCGTAAACGAGATCGCGGGCAGTCAGTACCAGGTCCAGCGAAGTCAGGATGGGCAGCATTTTACTACGATCACCTCCTTAGGAGCTATGAGCTCTGGCGGGCAGGACGGTCCTGGTGCCGGGGGAATACGGGGCGGCGGGATGGCTGATTATGCGTATAATGATAACCTGCCGGCAGGTGCGGCGGGAAAATGGTATTATCGGCTGCAGAGCGA
>DASWFF010000060.1:0-28392 GCA_036394375.1 Puia sp.
AATTTTTCCGTAAGCACAATATTGGTGGGCCCTTTCAGGGCCTGAACGGCATTGCCTTTCAGCAAAGGGAAATCGAACATACTGATGAAACCGCTATCGGTAAAGGCGCCACGGGAATTCAGATGAGTTTCCCCGACCGTCGTCAGGAAAGTGACATTATTAAATCGTACGGCGTCTTCCACTTCGGGATAACTGGTCTTCAGTGTAGGGCCCATTATCTTGGGCGTGGTGCCCCAGGCCCATAACTCGCCGCTAAACTTATCCCGGTTATGCATCAGGTACAAACGGTCCGATTTTTTGTAAAAGCGGTCAAAGCTCATTTCATTTTGTATCCAAAGCAAAATGAGGATGGCGCTGGCCATGCCGATAGCGAGACCACTGATATTAATAGCGGAGAATCCTTTGCTGCGCAAAAGGTTTCTGAAGGCGATCTTGAAATAGTTTTTTAACATGCGAAATAGCTTGGTTCATGCGTAGATATGCCCGGGATATTGCCAAGAAAGTGCCACTTCCTCAGACACTTATCAATCAATTACTTATGTTCAATTATTTATTTTAGACTGTCCGTTAATGATACAAGGAATGTTCAGTTTTAGCCCGGCCCTGAGCCCCCAAAAATGCCGGATGGCCCCGTTGAATTGTGTAAGCGGTTCCTGGCCACTCGTCTGATAGAGGCGATCGGTTCCCTTACCTGTATTCCCATAGAGATAATTCGCCGAAAGAAAAAGCGAGAAATGGTCATTCCAGGCATAGCTGCCTTTCAAACCAGCCTCGATATTGTATCCATTGGCAATGTCTTCGAAGCTCAGGGGGTGTTGGAAGGCAGCAATCAGGTTCCAGTCAGCCTTGCCCTGGAATTTTACCTGGTCATAGAACAGGGAGGGCTCCAGGGAAAAAAAACCGCCCAGGGCCATTATTGCCCGGATCCCCAGGGTGGCGCCTTTATAGGTCGTGGCATAGGTGCTCCTCAATTTATTATTTCCCACCGCAGCCGCATCCGACAATAAGAACAGGGATTGCGTATTCAGTGCATAACCCAGGCCGGGAATAATGGAAAAGGAGGGGGTACAATCTATTTTATATTCCAGGGTGGTCCTCCAGGAGGAGGAGTGGCCCTTGTTGCTGTTGAAAGCCCCGTAGTAGACCCGGTTGGTCCGGTCATCCCCCTGGTAATCCATATCGGTCACGTTCCCGGATACGATGAATAGCCTTGAATAAGCAGACCGGATCGAAAAGGATTTCCAGCAATTCCATTCTCCCTCTATGCCGGCAAGAGGGCCTGCCAGCTTCTTCCAGATCAGTTCCGAATAAATATTAGGGTTGGTGCCGCCAGTGTTCCCTGCGATCGACCAGCGGTAATCTTCCTGCTGATAACCGGAAAAGAGGGAAAAATGGAGCTTACTCTTTTTATACCCGGGAGACGGCGACGAATGACCCGTTTGTCCACATACCAATTCTGATGATAACAATAGGATAAGTAAACACTTTTTCATTTTGTGTTGTTTCTGAGGTTGACTATAAATATATGATTTAATTTTATCCCTAAACAGAAGGTCTTGCCCCACTCATTTCAGTATACCTTTTTATCCGGATTATCCAGGAGGTCCCCGATGCCCGACAGGGCCGATGGTTATACCGGCTTGTTGCAAAAAAGGGGGCTTTACCACGTTCTTTTCTGGATATCGTATTTTGCCTTTGCCGTTCTGATCTCCCTGAGCATCCACCAGATATCCGACGGGCATTTCTATCTGGCCTTATTAACGCTCCTTCCTCCGGATATTTTGCTGGTATATTGGAATATCTATGGTTTGATCCCCGCCTTCCTGTTCAAAAAAAAATTCTTCCTTTATTTTCTGACCCTGCTGATCAGCATCTTTTTACAATCGGCGCTGTATATCTGGCTGCACCGGTTATACGCGCTTTCCGGTATGGAGGCTTTTGCCTACGTGAAAGATTTCAACGTCCGGAATTTTTCCATCCAGGCGTTAAACGCCATCTATCTGCTGGGGCTGACCATGGGACTTAAATTTGTAAAAGACAGGATGCTGCAAAAAGAGCTGTTACAGGAAAAGGAAAAGCAGCACACGGAAATGGAACTTAGTCTGCTGAAATCCCAGTTGCAACCTCATTTCTTCTTCAACACCCTGAATAATCTCTATTCCCTCACCATTCAAAAGTCCGACCTGGCGCCGGAAGTCGTATTGAAATTAGCCGACCTGATGAGTTATATGCTGTATGAGTCCGGCACTCCGACCGTCGCGCTGGATAAAGAGATCCTCCACCTGGAGAATTATATGGCGATTGAAAAGCTCCGGTTTGGCCAGCGGCTGACCCTTCTGTTCGAAAAAGAGGGTCCCACTGAAAAGGTAAGCATCCCTCCCCTGCTCCTTTTTGCCTTTGTGGAGAACAGCTTCAAGCATGGGATTCAGCATACTATCGGGGCAGGAAGGATCGAAATCGCGTTAAAGATACAAGGGGATCATCTTTTCTTCCGTATCAGCAATCCTGTGGGGCGGGAACCGGCTGGTCCGATCAGCGTTGCCCATCCTGCAGGGCAGTGGCCGGAGGGGGAACCCGGGAATGGAAATGGCATCGGGCTTAAAAATGTTACCAGGAGGCTGGACCTCTTATATGGCTCCAGGTATACGCTGGATCTTGTACAGGAAGAAAATATATTCAGGGTGCATTTAAAAATACCGGTAGTATGAAAGAGCTCAAATGCCTGATCGTAGATGATGAACCGCTGGGGATCGACCTGGTGGCGAATTTCCTGGGGCGCCTGGATATAACCAATATTACCCGGTGCTCCAATGGCATTGAAGCTTTTCAGCGGTTGCAGCAGGAAAGGTTCGATCTTCTTTTCCTGGATATTGAAATGCCCCTGCTCAGCGGCATCGACCTGCTTAAAAGCCTGTCACAGCGGCCTGCCGTCGTCCTTACCACCGCCTACCGGGATTATGCCGTGGAAGGATTTGAGCTGGAGGCGCTGGACTACCTGGTCAAGCCTTTCTCCTTTGTCCGTTTTATGCAGACGATGGAAAAAGTAGCCCGGGGAGCGGGTCTACCTGCCCGGGAAGAAATGCCGGTCACGGAGACGGCCGGGCAGGCTGGCGTAAATGAAAAAGAATTCCTGTTCCTGAAGGCCGGCAAGGAACAGGTAAAAATATTGATCGGGGAGATCCGGTATATCGAAAGCAGAAAGGATTATATCCGGGTACATACGACCAAAGGAGAATGGCTATGTCATCAATCCCTCACCGATATTACGTCCAGGCTACCCGGAGAAAGATTCTTTCGCCTGCACCGTTCCTATACCGTAGCATTGGATAAGATTGACGGGTTCCGGAATAATGCCGTCCATATCCAGGGGAAGGTGATTCCCGTCTCGCGGGAGAACCGGCAGGAGCTTCGCCGGAGGTTGTCCGAATAATTGGTTTCATGCTGTTTGTCAACAGGTCGCCCGTCGACCGAATCGATCCTTTCGCCGAATAATTCTTCCGTCGTCGAATATCCGGCGGGTCGTCGTACAGCAACTAATATATTTATAGGCGTGAACCGAAGGCTCCATCCGATCCATAAAAAAGACATTCTATCCGAATGAACCGCATAAACTCCATCGATTTTGCCAGGGGGCTGGTCATGATCATCATGACATTGGATCATACCAGAGACCTGCTGCATATGGATGCCCTGACCCAGGATCCAACGGATCTGGCCACCACCTCGCCGATCCTGTTCTTTACCCGGTGGATCACCCATTTCTGTGCGCCCTCCTTTGTTTTCCTGTCGGGGGTGTCTGCCTATCTTTCTTTTAAAAGCCGGCCCGATATCCGGGAGAACAGGCGTTTCTTATTAAGCAGAGGTATTTGGCTGGTCATCCTGGAATTCACGGTCGTCAATTTTTTCCTGTGGTGCGACCTTCGTTTCCGGACCCTGATCTTCGAGGTGATCGCCACTATCGGATGCGGGTTTATCATCCTGTCGCTTCTTTACTGGGTCTCACCAAAAGTATTGGGGATAGTGGGATTGGCGCTCATTTTCGGGCACGATCTGTTCTTATCACCCGCCCTATTGCCGGCCAACCCCCTATTACGGTTCGGCGGGACCTTATTGCTGGGAATGGGCGCTTTCCAGGTCACTCCTCATCTCCTGCTGGTCATCGCATACCCCATCCTGCCCTGGCTGGGTATTATGCTGGCCGGCTTTGGCTGTGGCAGGCTGTTCGAACGGTCTGCCGAATCCCGGAAAAAGTTATTCCTGCGGATTGGCGGGGTGGCCCTGGGCCTGTTCATTGTTCTGCGCTATAGCAATGTGTATGGGAATCCGGTGCCCTGGTCCGTGCAAAAAAATGCCCTCTTCACCTTCCTCTCCTTTATCAATTTCAGTAAATACCCTCCTTCTCTCTGCTTCACCCTGGTAACGCTGGGAGGGCTGTTGCTGTTACTGGCCTTCTCAGAAGCATGGAAAAATAAATTCACAGAGATCGTATACGTATATGGTAAGACCCCTTTGTTTTACTTCCTGATCCACCTGGGTGTTATTCACGGCCTTATGTTCCTCATGGTTTTCGGGCAGGGCTATCATCCGGCGGACCTGGTATTCGGTCCCCTCAAAATCGGCCGGCCTGCAGCCGGCTCAGGGATAACGCTGCCCTTTGTATATGGGGTATGGCTGGGAGTGGTGGCACTGATGTATCCTTTATGCAGGTGGTACGGACGATATAAGACAAGCCATAAAGGGAATAAATGGCTGCGGTATCTCTAAGAACCTGATGTAGCGTAGCACTAAGGACGAGCCGGGTCATTTATTACAATCCGGATAGGAGACAATTTTTTAATATGGCTTAATGCTTCCTTAACGGCGCCCCGATAAATCTTAAAGGTAACTTTCTTCACCTGGCCATCTTTGCGTTTGACAAGGATGGTATTTTCAATAATACGGGTATAGGACTGCTCAAGGGAGCTGATATTGTTTGACATATCATCAAATTGTGTCAGCGGCAAGTCAGCCTCGATCTCAGCGATTTCCGCAAATAGAAAATGGTTTCCCGTGGAGAGCCGCGGGATCAATCTCCGGCAAACAATGGCGAAGCCATCTTCGGCTACTATAATCTTGTCCATACTTTTTCCAAAAGCAGCCGCGAGTATAAGCAATAGAATAATCGATATGAAAACAGGGCTTTGGTCAACACGGAAGAGTAAAAAAATAAATGCGGCCGTACATAGTATCAAGGTAAGATACATGGTGAAAATACTCCAAAATGAGAGCTTGGATTCAAATATAACTTTCCGTTCAACCGGGGGCCAATTATTTTCATGCCTGAATATAATCACAAAACACCTAATTTTCAATATGAAACTTCCCCATCTTCTGCTATTTCTGTTTACCGGCTTATCCTGCCTTGCCCAGGGGCAGGGGGTGGATAAATTAACGGATAAGCTGGATTCGTTCTTCCGGCTGCAGCCCGGGGACCGGCCCGGCATTGCGCTATCGATCGAAAAAAAGGGAGCTGTCCTTTACCGGAGGGCTGCCGGTCTGGCTAATAGGGAGACAGGGGCTCTCCTGGACAGCTTAAGTAATTTCCGCATGGCTTCCCTGTCCAAACAGTTCACTGCCATGGGCATCCTTTTATTGGAAAAGGATCAGCGGCTATCCCTGGAAGATCCCCTCCGGAAATACCTGCCCGAACTCCCCGGCCGGATCGGGGACCGGGTATTGATCCGCCATCTGCTTACGCATTCCTCCGGTTTGTTGGACTATGAATCCCTGATCCCGCCCGGGCAATCCACGCAGGTGCTGGATGCCGATGTACTGCATTTACTGGAGGGGCATGATTCCCTGTACTTTGAGCCGGGGAGCCGGTTCCGCTATAGCAATTCCGGGTTTTGTCTGCTGGCATTGATCATTGAAAGGGTCAGCCATCAATCTTACGCCCGCTGTATTAAAGAAAAAATATTCGCGCCCCTGCAGATGAACGGGTCTGCTATTTATGAAGCGGGCCAGCCCATCCCCCATCGTGCGATGGGTTATGCCAAAGACAGTATGGGTCTTATTGTCGTTTCTGATCAGAGTGTTACCAGCGCCACCAAGGGCGATGGCGGCGTCTATACTTCTTTGGCCGATTATTCGAAATGGATACGGGCCTTGCAGGAGAATAAGTTGCTACGTCTCGCCTCCGTTCTGAAACGTCTCCGGTTTCCCATCGCCGGTATGCCGGAAAGCTATTATGGGGCAGGCTGGTTTATCATGGCCTCCTCTCCCATTGTGCTGTTCCATTCGGGCAGCACCTGCGGGTTTACCAATTTTGTGATCCAATTGCCCGGTGATGAGTGGAGTATTGTCTATTTCTCGAATCTGGCGGATAATATTTCCCACTTCCGGCAACTTGTCGGGGTACTGAAGGAAGCAGGGATCGGGGATTTTTCGCCCGTATTCGCGCTCTACGATCTTACCCGGTAAAAGCGCGGGCTTATTCAGGTTGGCTGAATACCACCGGCTGACGTATCTGGTATCTTACTTTCCGGTTGTGCTCGAAGGCGGGTGTCCAGCCGGGAGATTTTCTTACCGCATCCAGGGCGATCCTGTCGAAAGCCGGGTAGAAAGGGACCGATACTTCCGCTTCCACGACCTTGCCTTCCTCGTCAATGGTGGCATCGATTACCACGGCAGCCATGTCCCCGTTGGTGAACTTATACTGGTCCGGAAAATAGAGAGCCTTTCCCAGGTATTTGCTCCAGGCCTTCGTACCGCCGGGAAATTCGGCAGTCTTATTCTTATTCGTGGTATCGGCGATAGGGGCGCCCTTCTCATCCATGTATTTTTTATCCTGCAAGGTCCCGTTCCGGTCATAGATCTCAATGGCGCTGATACTTCCCTGTTTATAAAAGTATTGCCATTTACCGTATTTTTTATACCCTGCCGCATACCGGCCTGCGGCGGAAGGATTCCCATTGTCGAACCAGGAGACCTCTACCCCGCTGCCATCGGGGTTATAGTTGGCCGAATCAGATGGATAGCCGTTGCGATACCAGCCCAGGCGAATGCCTACCGGGTTGCCCCTATCATATACGGTGGAATCTTTTAAGGCGCCATTGCTATAATAGCTTAGCCATAAACCCTGCTTTTTCCCATCCCGGTATACGCCTATGGATTCGGGGATACGGGTGGGGTGGTAATAACGAAAGCTGCCGGAGGGGACCTTACAGGCGCTGTCCTGATACAGGCCTTCCATTTGAAGGGTAAGGCTGTGCAGGAAATAATCTTTCCGGTGCCAGCCGGAATCCGTCTTTTCCATTAAACTATAGAAGCGGGCATTGGTGGACGTGGTGTCGTGCCAGCGATAGTCGAAATATCGCTCGATCTTTTGACTATGAACAGAAGGGAAGGCCAAAAGAAAGAGCAGTGCGATCAGGAGGGGTCTACTCATGTTTTTTTGCTCTACCCCTCAAATTTACTTGTTATTTATTATTTCTCATAGCGTCTGCGGAAAATCAGGAGTTCAACGGCCTCTCAGAAAGGGCGCCGGTCTATAATCCTTGTCCGGACCAGCTCTTTCAAGGTCCTGCTAATGGGGATCCTGAAATTTTCCACCATCAATTCCTGTCCTTCCAGCCGGGAGATCTTATCGAGGGCGACGATGAAGGACTTGTGCACTTTCATGAAATGGGTGGCAGGCAAAAGATTTTCAACGCTTTTCAATGTCTGGTAAATCATGAATTTACCTTCGCGAACATGGATAATAACGTAATTATCCGCCGCTTCCACGAAGAGGACTTCCTCCAGCCGGATCCGTTCATATTTTCCATTGCATTTTACAAAAAAAAAGGGATCGGGGGGAGCGGGGAGATCGCCGGGGGTTCCTCCGCGCAGGGCCTGCAATCGCAGGTGGTGAAAATCCCTTGCCTTGCAGCAGGCTTTCAATAACCGATGGAAGTCCACGGGTTTTATCAAATAATCCATTACATCCAGCTCGTATCCTTCGAGCGCATATTCGGAATAGGCCGTGGTGATGATCACCATGGGTGGATCCTTCAGGGATTTAACCAGGTCCAGCCCGCTGAGCCTTGGCATGCGGATATCCAGCAGGATGAGATCAGGGCGCAACGCCTTTACCATTTCCAGGGCCTGAAAGGAACTCTCCGCCATACCGACGACCTCCAGGAAGTCAATTTCCTTACATTCCTCTTCCAGACCCTTCCTTGCCATGGGCTCATCATCCGCTATAATGGTGCGTAGTCGCATCAGCATTGCAATTTTAGCAGGACCTCATAACGATCCGGTCCTGCCTTTGTGATCAATTCATACCGTCCCGGGTAAACGAGCTCCAGGCGTCTTTTTATATTTTCCAGGCCGATACCGTTCGGGGAGGGAATGGAGCCGATGTCCTTCCCCGGGGCACCGGAGCCGATGTCTTTTCCGGAGGCAACGGGGCCTTCGACGATCGTATTACCCGTATGAAGGCGAAACACCTTATCTGACGTATAACAGCAGTCAAAGGAAATGAGATTGGGTTTATCCGGATGATCAGAGACATGCTTGAAGCAATTTTCGATCAACGGCATTAATAAAAAGGGAGCGATCAAAAATCCGGTCACGCTCTCCAGTCCTTCACAGGTGACCGTATAGTTATCATTAAGTCTTTCCTGTTGCAACCCGATATAAGACCGGATAAACCCCAATTCCTTTTCAATGTCGACAAAAGGTTGGTCGCATTCATACAACTGATAACGCAGCAGGTGGGAGAAACGCTGTAAGGTCTCCCTGGCCTGGCCGTTCGACCGGTCTATTTTATAATAGATCGTATTCAGCGCATTAAAAAGAAAGTGAGGATTGATTTGGTGCCGAAGCAATTCCAATTCTGATAAAGCCTTGTCCTTTTGCCATTTTTCCGCCTTATTCGAAGCTTGCAGGCGGTCAAAAGCCAGCCGTACGGCTGCACCGGTAGCCGGTATAAAGAACACGAGAAAATAAGAACCGAAGACCAGGTCTGACCAGAACCAGTAATAATAATGCCTGGGGTATCGGATGATGTTCTCCCGGTAAGCGGAGAGCGAGCTGCCTGCTAATTTCAGCTGGATTAAAATGATGAGGGTGCCGGCCAGCAAAACAGTGAGCAGGAAACCGCAAAAGAACGATCCCGTTTTTTTCTGATAGAGCAGCCGGGGCAATAATAGCTCAGCGGTGATGACAAGGACGATCATCGTCACGGATACATCAACGGTAGTCGATAGGAAGGCCCGTGGAAATTCCGGCATCCCCCCCAATTTGAAAAGGCCCCAGAATAAAAAAAAGAGCAGGCCAAAGACCCAATAGTACAAGCGCCGGCTCCCTCCTCGCATATTATTTTCATTTAGGATTTACCAAATATAAAAAGATAGTGACAGACCTGGCTGGCCTTTTACCCGGTATTTTCAGCAGTTGGCATAAAAAATTTCCGCTCTCCTATGGGGAGCGCTAGCTTTATCATCTTATAAAACACCTACTATGAACAGAAAAAAATTCCTGGCTGCCGGCACGGGAGGACTATCGGGCCTGCTCTTTATCCCGGCGATCCTGCGGGCCCAGACTCCGGGGCAAGCAATCATTCCGACGCTCAAGCCCAATCCGGGGCAGGAAGCCCTCCCTGATCCGGAGCCCTACAAGCAGGAGCTGGTAAAAGAATTCGTGATCGCCGGGCATGGAGATCTTTCCAAGGTTCAATCCCTGCTCAAAGACTATCCTAACCTCCTATTCAGTAAATTTGACTGGGGGAACGGCGATTTTGAGGCAGGGATCGAAGGCGCCGGGCACGTAGGAAATAAGGAGATCGCACAGTTCCTGATCGATGCAGGCTCCCGGGTCACTTTATTCGTGCTGGCGATGCTGGGAAGGGCCGACCTGGTCAGGCCCGTGCTGGAAGCTTATCCGAAATTGATCTTTGCCAACGGGCCTCATGGATTTACCTTGCTGCATCATGCAAAGGCCGGGGGGAAGGAAGGGGAAGAATTGGCGGCTTATCTGCAGGAAAAGGGATTGAAAGAAGATTGGGTAAAAATAAAATAGGCGGCCGGAGACCAAAGAATTGACATCAATAAAAAAAATCCGATAAAATGATTGCTGATCCTGCCATTACGGAGTCCATTCAAAAAGGAGCTACGGATATCCTGGAAAAATGCCTGGTGGAAGATCCGTCCCTGGCAGAGCGTACTACCAAAGAGGGGGTATCTCTTTTGCTCTTCGCCCTCTATTGCGGAAATAAGAAGGCGGTAGAGCTGATAAAGAAATACAAACCTTCCCTGGATCTATTTGAAGCCGTCTGCCTGGGCGACCTGGAAGCCGTTAAACAAAGGATCGCGCAATCGCCGGACCGGATCGAACTCCCTTCCGTGGATGGATTCTCTCTGTTGGGATACGCCTGCTTCTTCGGCCAGGAAGCGATCGCCCGGTATCTGGTGGAGAAGGGCGCCGATGTGAATATACCTTCCGCCAATTCCTTTAAAGTAGCTCCTATTCATTCGGCCTGTGCTATTTCCAGTTACCCGCTGGTAACCCTGTTGGCAGAAAATGGGGCCGATCTGAATGCCCGGCAGCAGGGAGGCTTTACCGCCCTGCATTCTGCAGCCGGTCACGGGGCCACCCAAATAGTGTCCCTGCTACTGGAAAAGGGAGCCGATGTGCAGGCAAAGACAGATGCCGGTGAGACGGCCTTATCCATTGCTGAAAAAAAGAAGTTAAGCGACACCGCCGAACTGATACGATCTTATATCGGGCTAGCCGGGGAATGAATACCGGTCGAAAGAAGGTGGTTCGTAAATGAGCGGAGGGGATCGGCATGCCTCAGGAAGCCAGATGTTTCGTGAATCCCCAGGCGATCAGGCGCTCATAGGCCTGCCATATGTCGGTGGGGATTTCCTGGAAGATCTGGAAACCTTTCGCGGGATAGATCTTAATCCGCTGCAGATCTCCGACCATCATATTAATCACTTTTTCCATGGGGAGTTCCTCATTAGGGTATTCTTCAAAAGGGATCTGGGGGGAGGTGACGATTATTTTTTTTTCTGGCCAGTGCTTGGCAAAAGTGGCATAACTCCTTCTTTCCATATAGGGTTTCTGCACCAGTAGGAAAGTCTGAGGGTCCAGGCCTTTCTCTTTCAGGAGTTGTTGGGTGAATAAGATATTCTCGCCGGTATTAGTGGATCGATTCTCAATAAAAATGGCTTCTGCCGGCACTCCTTTGTCCAGGGCGATCCGGGCGAACTGGTCCGCTTCCGGCTCTGTCCAGATATTTTTGGTCAGGTTGCCAAGCCCTCCCGAAAAGATGAGGATCGGGGCCCATCCCTGGAGATAGAGCTCAGCGCCCCTGTCGGCCACCCGCAGGTCATGGCTGCCCAGCACCAGGATGCAGTCAGAGCTTTCAGGGACCTGGTTCAGATGATGATAATCCCACAGTTTCTTTGCTTCGGAGAGTACTTCTTTGGTGATGGTGCTCATACTTTTTTTCGGCAACTTACGAAGGATCGGCGAAATCATTTCTCTAAAATGGAGATTTTGGCCTGGTCCCATTTTTCATCGAGCACTACAGACAAAATGTAATAGATGTCAGTAGGATTATCAGGCTTGCTTATAAAATGTGTCGCTCCGAGTTTTTTTAGTTCTACCGAATCTTTAACATCCCTTGAAGTAGTATAGATGAAGACCGGGATAGGTTGCAGCCTTTTATCTTTTCTGATTTCTTCCAAACATTTTTTCCCGCTGAGACGAGGCATCCTTAAATCCAAAAAAATATAATCCGGAAGCGGGTTGTGCTCATCCTTCAAAAATTTCATCGCTTCCTGCCCGTCACTGGCAGTGATACAGGTAATATTCCTATCCAATTCTTTGGCGGAAGCCATAAACAATTGCCTGTCATCCTCATCATCATCCGCGAGAAATACCGTAATATCCCGTTCCATAGTTTTAGGCTTTTTGTGTTAAAGGAAGTTGAACATAGAATGTCGCTCCATTATTTTCTTTGCCTTCGGCATGTATCCCACCTTGATGATGTCCTGCGATTTTTTGGCATAATGCCAGCCCGATGCCTGTTCCGGAATATTGTTGCTGGTTATTCAAGCGCTCGAAAATCGAAAATATCTGTTCGGCAAATTGCTGCTCGAATCCAATGCCATTGTCTTTGAAACTAATTTCAGCATACGAAAGCTGCCTGTTCAAATTGGTCCCTTTTTCAATTTCCCAGGGCAAAAGCATCCTTGAAGAAATAGTAAGGGCAGGGGGTATTCCATTTTTAGAAAACTTCAGCGCGTTGCCTACCATGTTGTAAAAAAATTGGTTCATCTGTAATGGGATCGCTTCGATAATGGGCAAATACTCCCTTTTGACAGAGGCATTTTTTTCAAGAATAAGCAAATCGAAATCCTTTAAAACATTGTTTAAAACATTATTTAAGTCAGTTTTCACAAACATATTTTCCGAATGGACTATCCGCGAAAAATTAAGGACATCTTTGATAAGTAAGGACATACGTTCTGAAGACCCTTTAATTTTATCGATCAGCTCTTTCGCGCCATCCGGCAAATCGTCATTAAAACGATGCTTGAGAAGCGATGTGAAAGTCTTTATTTTTCTCAGGGGCTCCTGCAAATCATGAGAGGCGATGGAGGCGAATTGATCCAGGCTTTGATTTAAATGCTCCAATTCAAGATTTTTTATACGCAAAGTCTCCTCTGTGTGTTTCTTTTCCGAAAGGTCGGTGATGATCATCCCTACGGTAGCCAACTGAGGCTGAAGGCTGGTGAGAGAAATATAAACGGGGATATTTTTATCATTAACCGATAAAGTAATTTCTGTTTTACTACTGCCTTGAAGCGCTAAGGCAAAATGCTCCTGGAATTTTTTCCGGGATTCTTCGGAAATAAAATCGAGAATGTAGGAGCCGGTCACCTTTTCATTAGGTGTATTTATTAATTCAGAAAAATAACTGTTGCTATATACTATTAAGCCTTTCTGCGTTAAGTTCAGCGCTCCTTCGCTGAATTTCTCAATCAGGACACGGTAGGCATAATCTAAACTTTGCAGGGTAAACACTTCGGCTTTACCATCCCTCTTCATCGCAAAAGCATCCACAGATCCGCTCCTTATGGCATCTATTGCTTCCTGCGCTTCCGAAAGCTGCCTATTCAGCGTTTCCACTTTGGATAACAAATCTTCTGAAATTGCTGTGTGCATTTGTTATTCTTTGAAGGTGATGCCTAAACCAAGAATTACTTTTTTTGTATCTGACAAATCGCCTATAAATGTTTTTCTGGGCAAAGGAAGCTGCCGGACGAGCGAAGGGCTGAAAACAATCTTCTGCTCTTCGGCAACAGAAGGATTTTTATAAATATCTATTATTTCAAGGTCAAACCGGTCTTTGAGATAGCGATCGCAAAGTTGGGTAATATTTTGAATGGCACGAACTGAATTTTCTGACATGCCGGTAATATATAATTGAAGGATGATCTTTTCCTTCACAATCAATTCAGATTTCAATTTATTTTCCATCGGCTATTCCAAATTGCCCTGTTTCATTAATGAGTTTGATTCGCCTGAATAGGTCGATTGGGTTTAAACCGGAAAGGTAATGAGAGGAAGCTGCCGAATATTACATAATCCTTTGAAAACATTATATAATTCACACATTGGGGCTGACAGTAAGGGGGAGCCGACCGGTCATTCCCGGAATCTAGGATTCGCCGGCGACGAACCGGTAGCCGACGCCGGACTCGGTGATAATATGTTCCGGGTAATTGATGTCTTTTTCGATCTTCTTACGCAATTGTGCGATAAAGACACGCAGGTATTGTAGCTGGTCGGTATAGCTTTCGCCCCAGACCTCGCGCAACAGGTATTGATGGGTGAGCACTTTACCTGCATTCTTCCCAAAGAGGGCCAGGAGGGAATATTGGGTAGCCGTCAGCCGCAGCAATTCATTATCCTTTTTCACGATCCGGGAAGACAGGTCGATCTCCAATCCATTCAGCCGGATCACCGGTTCGTTGTCCTCTCCAATGGCGCTCCGCAGGGCAGACCGGACCCTGGCCAGTAGTTCTCCCGTGCGGAAGGGCTTCACCAGGTAATCATTGGCGCCGTTGTCCAGGGCCGTTATGATATCCGCCTCACTATGTTGTACGGAGAGAATGATGACAGGACGATCATACCATTCCCGTATTTTTTTAAGGGTGGTATGTCCATTTTCGTCCGGCAATCCCAGGTCCAGGATGATCAGGTCCGGAGAATGGCTTACGGCCTTCTGCAGCCCTTCTTTTGCCGTAGCTGCCTGCACGACGGTATACCCGTTGGATTGCAGGGTGATCTCCAGCAGTTTGCGGATCGGAGCTTCGTCATCTATGACCAGTATTCCCATAATGTTGGCAGGGCTCAGGAGCCTGTTGGTTTTGAAAAATTTTCGACCGGCAGGCTAATGACAAACCGGGCTCCGCCGGAGAGCCTGTTCATTAATTCGACCGTACCGTTATGCGCTTCCACAAATCCTTTTACAATCGACAATCCCAGGCCGGAGCCGCCGACCCGGGTGTTTCCGGCGGGTGAAGGAGTGAACCGGTAGAATTTATCGAATACTCTTCCGATCTCTCCTTCCGGGAAGCCAGGGCCGTCGTCTTCCACCACGATGACCAGTCCTTTGTCCGGGCATTGGGCGCTGATGCGGATCAGGGCCTTTTCAGGGGTGTAGAGAGCGGCGTTATAAATAAGATTGTAGAGTACCTGTTCCATCAGCCCATAGTCCAGCCTTACCAGGGGAATGTCTTCCCGGATGTCCACTTCGACCCGGTGCCGGGCCAGTTGTTCTTCCAGTTGGTGGATAATGGAAAAAGCCAGTTCATTCATATCGTGCCAGTCCTTTTTGGGCTGGATAAAACCGGATTCGAGCCGGGACATATTCAGCAGGTTCTCTACCTGCCGGTTAAGCCGTAAGGAGGCGGCGGAGATCTCGGACAGGAGTCTTTTGCTGTCATCGGGAGAGAGCCGGGAGGGCTCTTCGAGCAGGTTATCGGTGGCGCCGATGATGGTGGCCAGGGGTGTCCGGAATTCGTGTGACAGGGAATTCAGTAAGGTATTATAAAGCCTGAGTGTCTGGGCTTTTTCTTCTTTCCGGCGGGCAATCTTTTCGATCTGCCTTATTTTAAAGGTGAGTACGGCGTTCACCAGGGCAATGACAAAATACATGGACAAAAGGATCTTGTCTTCGGTGTTCCCTACCCGGAAATTATACCGGGGGCCCAGGAAAAAGAAGTCCCAGATCAGGGCGCTCAGTAAGGCTGTCAGCAACACGGGGAAGATATCGAAGGACATGGCGATCAGGGAGAGGGTCAGCAGCAGGATAAAAGCGACTACCTGGGCTCCGATATAGGCCGAAAAGAGGAAACAAAGGGCGGATACCAGGCAAACCAATACGATACTGATCAGGTATTGGGTTCGCTGATCAATTTTATGATTCGCCGTAAAAGAAGTAAGGATCCAGGCATCCAGCATATAATATGAAAATAAATTCGATACGTGTAATGTATAAAATATATTTTTTCAAAATGGAAATTTTATCTTTTTTACATACATAAATATATTTATAATGTATAAAAAATAAAATTGTAAAACATTGATTAACACCTTCTATTAGGCATAAAAAAGGGGAGAAGCCAACCGCCTCTTCCCCTTTTTCAAAATGAAAATATAAATAAATTATATATACTATACGACTTCCTGTTCTTCCAGTCCTTTCGGGGTGGCTACCAGCAGGGTGCCCTGTACGTATTTCTCATCATGCTGGCTGGCATCCAGGCCTGCTTCTTCTTCTTCATGGCTTACCCGGATCGGTACGATGAAATTGATGAATTTGAAGATGAGCCAGGAGGCGCTAAAGCTAAATCCGACAGCGATCGCCATGGCTTTTAACTGAATGAAGAAGAAAGAGGAATTGCCGTAAGCCCAGCCATTATTACCTGCTTTGTTAACGGCTACCGTAGCAAAAACACCCGTCATCAGCATACCCACCATTCCTCCGATGCCGTGGCAGGGGAATACATCCAGGGTATCGTCCAGCACAGTCTTCGTAGCTTTGAAATGTACTGCCAGGTTGGAGATGACAGCGGCGGCCACTCCGATAAAGATACTTTGCGGAACGGCTACAAAGCCGGCGGCCGGCGTAATAGCCACCAGGCCTACGACGGCCCCCACGCAAAATCCAACCACGGAAGGTTTCTTCCCTCTCAACACATCGAAGAACATCCAGGAGAGGCCTGCTGCAGCGGCAGCGGTATTCGTAGTAGAAAAAGCGGAGACAGCCAGGGAATTCGCGGCAAGGGCCGAACCGGCATTGAAACCAAACCAGCCGAACCATAACAGACCGGTACCGATCAATACATAGGGTATGTTCGCAGGCTTGTGTTCGATGTTCTCAATATGGGATCTCCTCCGCTTCAGGACCAGTGCACCCGCCAGGGCCGCGCAGCCTGCAGAGATATGAACGACCGTGCCTCCGGCAAAATCCAGCGCTCCCATTTTGGCCAGGAAGCCATCCGGGTGCCAGCTCCAATGCGCCAGCGGAGCATAGACCAGCAGGCTGAAGAGCACCGTGAACAGGACGTAGGCGGAAAAGCGCATCCGTTCGGCGATGGCTCCTACTACCAGCCCGGGCGTGATGATAGCGAACATCAGCTGGAACATGGAAAATAAGGCTTTAGGAATGGTAGGCGCCCCTACCCAGGGTTTGCCGGAAAGAACATCCTTATAAAATAAGTGCGTCATGGGATTGCCGATGACCCCACCGATCGAATCCCCAAAACAGAGGCTATAGCCTACCACGATCCATAAGACCCCTACCACTCCCGCGGCCACCACACTCTTCATCATGGTGGAAAGCACATTCTTACGATTCACCATTCCCCCGTAAAAAAAGGCCAGGGCCGGCGTCATTATAAAGACCAGGGCCGTCGCGACCAGGATCCAGGTAACATCTGCCGGGTTGTATTTCCCATCGTCGAAAACCGGTAAAGTGGGGATGAATAGCGCGGCAATCGCTACGGCTATTAAAGTCAAAAAGGGCAAGGCGCTTTTAAGAGTGATTTTAGTCATATCTCGTAGATTTCATTATAAAAAACAATAATGCGTTAGAACAAGATGGAAAGTTATAAAAAAAATATAAAAAAGAATTCAGAAAACATATTGCATATATTCATATGTAATTAAAATTAGGCTTTATAGAGCTCATTTTAAATGCATTATGCTCCAAACAGCCAAAAAGGGTGTAAAAAATTTTTATTAATTTTTTATAAAAAGGGGGGCCAAATTGCAAAATATTCATTTTCAGACATTGCGCAGATCATGAAATCAGGGGATTTTAATCCTTGCTGGTAAATTTTGGCAGCAGGTCGGGCGCCGTTCCGGGCATTTTCAGCTTATAGCGGCAGATCCCATTAAAGGAGTCCGCTTCTTTCAGGAATTCATGCCCCTTTTTACTGATCCAATAGGTCTCCGAATAAGTAGTTCCTTTTGCGTCGGCGCCTTCTGTAAATAATTTCCAGCAATCCGTTTTTTCTCCATTCATCAACCTGAGCTCCTCACTGCCCGTCACTTTATACAATACATACTTAGGGGGTTCGAGGCCGGCATCATAGAAATTAATGAGAAAGGACTTACCGGCGGCCAGCGGCAGCATCTCAAAAGTCTCGATGTCGAGGTTCCAGTTCAGGTTGGGCTCATCGAATTTCAGGGTAAACCCCTTTTTGCTATTTCCGGGCAGGCTGTCGTCTCCTGTAATCCCGTCACCGCCCCAGTTGTAGGCGCTGGTCTTCCCTCCTACCGTCTCCCGATGATAGATCGGAGCAAAATCGTCCATGGAATTGAGCGAATACACTTTCCGGTAAGAAGCCGAATCACTGCCATACCAATGCTGGGTGATAGCGAAGGTCTTTACGCCCTGATGAGTTTCCACGGCGATATCGCGCATCCAATACCAAAATCCCAGTTGCCGGCTCTTTTGGGGATACTGGAAATAGACCAGGTATTGACGCAGGCCCGGTTTCAGCACCCGGGTCAGCAAATGCCCCTTGCCGGGCCTTATGGTATCCGCCGCCCGGGCATGATCAGATACGTGATCAGCTAATGCGGGATCCGATGCCCCCGGCTTCGCCTGCCCCCGGGAAATAGCAGCCAGCAATAAATGCATCAGTAAAAGAGGGATGGTAATAAGTCTCATGGTGGAATGGTTGAGTTAATGAATTCCATAAAATTCATTGTCTTACCCGGAGGCGGGAAATGAATTCAACCGTTATCCTGTCCTTTTTAATCAAAAAGAATGTATTTTCAATCGCCGGATCATTGAATGCCGGGAGGGAATGGTTGAAAAACGGCTTCATTCCGGTTAAAAGCCCGGTACCTTTATACCGATGAATCTTTTTACAGAAAAGACAACACCCCGGCAATTGCAGCTCCTGATCTGGGGAATTATCTTTTTGATCAATTTCTTTTCGTTGCTTTCGATGGATGGGTTCTATCAGTCCATTATCTATACGGTCATTTATACTTTCTTTTACGCGCTGATCATTTACGGCAATATCAATTTCCTCTTCCCCTGCCTGTATGAAAAGAAAAAGATAGCTGCGTATGTCGTCTGCACCACTGTCTTCCTGGCCCTGGCAGGTTTTATCAAAGCCGCCTTATCTGAGTGGATCTACAACCGCTATTTTGCCGAGAAACTGCGTCCTCTGACGATCGCCGATGTGATCTATGTGACGGTGACCAGCGTGGTGGTGTTCATCCTCAGCTTCGTATTCCGGATCGCCCTGGCCTATTTCACGTTGAAACGGGAGGCCCGGGAAATGCTGGAACAAAAGAGCGTGGCGGAGCTCAACCTGCTGAAATCCCAGGTGCAGCCGCACTTTCTCTTCAATACCCTGAACAATATTTATTACGAGGCCTTCCGGGAGGCGCCCCGCACCGCGCTGCTCATCGGCCGTCTTTCGGATATCATGCGGTATTTTGTGGACGAAAGCCCCCGAGAGTCAGTATCCCTGTCCACGGAGATACAATTTCTGGAGAATTATATCGCTTTAGAGAAAATACGCATCCTCCATGGAGTGAACGTCGTTTTCACCAAAGAATGCGAGGGCGAGTCGGCCATTCCGCCGATGCTGCTAATGACTTTTGTGGAAAATATCTTTAAACATGGGATCGACCGTTCCGGCACGGATAATAAAGTCACGCTGTCCCTGCTGCAGAAAGAAGGGTATCTTATTTTTCAAACGGAGAATTCCCTGCAGGAAATGGCTCATCCCTCTTTCAAAGAAGGTTTTGGGTTAAAAAATCTGCAAAAACGCCTTACCTTGTTATATGGTACTAATTTTGAATTGACTGTCGCCCGGTCGGAACAATTTTTCCATGCCACTTTAAAAATTCCGCTGTTATGAATCTCCGCTGCCTGATCGTCGATGATGAGCCCAATGCGGTGAACTTACTGGAAATGTTCATCCGGCAGAACACGGGCTGGCAATTGCTCGCCAAATGTTATAATGCCAAAGAGGCCTTGGGTTTCCTGAAGACGCAACCGGCCGACCTCATTTTCCTGGATATCAATATGCCGCAGCTTACGGGAATGGAGATGGCCTCTTTGTTGCCGAAGGAAACAAAGATCGTCTTCACCACCGCCTATTCCGAATATGCGGCGGACAGCTACCATTTCCAGACCATCGATTACCTGTTAAAGCCTATCACGCTTAAAAGGTTTTATACCGCCCTGCAAAAGATCGAGTCCCATTTTGGCATGCCGGAAGTCCAGTCCTCCCCGGGTCGGGCCGTCGCGGCTTCTGTCCCTGCCGAAGAATACTTTTTTATGAAATCGGGCAGGGTGCTGCAGAAGATCCTGCTGAAGGACATCCTTTATTTCGAAGGGGAAAAAGAATATGCGCGGCTGGTGAGCACGGACGACAAGCTATTGCTCTATCGCCGTTTAAAAGATATCGAAGAGCAACTGAGCCCCAGCTTTATCCGGGTGCATAACTCCTATATCGTCAATGTCGCCCGGGTGGATTCGATCCGGGACAATCATATTTTTATCGGTAGCAAGCAGATCCCCATTAGCGAGAAGTTCCGGGAGCCGTTTATGAATAGCATCCGGCCCAGGGTGTTTTAAGCAGGCTTTAATAGGGGGGCAGGAGATTTTTGGGAGAATTAACGGTCTTTTCACGCTATTTGCCTGTTTTTCCCGTTATTTAGGGCATTGTATATGGCAAAACGTATCTTCTGGATCATCTTTTTTAGCGGACTGGCCGCAGTGGTGGGGCTCATAGCCCTCGTAGGTCTGGGTTTTTTCGGCAAGCTGCCTTCTTTGCAGGAGCTGGAAAACCCTTCCCTCCTGCTGGCCTCCGAGGTCTATGCCGACGATGGCAGTCTCATGGGAAAATATTACACAGATAAAGGCAATCGCAACCATGCAGACTACGCCGCCATTTCTCCCAATGTGATCCATGCGCTGGTAGCCACGGAAGACGAGCGGTTTTACGAGCACTCCGGCATCGATGCGAAGGGTGTGCTGCGGGCCGTCCTGAAATTCGGCAAAGACGGAGGCGGCAGCACCATTACCCAGCAATTAGCGCTGAACATGTTCAATGGGGAAAGAGAGCATAGCCGCATCCGCCGGATCATCCAGAAATTAAAAGAATGGATCATCGCCATCCGGCTGGAACGGAATTTCAGCAAGGAAGAGATCCTCGCCCTCTACCTCAATGATGTCTCTTTCAGTGACAATGTATATGGCATCCGCAATGCCGCCCGGACTTTCTTTCAGAAAGAGCCGGCCGACCTCAGCGTAGATGAAGCCGCCGTATTGGTAGGCATGGTCAATAATCCCAGGGTGTTCAATCCCCGGGTCTATCCCAGGGCGGCCATGGAAAGACGGAACCTTGTTCTCAACCGGATGGCCACCAATCATTTCATTTCCGAGGCGGACGCCGTTAGCCTGAAACAAAAGCCGATCGACCTGGGACATTACCGCAAGCTGGATGAGAATAACGGGACAGCGCCTTATTTCCGGGATGTATTGAGGGCGGACCTGAAGAAATGGTGTAAGGAACATAATAATCCCGAAACCGGTAAGCCTTATAATCTCTACCAGGACGGGCTGAGGATCTATACGACCATCAATCCCCGTATGCAGGCTTATGCCGACACCGCCGTAGCCAGGGGAATGCCTGTCCTGCAGAAGATCCTGGATGCGCAGCCGGATATCAAAAATGGCGCCGTCTGGAACGGGCATATGAATATATTGGAAGCCGCCATGCGCAGCAGTGACCGGTGGCGGAACGAAGAGGACGACAGCCTGTCCGAGGCGGCTATCCGTAACAGCTTCCACCAGCCGGTGAGAATGAAGGTATTCGCCTGGAATGCCGCCCATGAAAAGGATACGGTAATGACGCCGTTGGACTCGATCAAATATCACCGGCAGATGTTACAGACGGGCTTTATGGTGATGGATCCCCTTTCCGGCGCGGTGAAGGCCTGGGTAGGCGGCATCGACCCCAAGACCTATAAATTCGACCACGTCAATATCAATACGAAGCGGCAGGTGGGCAGCACCATCAAGCCCTTCCTCTATGGACTGGCTATCGAGGACTTCAATTTCACCCCGCAGACGCAATGTGAGGCCGTGCAGCAGTATTTCCCGGAATACGATGCCTATGTGCCGGCCCGCGCCCGCCGTAAGGCCGGCGGCACCCGCACCATGGCAGACGGGCTGGCCTGGTCCGTCAACGAAGTGGCGGCCTATATCATGAAATCATTCGGTCCCGAGGGCCCCAAACGCTTTGCAGAATTCATCCACCAGGTCGGTATCCCTACACCCGTGCAACCCTACCCTTCCCTGGCGCTCGGCGCCTGTGAGCTGTCGCTCTATGAAATGTTATGGGGCTACAGCATTTTTCCTTCCGGAGGCTTCAGCACCCAGCCTTATTATATTTCAAGGATCGAGGACAAACATGGGAATGTGCTCGCCCGCTTCGCCCCCGAACATAAAGAGGTCATCAGCCAGTCCACCGCCTATACGATGGCGCGGATGATGCAGGGGCCGGTGGACTTCGGTACGGCCGCGGGCCTGAGGCAGCGGCTGGGCGTCGCCGAGATGGGCGGCAAGACGGGAACGACCAATGACAATTCCGATGCCTGGTTCATGGGCTATACCCCCCAACTGACAGCGGGGGTATGGGTAGGCTGCGACGACCGGTTCATCCATCTGAACAGCGGCGGTAGCCTCGGGGCACAGGCAGCACGCCCCGTATGGGAATACTTCTTCAGCAAGGCCCTGGCCGATAATGTGCTGGGCCTGGATAAGCAAGCCCGCTTTCCCCGGCCGGACAGCGCACAGGTCAATGAAATGGACTGGAAGAATCTTATCGAAAAAACGCCTCCGCCCGGAGCCGAAGGGACCGACCAGGGTAATGGCAGCGCCGACCAATACGGCATCGATACCAGCGCTGCCAAGGCGAGGGCCAATCAGTATTGAGAATAACTCCTATTTTGTTAATGCTAGTGTCAGGTAATCGGTATAGCCTTTTGCACCCGGCGTATACAAGGTCGTAAAATCAGGTTGGTTTAAGGAAGCGCCCGACTCCATTCTTTCTACCAGATCTGGATTGGCTAAGAAAGCCCGGCCAAAAGCAACGAGGTCGGCAAATCCTTTTTGGAGGGTGGCTTCGGCAGTTGCCGGTGTAAGACCGTTACATAAAAGGATCGTCCCCGTATAAGCCAACCGAATAGCATCGAAGGTCTTTTGTGGGATGGCAGGATTGGCCGATATATGGATATAGGCAACTCCCATTTTGTCGAGTTCGGCAGCCAGGTAAGCATAGGTGGCATGTACTTCCTCTTCCGGGTAAGGTGGTAAATCCCCGAACGTTGAATAAGGCGAAAACCGGATGCCTGTTTTTTCTTTACCGATGGCGGCTGCGACCTTCGCGGCTACCTCCAGGGTGAGCCTGGCCCGGTTGGTAATGCTGCCTCCGTATTCATCCGTCCGGTTATTCACATGCGGGTTGAGAAATTGCTCCAGCAAATACCCATTGGCGCCATGTAATTCCACGCCGTCGAAGCCAGCCTTCATGGCATTCTTCGCGGCGGTGACATAGCCTTCTATGACTGATTGAATGCCTTCGCTTGTCAAGGGAGTTGGTTTCGAATGATCCTGCATTCCTTTAGTATCCGTAAAAATTTGCCCGGCCGCCGTATGATCAGAAGCTCCGACCAATGTGGCTCCTTCGGGCAAGTTGTCGGTATGACCAATGCGTCCCGTGTGCATCAGCTGCAGAAAGATCTTGCTGCCTCCATGATGAACCGATGCCGTTATTTTTTTCCAGCCATCGATCTGAGCCGTACTAAAGATCCCGGGGATGCGGGGATAGCCTAATCCATTGGCATCCGGCGCCGTACCCTCCGTTATGATCAGGCCAGCCCCGGTACGTTGTCCGTAGTATTCAGCCATCAGGTCATTGGGAATATTATTAAGCGCCCTGCTACGGGTCATAGGGGCCATGACGATATGGTTCTTGAGATTAAAACCGTTTTTCTGGTAAGGAAGTAAGAGACTATTCATTTTACTGTATTTTTTTGTTTTTTTAATACAGCAAAGTTGTAACCTATTAAGCGACTAAAATAACAGCATCAGGTTACAAAATAGTCCTATCCGACGAGACTATATTTTTTGGGCGTTAGCCCGTGATGTCGTTCGAATAGACGACTAAAATGGCTGAGGTTGGAAAAGCCAAGCTGGTAGCCGGCTTCCGATACCGAATAACCTGCCTTTTTTATCAGGAAAGCCGCTTCTTCCATTCGGGCCTTTTGGTAGTAGTTGTAAATAGTGTCGCCAAAAACCTGTCGGAACAATTGCTTCATTTTCGTTTCGCTCAGCCCCGTCTTTTTTGCCAACGCACTCAGGCGGGGAGGCAGGTTCAGATCGGCCATAATAGCCGTCCTGATCGCATACAGGCTGGCAAGGTCCGCCTTGTTAACAGGGCTTTGCCGTTCGTCCTCTCTGTGCAGCAGCCGGCTGAATAAACCGTAAAGAAGCTCCTGGACCCTGATCCGGTAATAGAAGTGATCCAATTCGTTTTGGTCATTGAGCTCAGAGAGTTGTTTCAGGATCTTTTGCGCATCGGGGGTCATGCTCTCATGGAAGAAAAAGGCCGATTCGTTGTCCAGGATCCTCGCGATCAGGCTATTTGATTTTTTAATCTGAAGGAGGGAGGCAAGAACAGATGGCCGGATGCCGATTACGCCAAAATAGACTTCGCTCCCGGCGGGGAAAAAAGTCTCGGTACCCAGCGCGCTGGAGGCGATTTGGATAGCCGAACCATTCGACTTTATAAACCGGATGGCATTTTCCTGATCGGGGGAATCCTGGGAAGGAATTTCCTGGCTGTTGAAGATGATCGAGATGAGGTCATTCTTTTCGTCCGGCGGCAACCGTCTTAAATGAAAGTCCTCGTTCAGGATATAATGATGTAGTACGAATTTGAAGTCGGACTCGATATCGATCTTTTTGACATATCCTTTCCCAAGGGAAGGGGGGATCGTCAACCGGTTTTTAAAAACCCGGACATTCAGCTTGCTGGCAAAGCTGGCCAGAAAATTAAAAGAGGGATGGACTGTGAATTCGAAGACCATGGAGTGTTGGATTGAAATTAGCGCTAAGGTAGCGAAGGCGAGGGGAATAGTGAAGACTTCCCTGCTTATGCGAGAGCGGAGTAAAGAAATTGTCGGACAAGTGTCCTAACCTAAGTCGTAATAAGTAAATTTTTGTAATTCAAATCGTAACATTTTCCGTTTTTATACTGAATAGAGATTTTTCTATCCTCCAGATTAATTTCCCCGATGAAATGATAATACACCAGGCGCGCTACCGATCGCTGGAATTTTCTACCATTTTCTGTAAGCTGTACTAATAAACAGGAGGTCGGTTTATGTTCCTTGCCATCCGGAATTAGCCTCTTCACCATACCTTTCGTCCATACCTTTAGCCTCCCATTTTTGAACCGTGCGATTCCTTTCACTCTGCCAAAATTCGATATCAGGAAGCCTTCATCGCACCCGGCAATCGGCTTCCATCGTTCCCCTTTCATATTCTCAGGGTTAAGGTTTAGTGCGGCGATCGGCTGTTTGCGGGAAGTGGGTGGTTTCCCCAGTTTGTCCCAGAGATAGTCGTTGAAAAACTGTTTTGTCCCTTTTTTCATCACCGCAGGGGGAGGTGGAGGTTTGGATGGCGATTCCCAGCGAAACCCCTTGAATTGGTATATATAGCCGGTTAAACAATTGGAAATACCGCTAATACTTATACCCGTCTTTTTTTCTGCTTCCGTAATGCTGCTATAGGTGGCTATTAGCTTTCCATCGATAGTAAGTTGTCGTATCGGAAGCCGGTATTGCTCAAATCTGGGCTTAGCCCGTTTCAATTCAATGCTCCTTTTACTAATATCGCTTCGATTGGTAAGGATCAGATTTTTATAATGAAGATTCCGGCCGTCGAAGTCTTTGTAGGAAACCATGTTTTTTTTATTATCGAGGTCAAAGGGTTCGACAAACGCACAATAAACATAACGTGCCGTTGATGATCTGCAACTTTTCCCATTCATTTTTAATGTAATCCCTACCGTATGGGTATCTTGATTTAGCAAGTGGTTCTTCTTGATGCGTGGAAATTGTTTCCTGATCATTTCTTTTGTATAATAGCCGGTGTTGTTACCACTATTACGCCAACGCCGCACAGATTTGATACGACCCAGGTTCGATACCTGGTAACACCCATCGAATCCGGGAATGTCCTTCCAACACTCATCAGGTAAATCTTCTAATGATCTATTTTCATAATAATAAATAACCGATTTTTTCATGTGTTTGTGCGAAATAAACGTGCTTAATAATATTTCAATTTGAATTCCACGCGCCTGTTCAGGGCCTTTTAACTGGTACATCGTTAAACCCGCCACTATGTTATTTAGAACTACACCAGGTGGTCTTGGCGATATTGGCGGTTTTGATATCATATCGATAACAGATACATTATTTAAAACTTTTTTATCAACTACCCAGGCTGGAGTTCCAAGAGCTGACACTTTATATTTTAGGGTAGTAAAATAATCTATTACAATTAGTATCGTCAGGCATATCCAGATATTTTTTTTACCAGAGCCGATTAAATAACTAAGGCATAACCCTATAGGCCAGGAGTAAGATCCTGGCTTTTTTATGCCCTATCCAGACAGGATCTTATATTGTAAGACTCACACAAGATACTATTATGCAAGATGGGTAGGGATATGTGTATAAGTAAAAAATGTAAAATCATATCGATTATCAAAAGCTCTGGTTAGCTATAACCAAGTTCAGCTTGGTCAAAATGGTCTTGCTTCCTGAAATACTGCATTTTATATACTCTTTTTTAATAAATGCGATATCTTTTTTTAGTAAGCGATATCATTTTGGGAGGAAAGAAAAATTTTTTTCGTCCCAAAAGCATCCTATTTTTAGAACCGCTCACGGGCATAGAAGCAATATACTTTAAATGCAGAACCATGCCCAAAAACAATAAGCCATCCAACCTGGAAGATAAACCCCAGGAGAGAATCAAAATCCGCCTTCCAGGTTTTGAGTTTACATCCAGCAGTCTCACGACAAAGACTATTATTGTCCTGGTAATCATCTTGCTCTTTTGGCTGGCGTTGATGATTATACTGCCAAAATCTATAGTGATAAAGTGCCTGACAGGGTAATCTATTATTTATAGATCTTCCTTATATAGACGCCTGCTTTTTTTCTTTCAATTGAAAAAGAAAATCCATTACCTTGGAGCCTACAAAAGTTCTTTGAACAGTACAACAAAGCAGGTGTAAGCAACTAGTAAATAATAGGAAAAATCCGGTGCAGAACCATCCTGGTATAGGTTCAACGGCAAAGAGAATGATAATGAGGTCAAGGGGATCGGAGATCAGATCGACTATGGCATGAGGATATTTGATCCTAGATTAGGAAGGTTCCTAAGTACTGACCCGATTACAAAAGAATATCCTGATTTATCACCGTATCAATTTGCTAGTAATACTCCAGTTGGCGCCATAGATGTAGACGGATTAGAATCTAATAAGAAGTTCAACTTAAAAGAATGGCTAATTGATTTTGGCAAAGGACTTTTAAAAGGAGGTGCAGGAATAGATTTAGACAATCCCTTTCAGGACCGAAGTTAGATGTTGGTATGTTTCAGGAGGTTGATTTTCTGGAGGCATTTGACGGCCTAACAATTAGATTTCCTAATTTGAAAAATGGAATTAACGACGACATTACTCTTGATTTCGACAAGGCAGATGAATTAGTATACCCTGAACGAATTCACGAGGATTATCAGCCAAGAATCGGTAAAAAATCATGCATTATTGGCACAGCTTATCGAGAGCATTATGTGTTGATAATGGATGAAGATGGTATGGTTTATGGAGGTTACGACAACTATCTTGTAAAAATCGGCGACTCAGGTATTGATGCATTAGAAGCAATAATAACTAATAGAAAATCCATTGAGATCGGTAATAGGTAATGTATCCAACCATCTTATTTTACCAGAGCTGATTAAATATCGCATGATTAAAGGGCCAATGAATACAATTAATCAACTGCTTAACGAATTAATTGAATGTGCAAAACCATTGGGATTGAATAGTAGAGATATTACAAATGCGCAGGAGTATCTTGACCATCGAGAGTATGGGCTTTGTTTTGATACTTTAATAACCCAATTACACGAATTTGATATTGAAATAAATGAAGAATACTATACAATGATTAATAAAGCAGCTGAGGTAATGCACCTTCCATTAGAAGATTATTCATTTATGAGAAAACTGATAAGGAACAAAATTAGGTAGTGTATCAAACTAGCAGTTTTTCAAAAAAACATAGGATTTATTGCTATTATTATCCAACCATCTGGTTTTACCGGAATCAATTAAATAACTAAGGCATAACCCTATAGACCAGGAGTAACACCCTGGCTTTTTTATGCCCCATCCAGACAGAATTTCATATCACAAGGCTCATACACGACACGCAACCAGTTACCCCTTCTCATCAAGCCGCCTTTGAAGTAGACGAACTCTGGACCTATATCGGCCGAAAGGAGAATGAATACTGGCTGGCTTATGCCATGCTTTTTGCACAAGCTATAATTGCAGTAGTATAAGCTCAGGTTACAGAAAAAAATAAGGGACAAGCTCAGGAAATACTTCTGACTTGCCCCTATTGTTGGATAGCCTTGACACAAGGCTCTTGCTATTGAAATGGTGATTAATCAAACCCTTCACTAAAAAACTCTTCCAGTGTCATATCAAATGCCTT
>DASWFF010000061.1:0-200989 GCA_036394375.1 Puia sp.
GAACCAATCGTAAGAATTGAGCATTTGTCCCATAAGTACAGCAGCAGCTGGGCGATACGGGATATTAACATGACGATCAGCCAGACAGGCATCGTAGGATTGCTGGGCTCTAACGGGGCGGGTAAATCGACGACGATGAACATTCTCTGCGGCGTGCTGAACCAGACGGAAGGGTCGGTGTACATCGACGGCATCGATCTGCGCAGGGAACCGGAACGGGCTAAGCAGCAGATAGGATTTTTGCCGCAGACGCCACCCCTCTATATGGATTTTACAGTAGACGAGTACCTGACGAACTGCGCGTACCTGCGATCGGTGGAAAAGCCGGAAGTGCCGGCTGCCCTGGAAGAGGCGAAAGAGCGCTGCGGGATAGCCCATTTCAGCAAGCGGCTGATCCGGAATTTATCCGGCGGCTATCGCCAGCGTGTGGGCATCGCCCAAGCCATCATCCATCGTCCGAAGCTGGTGGTGCTGGACGAACCGACCAATGGCCTGGACCCTAACCAGATCATCGAGGTCAGGAGCCTGATAAAGGAAATAGCGACGAACCATGCGGTGATATTCTCCACGCATATCTTGTCCGAAGTACAGGTGTTGTGCAGGGATATCCAGATGATAGAGGGCGGAAGGATCGTCTTCTCGGATACCATGGACGCCTTCAATAACTATGTGGCGCCGCACAGTGTGCTGGCTTTCATGGAAGAACCTCCTGCCGCGGAGGAACTGGAAAAGATAGAGGGCGTCATCAAGGCGGATTTCCTTACAGAACGCCAGGTGCGCCTTTATTTCAGCGGTGAAAGGACCGTCGCGGAAAGGATCATCGCGGCAAGTGTGCAGGGTGGCTGGCGCCTGCAGGAGATCAACTTGGAAAAGAGCTCGCTGGATGAAATATTTGCGGAATTGTCAAATAAAAAGGGAAGTAAAAAATAAATTTTTTTGATGAAAAAGACTTTAAGGATCGCGCGGATCGAGCTCAGTACGCTGTTTTTCTCCCCTATTGCCTGGTTTTTATTGATCGTGCTGATGGTCCAGGTGGCCCTGAATTATACCACCTCGATGGAATGGATGGAGCAATCCAAACAGCTGTACGGCAGCTCTGGAGCACTGACCGGCCAGATATTTGCCGGCCCTCCCGGAGGATACGGCGTGCTGTCGGGCATACTGAGCAAGCTCTACCTGTATATTCCACTGATCACCATGGGCCTGATGAGCCGGGAGATCAGCAGCGGAACGATCAAGCTGTTGTATTCCTCCCCGATAAAAGTGCGTGAGATCATTTATGGCAAATTCGTCGCCATGATGGTCTATAACTTGCTGCTGATAGGCGTATTGTTATTGTTTGTAATAGCAGGGATCATCACCGTGCCGCATTTTGATTATGGTTTGGTCCTGTCCGGCCTGCTGGGCATCTACCTGCTGTTATGCGCCTATTCAGCCATCGGGTTGTTTATGTCCTGCCTGACTGCTTACCAGGTGGTGGCTGCCATCAGCACATTTGTCATTTTTGCATTCCTGAGTTATATCGGGACGATGTGGCAGGAGATTGATTTTGTAAGGGACCTGACCTATTCCCTGGCTATGACGGGCCGTGCGGAGAAGATGATCGCCGGGCTTATTACGACAAAGGACCTGGCCTATTTCGGAGTGATCATCTATCTTTTCCTGGGACTTTCCATTCTTAAATTGAGATCGGGGAGAGAGTCCCGCCCAATCCTTGTCAGGATAGGACAATATACCTTTATCGTCGTTTCCGCTATATTGGCCGGTTATCTCACTTCCCGGCCAGGTTTCATAGGCTACTGTGACGCTACCGCCACGAAGTCAAATACCCTGACCGGGAATACCCAGGAAATAATAAAAGGAATGGGAGAAGACCCTATAGAAGTGACCACTTATGTTAATTTCCTTGACAGGACTTACGGATACGACCAACCGAGTCAGCGGAATTCGGATATGGACCGGTGGGAATCTTATATACGGTTCAAATCCAATATCAAATTCAAATATGTCTATTACTATGACAGCGTCATGACCGAGCCCAATTTTTATAAATGGATGAAGGGCAAGACCAATAAACAGATCGTCGAAATGCGGACGAAGGCTTATAAAACGGATATGAGCAAGCTGATGACACCGGAAGAGATCAGGAAGATCATCGATCTGCGACCCGAGGAGAACAGGCTGGTGATGCAATTGAAATACAAAGACAGGTCCACCTTCCTGCGGGTCTTCAATGATATGGAATTCTGGCCGGGAGAGACGGAAGTGGATGCGGCTTTCAAGCGTATGACGGTCAAACTGCCGAAGATCGCCTTCCTGGATGGAGGATTTGAACGCAGCATCTATAAGGCCGGCGACAGGGAATATAAGACCCTGACCAATCAGAAATCTTTCCGGTATGCCCTGATCAACCAGGGCTTCGACGTGGACACGGTGAATGCGGAAGACAGAGATATTCCCACAGACATTGCAGCGCTGGTGATCGGCGATCCCAAAACGAATTTCAGCCTCCAGGCTTTAGCCAGGATCCAGCAGTATATGGACGGGGGCGGCAATCTGCTGATTGCCGGCGAGCCGGGCAAACAGGCCGTGCTCAATCCCTTGCTAAAGGGCCTGGGTGTACAATTGATGGATGGCGCCATCGTACAACGCAGCAGGGACTATTCTCCCAACCTGGTATTGCCCTATCTCACTGCCACCGGTGCAGGGCTTTCTAAAAAATTGGACAATGACTTCCAGGACAGCGTCCGGATGTCCATGCCGACCGCTGCGGGATTGACATACGGCAGCAGCGGCGCCTACACGATCAGACCGCTGCTGATGACGGACGAAAAGGTGAGCTGGAATAAAAAAAGGGCGTTTGTAATGGATTCCGCTGAAGTGGCGTATTCTCCGGCAGAAGGCGACGAGAAAAAGGCCATTCCTACCGCGCTGGCTTTGACGCGGAAGGTGGGCGGCAGGGAACAGCGTATTGTCGTGACGGGAGATGCCGATTTTTTGAGTAATTCAGAGCTGGGAAGGAACAATGTGAGAGCGGACAACTTTCATTTTAATACGGCCTTGTTCGGGTGGTTTGCCAATGGGGAGTTCCCGATAGAAACGACCCGGCGGAAGTCGAAGGATAACCATTTAATCCTGAATGCCTTGGGCGTAAATGTTTTGAAAGCGCTGTTCTTAGGCATATTGCCCGGCCTGTTACTGATCGGCGGAGCGGTTTTTTTGATCAGGCGTAAAAGGAAATAAATTCATCATGAGGTTCATTACAGACAATCAGACGCTGGAAGACCTGAAGATATTGGGGCGGGGGGACAATTCGGTCATGAGTATATTCAACCGGACGGTGACCCGGGGTGGTGCAGAACTGCTGGATGAACTATTCCGTTACCCGCTGTCCGATGCCAACGCTATCAACCATCGCAGCGGCATCATTCAGTATTTTGCTTCGATAAAGGCCGTATTCCCCTTTTCGGGTGAGCTGTTCGATGTCCTGGAACAATACCTTTCCCATACCGATGAGCGGACCCGACTTTCTCCGGACGAACATACGCTGGGGAAAAAGCTGACCCATTTAATCGCGGAAGATACCGAATACAAGAACATCTATAAAGGGGTCACCGCTGTCATTGACATCCTGCATGGCTTCCGGAGTTTTATCGATTCTATCGGGCAGGCAGACGAATTCCCTTACCGCGCCGAAAAGAACGCCATCGCCGAGCTTCTGTCCGATCCGGCGCTGGCGCTTTTAGTGAAAGAACAATCGAATAAAAAAATACCTTATAATAAAGTGGCCGCTTATGATACGCTCATACGGTTCCGTCATCGCGATACCATAAAGAGAATATTAGGTCCTATCTATCACCTGGATGTATATATATCCGTAGCAAAGGTGGCGCTGCAGCGCGGCTTCGTATTTCCCCGGGCCTTGCCTAAGGAGCAGCATACCCTTCAATTGGAAGGTGTTTATCACCCGCAGTTGAAAGACCCTGTTCCCAATACGCTCCATATGACGCCGGACAGCAACCTGGTCTTCCTCACAGGCGCCAATATGGCCGGTAAAAGCACCTTTATGAAGTCGCTTGGCATTGCCCTGTTCCTGGCGCATATGGGCTTCCCTGTCCCGGCAAGGAAAATGGAGTTTTCGGTCTTCGACGGCATCTATACCACCATTAACCTGCCGGATAACCTGGGCCTGGGCGCCAGCCACTTTTATGCCGAAGTGCTCCGGGTAAAAAAACTGGCAAAAGAGCTGAGCCTTTCCAAAGATCTCTTTATCATCTTCGATGAGTTGTTCCGGGGCACAAACGTAAAAGACGCATACGAGGCCACGATAGCCATTACGGGGGCATTTGCGCAGCGGCGCAACAGCATGTTCGTGATTTCTACCCATATCATGGAGGCAGGAGAAGTACTGCGACAACAGTTCGGGAATATCAGCTTTCAATACCTGCCCACGAAGATGAATGGAAATGATCCCGTATATACCTATACGCTGGAGGCGGGAATTACAGATGACCGGCACGGGATGGTCATTATCCGGAATGAGGGCATTATCGATATACTGAAGAACGGGAAAAAGAAAATCTCCTGATTATGAGCTTTACAGCCGATAAACAGACATTGGACGACCTGAACCTGCCGGGCAAATACAAGCCGGATTCCATCTACAACCTTTTCAACCGGGTGCATACTGCCGGCGGGGAGAAATTGCTGGACGCCTTGTTTCAGCACCCATTGACCGATCCGGATGAAATTAACCGGCGCAGCGAGCTTTTCCGGTATTTTCAGCAGAAGAAGCTGCCATTTCCATTGGTTGGCGAGTCCCTGAACGTCATGGAAAACTACCTGGGTGCAGGAGGCGGAGAGAATTTCCTGATAGCTATGATCGGCACCGCACGAAGAAAGCTGCTGGACTCCATCGTCCGCGATGAAGCCTACGTCCGAATAAAGACCGGGCTGCTGACTACCATCGGGACGTTAAGAACATTTTTCGATTTTATGAACAGGCTGGAAAAGGAGGATGGATTGGACGGCCCTTTCGGGAAACAGCTCCAAAGCGTAAAAAAGATCTTTAATGACAGGCGGCTGGAAGGACTTCGGACAGAATGGGATGCCGGAGAGTGGGAAGCAAAAGAGCTGTCATGGCTCAAAGTGGCCCGGTACGATCACCTGCTAAGAAGGTTGCTGCAGACGGAAATGGCGACAGTGACCGGGATCATTTACCAACTGGACGTGTATATGTCCGTCGGGTATGTGGCCGCATTAAAAGGGTTCTCTTATGCATGTGCCCTACCTGCAGCGTTCAATACCATTCGTGCCACCGGGTTGCGCCATCCTCGACTGGAAAGAGCGGTGGGCAATCCGGTATCGCTGCACCAGGATGGGAATATGCTGTTCCTGACTGGAGCCAACATGGCAGGTAAGTCCACCCTGATGAAAGCGTTCGGTATCTCCGTATATCTTGCGCACATGGGCTTTCCGGTCGCGGCGGAAGAAATGACGTTCTCTGTGAAGGACGGGATCTATTCCTCCATCAATGTCCCGGATAATCTCAGCCTTGGGCATAGCCATTTTTATGCGGAAGTGCTCCGGGTAAAAAAAGTAGCCCTGGAGGTGAGCTTGTCCAAAGACCTGGTGGTGATCTTCGACGAGCTCTTTAAAGGCACCAATGTGAAAGACGCCTATGATGCCACCCTGGCCGTCACGGAGGCGCTGTCCGAATACAGGAACTGCTTCTTCATCATCTCCACCCATATTATCGAAGTGGGAGAGACATTACGGGAAAGATACGACAACATTCAATTTGCCCGTTTGCCTACCATCATGGAAGGGATGACTCCCCGGTACTTATATAAACTGGAGGAAGGCATTACCGCCGACCGTCATGGCATGATGATTATTGAGAATGAAGGGCTCCTCGGGATCATTCTATCGGAAAAAGAAAAAGCGTCCTTATACCCCATTAATCCGCGTTAGCGGCTATTTTTTCACTTAATCTCTTTTATTTATTAATCTATCAGTATGTTAACAAAAAGACCATGGATCTATCCGTGCGCCCTTGCCATCGCCCTGTCATTGACCAACAACGCTAATGCACAGCATAAGAGGACGCAGCGGCCCGACACTTTGGGCGTCCGGCCTGCCGATACCACCCAAAAGCATTCCGACACTTCCAAAAGAGTGCCGCCTGCCACCCGTCCTTACAAAGATGTGATCACCCCGGACATGCAGACGTATAAAGGCTTTTTTACGGTGCACCGTAAAGACGATAAATACTATTTCGAGATACCCAATGCTCTTTTAGGCAGGGATATCCTGATCGTGAACAGGGTCGCCAAGGCTTCCGCAGACATGCGCAACGGCGCTTATGGATATGCCGGCGACGAGATAGGAGAATCCGTATACCGCTTCGAAACGGGCCCCTCGAAGAAATTATTCCTGCGCCGGATCTCCTTTTCCGAATATGCCAATGACAGCACCCGGTCCATGTTCGCCGCCGTGCAGAAAAATAATGTACAGGCTATCGCCCAGGCCTTCCCTATCGTGGCCTTCCGGCCGGATTCCACGGCCATCGTAGTAGATGCTACCGAACTGCTCAACAGTGATAACGATATCCTGTATTTCGAAAGGAAGATCTTTAAGGAAAGGGCCGGAATGGGCGCCCAGCAGAATGACCGTAGCTATATCGAATACGTCCATACCTATGCCTCCAATGTAGACATACGGGCGGTAAAGACCTATTCGGCTGGCCTGAACCCTACCTCCTCCAACTATACCGTCGAGCTGAACTCCTCGCTGGTGCTTCTTCCCGAAAGGCCGATGACCCCCCGGCTGCAGGATAAACGGGTAGGCTATTTCACCACCCAATACAAGGACTTCGATGCGGACCCCCAGGGCGTTAAACAAACTGCATATATTAAAAAATGGCGCCTGGAGCCCCGTCCCGAAGACATGGAGAAATATAAAAGAGGCGAACTGGTAGAACCCGTCAAGCCTATCGTCTTTTATATCGACCCGGTAACTCCCAAAAAATGGGTACCCTACCTGATGAAGGGAGTCAATGACTGGCAGAAAGCCTTCGAACAGGCAGGCTTCAAAAATGCCATTATTGCCAAAATCGCGCCTACGAAGGAAGAAGACAGCACCTGGAGCATTGACGATGCCAGCCACTCGGCCATCATCTACCGTCCATCTATAGTTGCCAATGCCATGGGACCCAGCGTGGCCGACCCCCGTAGCGGAGAGATCATTGAAAGCCATATCTTCTGGTATCACAATGTAATGTCCCTGTTACATGACTGGTATCTCGTTCAGTGCGGAGCCGTAGACCCCCGCGCGCGGAAACCTGAGTTGGATGATGAACTGATGGGCAACCTCATCCGCTTCGTCAGCTCCCACGAAGTGGGACATGCCCTGGGACTCCTGCATAATTTCGGGTCCAGCTCTACCGTACCCGTCGAGAAACTCCGCGACAAGGCCTGGGTGGAAGCGCATGGACATACCCCCTCCATCATGGACTATGCCCGTTTCAACTATGTCGCCCAGCCGGAAGATCATATCGGCGAAGCCGGCCTCTTTCCCCGCATCGGCGACTATGATAAATGGGCCATCCAATGGGCCTATACCCTTCACCCGGAATATAAAACTGCCGAGGAAGAGGGCAAGGCCCTGGTAGGCATCGTGACGGATAGCCTGAAGCAAAATCACCGCCTGTGGTTCGGCGACAACCCTTACGATGCCAGGTGCCAATCAGAGGATCTGGGCGACAACGCTGTAAAGGCAGGCGGCTATGGCATTAAGAACCTGAAAAGGATATTCCCCGAACTGATCCATTGGACCTCTGTTCCGGGTGAAGAATATGAAAACCTGTTTCGTTATACCAAGGCTGTGTTCGGACAATATCAATTTTACCTGAGTCATGTCATGGCTAATATTGGCACGATCTATCATACAGAAAGGATCGCGCCGGACGAAGCTCCTGTCTTTGAGATGGCTCCCTATGCCGTCCACAAAGAAGCTGTCCGTTTTGTCAACGAACAGTTATTCACGACCCCGCTCTGGCTCAATAATGAAGAGGTGATGAATAAGTTGCCAGTGAGCTTTGGCGTGGAATTGAACAACCTCCAATCAGCCGCCATCAACATGATCCTTACCCGGGACCGCATGAGCCGGCTTCTCTGGGCAGAACAGTCTTCTACCGGCAGATCGGCTGCTGCTACGAAAAAGACCTATACCGTAGCCGAATTGCTGGATGATCTTAATATGGGCATCTTCCGGGAATTGTATGAGGGGAGGAATGTGGATGCCTATCGCCGTAACCTGCAGAAGATCTATGTAGGCCGGCTGACCGAACAGGCTTTCGCCCCCTCGGACCAGAACCTCATTCTGCCCGCTTCCACTTACCATATTGCACAGACGGACCTGCTTGCTTTGCTGAAGGATGCCCTGCGGCAGCAGCAAAAATTATTTAAAAAGGCAATGGCCAATCCGGCCCTCGACAAATTGACCCGGCTGCACCTGCAGGACCTGGACACGAGGATCTCCGGCAAATTCGCAGAAGAACAACATAAAGGCGATTAAACTTTTTTCCGCCGCTCTATACAGGAAGGCGCCCGGTAAGGGCGCTTTCCTGTTTTTAAGGCGCTGCTTTGCAGCGGTCCGGGCAGCGTCCGGGCTTTTATTGTTGATGCAAACTGATGACGTTTAATGCAGACTGATGACGCGGGTGATCTTCCAGCTATTATCTACGTGGTGCCAGATGAGGACAAACCTCCCTGGTCTGGAAGGAGCGTTGGGCTCCGCGCTATTATGAAATTTATGAAAACCTATTTCGATCGCTCCGAAATTGGCGATAGGATAGACCTCGATACTGCCGGACACCAGTTCCCGGGTCACCTTCCCGCAAATATTTTTTTTAGTAGCCTCGACCACGTCCTGTTTCGAAGTCGACAACCCTCCTCTGTCATGATAAAATTCAAGATTATCGGCATAGAAGGCAGCATATTCCTGCAGGTGTACACTACAGGTATTGTAGGCTCCGAAGAAAAGGCTGTCCTGATGCAGGATCGTATCGTACAACGCCTGGTCATCCGCCTTGAATTGAGCATATCCGCTTTGGGGGCAACAGGCGCTTATCATTACCAGAATAGCAAGGACCAAACGGGCAAGAGTGGAGGCTCTCTTCCCCGCCTGGTAGGCCCCATGAAATTTTTCCCGGTAACTGGTGGGCGTCATGCCTACCGTCTTTCGGAAGACTTTCCTAAAAGCCTTTGGGTCATTGTACCCTGAGTTCAACATCACTTCGGTCATCTGCTGATTGGTCTGCTCCAACAATTTTTTCGCTGCTTCTACCCGTGTTTTTTGCAGGTATTCGATCGGTGTAATACCGATCACCTGCTTGAACCTTCTTACAATATTCCTGCGGCTGGCGGGAACATCCTTGATCATCTCTTCGATCGTTTCGGCATCCTGGTAAGCTGCTGCTATTTTTTGTTGCGCCATGGCCACCAGCTCATCATGGTGGTTGTGCTTTGGCAGAAAAGTGGCAAAATAAGTCTGCTGGCCGCGGTCCATATCGATGGCGAATATTTTAGCCGTTCTTACCGCCATCCCTTTGCCGCAACGCTGCTCGATCAGGTGCAGCATTAAATGAAACCCGGAGGTAGCGCCCCCGCTTGTATAAAGTCCGCTCTCGCCGGTAACGATCCGATCCGGCTCCAGCCTGACGGCAGGGAATACGGAGGCAAAAGCCGGACAGGCATCGATATGAGTGGTGGCCGTCTTGCCATCCAGTAAACCCGTAGCCCCTAATAAAAACGCACCGGTACAATAACTGGCTATTTCGGCCCCGGCCAGATGCTGTTGTTTCAGCCAGGGGATATATTCCTGGTTGGCGGAAATAGTCTCTTTTATATCATCGGTGGAAAAGGCAGGAATAAAGATCAGGTCCTGCCTAGGCTGATCCTGAATGAGTTGCGGCTGATACCCTGCAAAATCTTCTATCCCTGCCTGCTTCATGCCGGCTGAGTGCAACACCTTTATGCAGAACGGGGGCTCCTGTCCTTCTGCCGTATAAAACCGGTTCACGGTTTCAAAAACATCTAAAATAGCCGCTACGCTTAATAAGCGGTATTTCCGGGTCAGCAGAATACCTAATTGTACCATCGTAGTTTTATTTCCTTAAAGGTATCAATTTTGTCCTGAATGCCCCGCTGATTGACTTTTATTGCCGCGTAATGCTATACACTTAGTTAGTATCTTAGTGGCAGAAATCTTAACCATAAAAAAATAAAACGATGGCAGCCGTAAATCCTTATTTGAATTTTCCCGGAAACACCGAAGAAGCGTTTAACTTTTACAAATCCGTATTGGGCGGAGAATTCCTCGCCGTACAACGCTTTAAAGATACCCCTTATGGCGACAAGATGTCTGCCAGCGACCGCGAAAAGATCATGCATATCGCATTGCCGATCGGGCAGGGCAGTATACTGATGGCGACGGATACCCTGGAATCCCAGGGCCAATCACTGACACAGGGTAATAATATCCAGCTGGCGATTAGTCCTGACAGCGAAGAAGACGCCACCAGGATCTTCAACGGCCTCTCCGCAGGAGGAAAGGTAACCCTGCCACTGGAAAAGGCTTTTTGGGGCGCTTACTTCGGGATGTTTACCGATAAGTTCGGCATTCTGTGGATGGTAAATTATGACCTCAATCAGAAGAAATAAAAAAGCTATTCGGCTTTAAATACCTTGTTCAGGATCCGATTGGTCTGCTGCATGGTAGCCGTCAATTCACCGACATCCTCCGGGCTGGCAGACCCATCGGAGGATGTCGGTTTTTGTTCAGCCGGCTGCGGTGCAGGATCCCTGCGCCATTCCATCAGCCCGTAGATGAAAAAAATACAGGTTTCCGTTAACAATCCGGCTGTCAGGGCAATATCCCCAAAATCTTTATGTTCTAACTTACCCCAGGCTCCGAATACTACGATGGCCGCTCCGAATGAATACGCGGTGTTGATGATTTTTTCTAAGCGCATACTGTTGAAATTTAGCGTAGTGCTGGGCCGATAAGGAATTAATTTATGCGTTTAGCCAGGAACTTGTTTTCCGGGATCGCCTTACCCGTATCGCTCACCATATGCTGCAAAGAGGACTTGTCTTCAAGGGCAACCGGATGCTTTTCCGACCGGAAAGGCCCCAGGTTGGTAAAGGTGAATTGCATGCCTATGAACACGATGAGCAGAACGGAGACAAGGATAGTATTTGTTTTGGTCTCGGGTTTGCGGATACCCGCAAAAAAATAAGCGGGGATAAAAATAAAAAGGGCAATGACAAAGGCCATCAGCCAGAGAGTTAGCCAGATCGTGTCCATATGGGGCCAGGGGTCTCCCAGGAAGTTGGGCCAGGTGGGTCCTAAAAATTTCAATAGCATGCAAAAGAAATAGAGTAGCCCGGCGATACTTCCGCTTGCCAGGATCAATTTATCCTGTTTGGCAGTAGCCTCTTTGATCTTTACTAAAAAAATCAAGGGTAGAAACAGAAAGACAAATGATGTAAAACCCAAAAACAATGGGAAATCAGTCAAACGGGAATGCATTATTTTAAAAAAAGAGCCTGTTACAAAGGCCGCTACGGAAAATGCTCCGCTGAGCATCATTGCTTTTTTCATGGGATGATTGTTTTTATAGTTTAAAAGAAATAGGGTCTCTTCTTCCAGCTCACGCAATTCATGCTTATAAAAATCCCTGATAACAGAAGCATAAAAAAGCCCGAAATCCCCGCCTTCCTCCAGGTTCTCCTCGATGAGGATACAAATATGGTCCAGGAGATTTTGCTGCAGGCTCTCCAGTGTAATGCCTCGTTCATGGAGGTCATTAAGAATGAAATCGATCTGTTGATCATTGATGGTATACATTCACGCGGTTTTGGGTTTTATACCTAACAAAAAGACCATCGTATCCATGAATCCGGAGAACTCCTTTAGCTTTTCTTTGGTTTTGGCTTTCCCCGCAGGGCTCAGGCTGTAATACTTCCGTACCCGCTTGCCGATATATTCGGTTTCCGTAGTCACCAATCCCTCCTCTTCCAGGGCATGTAAAGTCGGATACAGCGCCCCTTCCGTTATTTGAATTTTGTCAAGGGTGAGTTCCTTCACTTTCTGCGTGATCTCATACCCGTACATTTTTTTATGATCGGACAATAGCTTTAGAACAATGGTTTTCAAGGTCCCTTTAATCAATTCGGAAGAGTAGGTCATAATGGCAAAATTAATGCATCGGACAAATATACATAGGAATCTTATGTATTGCAAGCGGAACTGTGAAATTATTTTTTTGCTCCCGGCGACCCGGTCCGGCGATTTGCGGGGGGGTGATGCAGGCGGGCATGCCACGCGGGGCGTTTGGTGGCCGTGTGGTTAATGCGAAAGAACCTTCAGGCCGATGATAGAGCCTATAAGCGTGGTAATAAAGAAGAGGCGCCAGAAGCTGGCGGGTTCCTTAAAGACAAGGATCCCAATGAGGACGGTACCGGCAGCGCCTACTCCCGTCCATACGGCATAAGCCGTACCGATCGGCAGCGTTCGTGTGACCTTGACCAACAACAGCATACTGATGGTCAGGCAAACCAGGAACCCGCCATACCATAGATAGACGACATTTCCGGTCACTGTCCTTGCTTTTCCCAGGCAAGACGCAAAACCAACTTCGAAAAATCCTGCGATGATCAGCAATATCCAGTTCATAGGGGGTAAAGTTCTGTGTCGTTCGCCAATTGAAAAATGGTGTAAATATGGTGCGCTTCATGTAAAAGGAAGAATTCCGTCCACTGTAAAACCGTGAGCTTCCCATATTTTTTATGAATGCCTGTCCTGCATTGCGCCGCATCCGTCAGGTTGGTGATCAGCGCATAGATAGCAATGCGGTCGGTATGGATCTGCCGGAGTATCGTCTCCACAGGCAAATTCCTCCAGCTTTCAAACTCCGGATCCTCTTCGGCAGTATATCGCCCGAATGAGGGTTCTTCCTGCAGGAGAATTTGATGGATCCTGTCTATAAAGACGAGCTGATATCTTCCTAAATGAGCGACATTCTCCAGGATATTCCATTTACCCGGCTGAGGACGCAGCAGCAAACGGGCGGGGGCAAGAGGAGCGAGAATATGTTCAATGGCCTGATGCTGGTTTCTAAGCCGGTCATTAAGCGACTCGTAAATTTTCATACGGTAAAGTTAATTAAATTGTATACTTACAGCCTAATTTGCAGCAATGACGAATTTATTTACCGTAAAAGGGCGGGGAGTTCTTATCTTATGGGTGATTATTCTTTGTTGCCTGCTCCCCTTTGTTATTCTTTCCTTTTTGGGTTTTATGGCTTCGGATGATTATACGCTGGCGATCCTTTACCGGGATAACAGCTTCGCTAAGGCCCAGAGCATTATGTATTTCGGTTGGGCCGGACGTTTCGCCAGCACCTTTCTGAGCGGTCTTTTTGTGAAATTCGGAATGGTGACCCCGTATTATTGCCTACCTGCGCTCTCCTTGCTCTTCTTTACAGGGATATCGATCTTCTTCTTATTGACGTCGGTCAATAAGAAGATACTGGCTAAGAATTTCTCCAATACCGGGATCGTGCTGGCTACTTTCATCCTGCTCTTGGTAGACTTGTATACCATGGCCGATATTGCTTCGGGGATTTACTGGTTTAGCTCGGCTATCGTCTATCAATCGGCCTTTATCCTTTTTCTCCTGCTGCTGAGCTGCCTGATCCGGCGGTTCTGGGCACCTCATCCCCGCAGCACCCTGCTGAAAGACAGCCTGGCTATTCTGCTGATCGTTTCAATAGTCGGATGTAATGAAGTGGCGGCCGTTTTCCTGATCCTCTTCCTGTTTCTGATCATAGCCCTGCATTATTACGATCGCCGTCCTGTTCCCAGGATCTTCTTCCTGTATCTCGCTGCTGCTATTTTCACCGGCATCCTGATCACGCTTACCTCCGGCGTTATTTCCGTCCGGCATCAGCTGATGAATAGCCATACTTCTTACCTGAGCGTACTGCCGATAATCGGTTTCCGGGCAATAGCCGTCTTTTACTATATTTTAAAGGAACCGCTCTTCTGGATGACCGCCGTTTTTTTATTTGTGTGTGGGGTGAAGACAGGAGCGGACCCTTTGGCAGCAGGATCGCTGAACCTTTTTAAAGGCAGGAGTATTTTAATCCCGGGTTTAGGAATCACCTTATTGCTGGTGATCGGTACCCTTACCCCTGTATTAATGGTGTCGAGGGGATCTCTTCCACCCCGATCTCTGAACAATCTCATAGAGCTGACCATCCTTTGTCTCCTGACTATCTTGTTTATCACGGGTGCCCGCAACGCTGGCTTAGCGCAATCGCTGCTTCCTGCCAGGATCTCCTCCCCGGTGGCCCTTATTATTTTGAGCGGAGCCCTGATCGCAAGCGCCAATTATATGGAAGCCTGGAAGAGCGTCTTGTCCGGATATTTTTATCATGCTATAATGGAAGATAGAGAGCGGCTCCTGCAGACGGCAAAAGCCAATCATCAGCGGACGGTCACCATCGATCCCTATGAGGAAGCTCTGAAGAAAAAGATCCGCCAGGTCTTTCCTCATGGAATATTCGAGACGGTTAACGGCATTCTGCGGGAAAGGCCCACGGCTATCTATTATTACAATGAGGCGGAAGACCCTTCCCGGACCTATTTAGATTACTATGGCCTGGATAAGATCCTGATCAGTCAAGCCCCATCTGTCCATTAGCTACAACAGTAAAGGTTTTCCTCCCCGATTTTTTTTTGCCCGCCAGGCATCGATACTCCAGGGGTAGAGGGGGAGAGTGGCCAGCAGCCAGCTGCCTGCGCTTACGGGAAAGACAGAGTAGTTAATGGGAGAGGTGATACCGAATGCCGCTGCCATACTCAGGGCAAAGCATAATGTGAGCAATCCGCTGCCGATAGCGGCCCACCGGGTAAACCATCCGATCGTCAGCAGCGTCCCGAAAAGCAGCTCGCTCACCGTGGCCAGGACAGCCAGCGCCTCTGCCAGTCCTCCGGGCAGGAAAGGCATCACCTGATGCGCATACGCGGAAAAATGACTCCAGTCGCCCCAACTGACATTAGGACTCCCATAGGGACCCCAGACTCCCAGCCTGTCCAGGCCGAGGACGAGAAAATCTATTCCTAATGCTAACCGAAGGTAGAGTTGAATAATGGCTGGTCTTTTACGCATAGTTGATGGTTATTAGTGTAAAAGTAATCAGCCGGTTTCAAAGGCATTATATCCATTTTGCGCAGAAGCATAGGACCACTTCGAAGCTCCGGTCCGCTCAGGGGCGTAACGCAGCCTGAGCGCATTTTACCAGTTTCTCTACTCCTGCCTTCATTTTGTATTTGGTGAAGGCGGTAAAACCGAGTAAGATAGCGGGGGCTTGCTTGCTTTCGATCGTATAGTCCCCGATAAAGGCAATGACCAGCTGTTGCTTCTCTATCTCCTGCCGGAAGGAGACCTCCTCTATTTTATCCGATAGCCGGCATAATAAATGCATACCGGAGGGAGCGGCGCTTACCTGGAAATAATCACGGGCTTGTTCATCCAGCAAGCCGGCCAGGATTCGCTGACGATCGGCATAGAGGAGCCGCATCTTACGGATATGTCGTAAAAAATATCCTTCTTCTATAAACCGGGATAAGATAAGCTGCTCCATGATGGGAGACTGCCGGTCGATGATTTCTTTTACCTTTTTAAAAGCAGGGAGCATCTCCACAGAAGGCAAGACGATATACGCCAGCCGCAGGCCCGGAAATAATACCTTACTGAAAGTCCCGGAATAAATGACCCGGCCCTCCTTGTCCAGGCCTTGAAGGCTGGCCAGCGGTCTTCCTTCATAACGAAACTCACTGTCGTAGTCATCCTCCAGGATCCACATTTTATTTTGCCCCGCCCATTCCAGTAATTGCAGGCGTTTCTCCTGGGATAAGGTACAGCCCAAAGGAAATTGATGCGAAGGGGTGACATACGCTAGTTTCGCGTCACCGGCTTTTCTTTGGCCATAGGTAATATTCATTCCGTCGGCTTCGATGGGAATGGGACATAACTGGGCGCCGGCATATAAAAAGGATTTCCTGGCGCCGCTATAACCGGGATCTTCCATCCAGACTTTATCTCCCTTTTTTAAAAGACATTTTATCACCAGGTTCAATCCCTGCAGAGACCCCGTAACTATCACCACCTGTTCCGCTTCGCAATTGACGGCCCGCGCCATTCGTAAATAAGCGGCGATCGCCTTCCGCAGGCCCCAATGTCCCATCGTATCGTCATACCCCAGGTTGACTCCCTTCAACTCTTTTAACACCCTGCCTGCTACCTGCCCCCAGGCTTTATAGGGGAACTGGTCCAGGGACGGAGTTCCAATCTGAAAAGATTTTATTTCATTTTTCCCGGTTCCCTCTTTCTTCCTTGCCCCTTCGCTCCGCAAGCCATCCACCTGCTTACCGGCGTTTTTCCCCGGCCGGGCCGCATTCAACAACTGATCGGGCAGGGTAGAAGCTACAAAAGTTCCAGCCCCCGTCCTCCCTACCAGGTATCCTTCCAGGATCAGCTGTTCATACCCCTGATGCACGATCACCCTGGAGACGCCCAGCTCTTTAGCAAGGTTCCTGCTGGCAGGCACCCGGTCACCCGGCCGAAGGCGCTTACTCACGATCATTTCCCGGAATTGCTCATAGACCTGCACGTATAAGGGAGTATCCTGATTTTTAGAAAGCCTGATGCCGGCAGGATTGATTTCCAGGGATTCTTTAGCCATAAGAAGGGGCTGATTTTTGCCTGGATCAAAGATAAATTACTTTGCCCCGGATATGGGAAATTGTCAGTATCTTAATAGAAGAGATAGACCCTGCGAAAAATGATGAACGTATATTTTATCAGCGGTATCGGCGGCGACAGCAGACTTTTCAGACATATCCAACTGCCGGCAGGCTTTCAGATCGGATATGTGGAGTGGATCATCCCGGAGAAAAAGGAATCCCTCACGGATTATGCCTGCCGGTTGACGGAACAGATCGATACCCGGCAGCCTTTCATCCTGGTGGGCATGTCCCTGGGAGGCATCCTATCTGTGGAAATCGCTAAGCGTTTCCCCCCTGCAGCTACCATTCTCATCGGTTCCATTCCCGTATCGTCCCACTTACCTGGATATTATGCCATCGCCGGGCGGTTGAGACTGCCCGACCTCTTCCCGCCTTCTTTTTTCAAAGGAGCCGCCACCCTCAAAAGGTTACTCACCCGCGAAAAAAGCGAGGATAAAGCTATGCTCCGGCAGGTTATCCGGGATGGCAACCCCTGGTTTATTAAATGGGGTCTGAAAGCCGTGCTGGAATGGCGCAACGAAGAAATTCCCCAACCTCTCTGGCATATTCATGGCAGCCGTGACGAAGTATTCCCGGTCTGGTTCACCCGTCCCAGCCATATCGTCCCCAAGGGAGGCCATCTGCTGGTGATTAACCATGCAAACGAAGTCAACAGGATCCTTGGAGAGCTCCTTCCCCGCTATTCACCTGTTTTTTCCGCGAACGCTACTCCGTAGAGCTCCTTTCAGGATATTCTTTTAGTTTTGTGTGTCCCATAACATAAGACGCTGGAAGCGTCTTGTCCGAAGGACAGACATTAGCCCTTTGCCGGAAATGCGCTAATTTTTTAAAGCGCATTTCCGGCACATTTATCCTGACTATAATACAAATACAGCACATGGCAAATCCATACATCTCACTACTTAGGACAGCCTGGCACTATGCCCGCCGGGAACGGAAAAAATATGTGCTGGTATATGGCATGTTCCTAGCGGCCAACCTGGTCTATTCCCTGAACCCCATTCTCTTCGGCTGGTTTATCGGCAAGGTCCAGCAGGACAGCGGACAGGTATTACACTATGCCCTTATCTATGTACTTGGCTACATCATCCTGAAATTCGTACAATGGTGCTTCCATGGCCCCGCCCGCATTATGGAACGTACGCTGGCCTTCCACCTCAGCCGGAACTTCCTTCAGGAGAAATATCACCAGGTACTGCATCTGCCGGTGAAATGGCACCAGGACCATCATAGCGGCGCCACGATCAACCGTGTTCGCAAAGCCTACGAAGCCCTGCGGGAATTCTTCGACAGAGGCTTTATGTATATCTATGCGCTGACAAAATTCATTTTTTCCGTCATAGCCATGCTCTATTTTTCGCCCCTGTTCGGCAGCATCGCCGTTGGCATGGGAATCTTTACCATTTTCGTGATCCGTACCTTCGATAAGCCCTTTGTCAAAGCGTTGGAGGAAGTGAATGAAAAAGAACATGTCGTTTCTTCCACCCTCTTTGACAGCCTCTCCAATATCATGACTGTCATTACCCTGCGGCTGGAAAAGAGTATGGAGACGGGCCTGCTGAATAAAGTACAGCAAATATTGCGGCCTTTCCGGAAGAGCGCCCTTACCAACGAATGGAAATGGTTCTGCGCCGAAATGCTGATTGTGAGTATCTATGGAATGATCACCTTCGGATATATTTTCCAGCATCGGGTGCCGGGAAAGATTTTCTATGTAGGGGGACTCGTTACCTTACTGGCTTATGTCAATCAGTTTACCAGCGTTTTCCAGGACATAGCCTGGCAATATACAGATGTCGTACAGTACAATACCTATGTACAGACAGCTGCCAATATCAGTACGGCCTATGCGCAACGGCATCGATCCGACAGGCAGGAAGGGCTTCCGGAAAACTGGCAGTCTCTGCAGATCAGCGGACTCAATTTTTCGCACCAGGAATCTTACGATACGGGACAATACGCCCAGAGCCTGCACAATCTGCACCTGAATATACAAAGAGGGAAAAAAATAGCGCTGATCGGGGAGAGCGGCAGTGGGAAGAGTACCCTGTTATCACTGCTACGGGGCTTGTACATGCCTGAGCCGGGAATGGAAATAATATTGGACGGACGCCGGGAGGAACTGGACCGGCTCAACGAATCCGTCACTCTTTTCCCTCAGGAGCCGGAGATCTTTGAAAATACGCTGGCTTATAATATTACCCTGGGCCTCCCCTTTGCGGAGGAGGATATCCTGCAGGTATGCGAAAGCGCGCATTTCGTGGAAGTGATCCGGCAATTGCCCCTTGGACTGGAGTCGGATATCCGGGAGAAAGGAGTCAATCTCTCGGGAGGACAGAAACAGCGACTGGCCCTGGCCCGGGGAATACTGGCCGCCCGCGATAGCGACCTGGTTCTTTTGGACGAACCTACCAGCAGTGTGGACCCCCGCACGGAAGCGCTGATCTACGAAGGCCTGTTCAGGACCTTTGCCGATAAGGCTCTTCTTTCATCCATGCACCGCCTGCATTTACTGGGCCGTTTCGATTATGTATACATCCTTCATCAGGGGAGGATCGTCGATGAAGGAACATTTGCGTACCTGCGGGACAACAGCCCCGTCTTCCAGGGGCTCTGGCAACACCAGAAAGATACTTCCCTGCCGGATATCTCCTCATCCTTGCCGACGCAGGTCATCCCGGGTGCAAACGTATAAATTCGCCGTCTTATAAGGGATCCTGATTTTTTGAACGCAGCGGAATCCCGCCATTTTGAACAGCGTATTGGTCCACTCGTTTTTCGTTTCGATATCCGCTATGATCCTGCCCACTTCCGGAAAAGAGAAGAAATATTCCAGGCAGATCCTTATCAGGGTCGCAATATTATCCTGTATGGCCAGGGGCGCTACCACCAGCTGCAGGCCATAATCCCCCGCACGGGCGTCATAATATAGACTGATGGCATCCTGTAAAGTTTTATAAATATCCACCTGGCAGACAGGGACGTTATTCACCAGGCCCATAAAAGGTTGCGCAAAATCCGATTCGATCATACTGGAATAAGATTCCTCCAACTCCCTGGGCGGACCATCCCTGATCAGAAGCGGGCCTGCATATTGATAGGTCATCCACTTATAAATGACAGGCACATCCGTAGCGAGACATAATGCCCGCACAGAAATGGAAAGATTGCGATCGGGCAGATCTTTGATGATTACTCCGTCCTCAGTTCCGGATACGAGCGATCCCCGGATATCGAGGCTTTCAGAGATTGAGAATAATGCAGCGGATTCGGTTGACATGATCTTGACAATTTGATGATTTAAGGATCATTCTATTGCTATACATGTTCCAACCAGAGCGTATTAACGAAAGGAGTATTTATTTGGCCCGATGGTCCGGAATAAGATACCTGCGTCAATATTGGTGAAAATAATGCAGCCAGCCTGCATTATCCCAATTAAGATTGACAATATATGCAGGGGCCTCTATACCCATTTATAGGGAACCACTTACTTCCCGGTCCCTTCCCACTGCCTTCCGCAGCTCTGTCCGTCTCCTGCCGCTCCGTCCGCCGTCTCCCATTTATCAGACAATTCCAGCCAGCTCCAGGCTTTTTTTCTTTAGCTTCCGGATCTCCACATCCTCGATGATCGGCTCCGGCGTCAGCACCAGCGAAGTATTATTTTGCTTCCACCAGTCATGCTGTTTGATCTCACGGAAATGGATCACCCCGACCAGGTACTTGCGGTCCGTCTCTGCATGCCACTCTTCGATCCATTCGAACTTGTCCCGGGGAATATATTTCCAGTCATCAAAACTTACATAGACCCTTATGAAGAAATCATCGGTCAACTCATGCGGCTGATGATGATAAAGCTTTTTGTATTCGTATTTATATTGATAACGCAACGCAGAAAGATCACTCAGCACGGCAGAAGCAGTAGGGAAGGAGCCGGCGCCTTTGCCATAAAAGAACTGTTTGTCGGCAAACCCGCTCTCGATCACCACCCCATTGTACTCATTCTTTACAAAGGAAAGCGCATCGTCATGTTTGACGAACTGGGGTAGTACAAATGCCGCCACCTTACCGGTCTGCAGCTTTTTAGCCTGTGCTACCAGCTTGATATCGAAATGTTTTTCCGTAGCTACCACCGCATCGCCGGCCTGGATATTTTGAATGCCATTGAATACCAGGTTGCGTGTCTCTTCCACAATGCCATAAGCATGCGTCAGCAGAAAGGTCCATTTATTGGCCGCATCAAAACCTTCCACATCCAGGGTAGGGTCACTCTCGGCAAAGCCCAACTGCTGTGCCAGCAACAGCGCTTCCTGGAATCCAAGCTTATCCTCGAACATTTTAGTGAGAATGAAATTAGTGCTCCCGTTCACGATCGCCTTGATAGAATGCAGCAGATCGTTATCATAATATTCTTCCAGGTTGCGGATGACCGGGATCGATGCGCAGGCGGCCGACTCATACAAGAAAGGAGACCCTGTATCCTGCTGTAACTTCAATAATTCCGGGAGATGCTCGGCAATCATTTTCTTACTGGCGCTTACCACTGCTTTGCCACTTTTCAATGCCGTGGAGACGATCTCGAAAGCCGGCCCCGACTCATTGATCACTTCCACGATCACATTGATTTCCGGATCATTCAAAATAGAATCGCGGTCCGTGGTGAATAGGGCTGCCGGCGCCTCTCTTTTCTTAGCAGGATTCTTGATGCATACTCTTTTAATAGATGCTTTCAGAGAAGGGGTCTGCTGCAATACTTTATATAAACCTTCACCTACTACGCCAAACCCAAATAGCCCGATGGTAAGCTGCTTATGTGTTTCCATTGATTTTTTTTATTGTTTCTGTTATTTTCAGTTTTCTGTCAGATCCTACCGCTCAAACAGGGCGCAAATTTCCGAAATTTACCGCAAATGAACGCCTGTTTTTTTACAGCTTTACATTCGCACATCCCACTCATCCTCAATGCGTTGCCAGTCATTGAAGGTTTCCTTCCCTCCCCGGGCCTTCCAGTCCGAATCGATTGTCAGCTTCGAGCTGATCCCGCCCCGGGGATTGCAGATCATGACAATACGCAGTCTCTCCGGTTCGTACACGGCCTGCAGATCGTCGTAAATGATATTGATCAGCCGCTCATACGAGACGATGGTATTTCTCAGCTGGAATACATACTGCTTTAGAGATCGTAGCTCTATCACTTTTTTCCCCGGATAAAAAGTAAGATAAATGACGGCAAAATCAGGCTGCTCCTTTACGCCCAGGAAAGTGAACTCCGGAATCTTCGTCTTGATCTCATAAGCCTGGTCCGACGGATTCGGGATCGCCTGCAGGAGAGACCTGTCAATATCTTTATACGTTCGTACTGTTGTTGCTTCCATTATATTTATAGGGATTATTGGTTAATTCCACCGGGGCCTCTACGAAGTCTCTGATCAGTCTCTCTATTTGCGCATACTCCAGGAGAAACCCATCATGACCATACAACGAATGAATAAGCCTGTATCCGGCCCCGGGAATACAGGATGCCAGCAATTGCTGCTCGGACCTGGGAAAAAGGATATCCGTTTCAATACTGATGACAAGGGTCCTGGCCCGCACCCCTTGCAGCGCCTTCGCCAGGCCGCCCCGTCCTCTCCCCACATCGTGCGAGTCCATGCTGAGGCTTAGCATATAATAGCTGAAGGCATTGAACCGCCGGGCTAATTTCTCTCCCTGGTAACGCTGGTAAGAGGCCGCTCCATTCCGAAGGATTGTCCCCGCACTCCCTGTCCCTGGTCCCGCATCCGTCCCCATTTCCGACAGGAAACCGTCCGGCCTGGGCTGCAACGCTTCATAAGCGGCATAATCCCGGTAACTCAACAACGCGGTGGCCCTGGCCGCGCTCATACCTGCCAGCCCGGCATCCTCCCGGCGTTCCTTCCAGGTATTGTCTGCCTCGATAGCCATCCTTTGCGATGTATTAAACGCGATCCCCCAGGGAGAATGCCTTCCATTCGTGGCAATGGGAACGATGTGGCAGAATAATTCCGGCTCTTCGATCGCCCACTCCAGCAATTGCTGCCCTCCCATGCTGCCCCCGATGCCGACATAGACCTTGCGGATACCCAGGAACTTCCGGAGAGGCTGGTAAGCCCGTATCATATCCCTGGGAGTAAAGAAGGGGAAACCCTGATAATAAGCCTCGCCGCTGTCCGGCTCCCGGTCCAGCGGGCCGATACTGCCATAACAGCTACCCGGCATATTCACGCAGATAATAAAATGAACGGAAGGGTCGAAGAGCCTTCCGTTCCCCACTAACCCCGGCCACCATTCGGCAGGATCGCTATTGGCAGTCAGCGCGTGGAAGATCCATATAACATTATCGCCTGTTTCATTCAGGGTCCCATGCGTGGTATACCCCAGGTGATAACCCGGCAGTACGGCCCCCGATTCCAGGGTAAAAGGCTGTAGATATTTAAATTTCATAGTTCTAGCTCCGTGGGAGCGATTCCCGGTTCATGAACGGATAGAGGTATCAGGATACCAGTTCGCTCGCAAATACCTTTTCAAAAGCCTGTTCGAAATCAGCCTTGATATCTTCGATATGCTCGATGCCTACGCTGATCCTCACCTGGTTCGGTTGTACTCCGGACGCGATCTGTTCTTTTTCACTTAACTGTTCATGCGTGGTAGAGGCGGGATGGATCACCAATGTCTTGGCATCCCCCACGTTGGCGAGATGACTGGCCAGTTTCAGGGAGTCGATGAATTTGCTGGCATTCTCCTTCCCTCCTCCGGCGCCTACGCCTTTCACCCCGAAATTGAGAATACCGCCGAAGCCATTTTTCAGGTATTTTTTCGCCAGCTCATGGTAAGGACTGCTCTTCAGCCCGGGGTACTGCACGAACTCCACCCGCGGATGTTGTTCCAGCCACTGTGCCAGGGCCAGTGCATTGTCGGTATGGCGCTGTACCCGCAGCGATAAGGTCTCCAATCCCTGTAACAGGAGGAAGGCATTAAAAGGGCTTTGCGAAGCGCCGAAGTCCCGCAGCCCCTCTACTCTTGCCCGGATGGCAAAAGCGATATTGGGCAGGCCCAGCGGATTGCCTTCCCCGAATACTTCCCAGAATTTCAATCCATGATAACCTTCGGATGGTTCGGTAAAGGCAGGGAATTTCCCGTTGCCCCAGTTATAATTGCCCGCATCCACGATGACCCCGCCGATCGTAGTGCCATGTCCCCCGATCCATTTGGTCGCGGACTCGACGACCACATTCGCTCCCCATTCGATGGGGCGGAATAAATACCCGCCTGTTCCGAATGTATTATCGACGATCAGCGGCAGATCATATTCTTTTGCGAGATCTGCAAACTTTTTAAAGTCGGGAATATTCAGCCGGGGATTCCCGATCGTTTCCAGGTAGATAGCCTTTGTATTCTTGTCGATATGTTTTACAAAACTTTCCACATTATCCCCGTCGGCAAATCGCGCCTCGATACCCAACCGCTTGAAAGCCACCTTGAACTGATTATAGGTGCCCCCGTAGAGATAGGTCGTGGTCACAAAATTGTCTCCGGCCTGCAGAATATTGTTCAGCGCCAGGAATTGAGCCGCCTGACCGGACGCCGTCGCCAGCGCAGCCACTCCGCCTTCCAGCGCTGCAATACGCTGCTCGAAGACATCCGTAGTGGGGTTCATAATACGGGTATAGATATTTCCGAATGCCTTTAGTCCGAATAGGTTGGCCGCGTGCTCGGAATTGTCAAAACCATAGGAAGTCGTCTGATAGATAGGAACGGCCCTGGCTTTGGTAGTGGGGTCAATTTGCTGACCGGCATGCAATTGCAATGTTTCAAAACGATAGTTGCTCATAAAATGCTTTTTTAGTGGGTGATAAATGGGATGGTGCGTGTGGTTGTTTTGTCAAATATTGCAAGGCCGTCCAGCGCCTGTCGCAAATCATCCAGCAGGTCTTCCGTATCCTCCAGCCCTGTCGACAGGCGGATCAGGCTATCGGTCACCCCGGCCGCCTTCCTCTTTGCTTCGGGGATCGTCTTATGCGTCATGGTAGCGGGATGGGATACCAGGCTTTTAATGCCGCCCAGGCTTTCCGCCAGCTTGAAAAGGCCGGTAGAAGTTACAAAAGCCGTTGCTGCTTCCTGCGTATCGTTTTTCAACGTGAAAGAGACAATCCCTCCGAATCCCTTCGCCTGCTTTGCAGCGATCGAATGACCCGGATGGGTCGGCAGACCGGGATAAAATACTTTATCTACGGCAGGATGATGCTCCAGGAAGGCCGCAATAGCCCTTGCGCTGGCGCAGTGTTGCCGGATACGCAGATGCAGGGTCTCGATGCCCCGGATCAGCAGCCAGCTGTCGAAAGGCCCGAGGATGGCCCCGCTGGCATTCTGCAGGAATTTGATCTTTTGCCCTAATTCCGGATCCGCCGTCACCACCAGGCCGGCGATCAGGTCGCTATGGCCGCCCAGGTACTTGGTACCCGAATGGATCACCAAATCAGCTCCCAGCGAAAGAGGCTTTTGTAAGGCGGGTGAAGCAAAAGTATTATCCACGCAAAGCAGACATCGGTTCGCCCTGGCGATCTTAGCGATAGCCTGTATATCCGTGATCTTTAAAGTGGGATTGGTAGGAGTTTCGATCCAGATCAGTTTAGTCTTCGGCGTGATCGCATTGAATACCGTCTCTACGTTCGTCGTATCGACATAGTTCACGGTGATGCCGAACTTGCGATAGACCTGTTCGAAAAGACGGAATGCGCCTCCGTAAATATCATCTACCGCGATGACCTCGTCGCCGGATTGCAGGAGCTTGATCACGGCGTCGATCGCCGCCAGTCCGCTGCCAAAAGCCACGCCCGTGCTACCGCCTTCCAATTGGGCGACAAGGCTTTCCAGGGTAGCCCGGGTAGGATTGCCAGACCGGGCATAGTCATACCCTTTGTTTATGCCGGGGGCTTCCTGTACAAAAGTGGAAGTCTGGTAGATAGGCACTGAAATAGCGCCGGTTAAAGGATCTACAGGGATGCTGTGAATGAGTTGTGTTGTCGCTTGCATGATCAAACAATTTTTAATGTTGAATTAAATTTTGTTCAGCGACACCACTTACCAAGTACCCCCCGCCCTCCTAAAGGGAGAGATAGGGGCAAAAAAAAACTCTTCTGATAGTCAGAAGAGCTTTGAATATTTTAGAGTGCAACGATTGCAACAATATTGTCAAGCCGGATCTGACTTATCTGTCCCGATATTCCATCGGGATGGAGTTGGCACCTTACTTTCGGCTTGTTAAATACAAACTTCAGCAGGTTGTCAAGGCTTCTTTGGGCCATTTCCCTCAGCCTTTCTTGATAAGAGATGTTTTAAGAACTGGTGCAAAGATATAAGTCCTTATTCCATATTTCCAAATTCCCGGGCAGGATTTTTAAAAAATAGTCTATAACCTCAGTAGACTGTAGGCGATTTTTTCCACAGGTTGACCCCTTCCATCCAATTGGTTTACAACAAAATGTGAAATTATAGGAATGGCTTTGCTCCCTGTTTAACGGGTGAATAACCGGTATTGGAACGATTTTTGGCTATTGACAGGTACGATGATCTATCTATACCTAAAACTTTCTAAACATGAAAACGGTAACTAAATTGCTTGCTACCGGCAGCGCCCTGACTGCCCTACTTCTTTTTTTCGCTTGTAATAAGAATACTTCCTCTAGTTCCAATTCGAACATTCCCCCGGGTAAATCCCAGGTTTCCATCTATATGATGGACGACCCCATCCAATTCGCTAAAGTATTGATTGACATCCGGCAGGTGGTCGTAGAGATCGATACGGCTACTAAACAGACGGATGAGGATGAGGGGGATGAGTGGGGTGACAATTTCTGGGGCCGCCACCACGATGAAGGCAATAAATCGGTTATCTGGGACACTCTTAGCATCACCCCCGGCGTATATGACCTGCTGAAGCTGAGAAATGGAGTGGATACCTTACTGGCTTTGGGTCAGTTCCCCAGCGGGAAGATCCTGAAAGTAAGGATCACTTTGGGATCCGACAATACCATCTATACCGACAGTGTGACCCATTATCCATTGGAGGTCTTTGGTCCCAATCCTTATTTCACTATTAACGTGAGAAGGGAAGATGTTTCTGCCGTAAGCAGCAATGACTTCAAATTATGGCTGGATTTCAACCTGTCGCGGTCCATTTTCTTCTGGAGCGGCCAATTCCTGCTCAAGCCTTATATCACTGTATTCAATGATGTGGATGCCGCTAAAATAGAAGGAAAAGTATTGCCGGAAGGGGCTTCCCCCCTTGTCACCGCCTTTAATACCGCAGACACCCTATATGCCATTCCAAATGATGACGGCAAATACCTCTTCCGCGGCGTTCATACAGGCACTTATTCTATCAATTTTAAAGGACATGATGGATACCAGGATACCACGATCAGTAATATCGTTGTGGATTCCCTGAAAGAGGTTGAGGTACCCACCATTACCTTGCATAAATAACTTATCCATAATCATTTGACCTTCCTGTTATAGGGGCTGACTTTTTGAGTCAGCCCCTTTTTTTGGTCAAAGGAGCAGGCCCTTTTTATTTATACCTGGCCCAACCATCCCGGCATTCCGATTGTTGTTCTTACCTTAGCCCTCCGGAATATACCAAGGAATAAAGGAATATCGATTTATGCCGATTTTAGAAAAACACACAGAGACGGGTATCACACCTGCAGAGGAAGTTATTGAAGTATTTGGAGCCCGGGTACATAACCTGAAAAATATCGACATCAGGATCCCCAAGAATAAGCTCGTGGTGATCACCGGCATCAGTGGCAGCGGCAAGTCCTCCCTGGCCTTCGATACCATCTACGCGGAAGGACAGCGACGCTATATGGAAAGCTTCGGAGCTTATGCCCGGCAATTTATCGGGGACATGGAAAGACCTGACGTGGACAAGATCACAGGTCTGAGCCCGGTGATCTCCATCGAACAAAAGACCACCAATAAAAATCCCCGCAGCACCGTGGGGACGGTTACCGAGATCTATGACTTCCTCCGCCTCCTCTATGCCCGCATAGGAGAAGCCCATTCTTACAATACCGGTAAGAAAATGGTGAAATTCAGCGAGGAAGAAATAATAGAGAACATCTATGAAAAATTCAGGAATAAAAAGATCTCCGTACTGGCGCCCCTCGTCAGGGGCCGTAAAGGACACTACCGCGAGCTATTCGAAGATATCCGAAAAAAGGGATACCTGAAAGTAAGGGTGGATGGAGAAGTGAAAGACCTGGCGCCGAAAATGCAGGTCGATCGTTACAAGATCCACGACATCGAAGTCGTCATCGACCGCCTGGCCGCCACGGAGGATATGAAGGTCCGGCTGAGCCAGAGCGTGCAGAAAGCCCTGCAAATGGGGAAAGACCTGCTATTCCTGCTTGTCAATGACGATAATAAGGTCGTTCAGTACAGCAAGCAGCTCATGTGCGAGGATACCGGCATCAGTTATGAAGAGCCCTCTCCCAACAGCTTCTCCTTTAACTCACCCTATGGGGCCTGTCCTACCTGTAAGGGACTCGGCGCCGTATACCAGATCAGCATGGAGGCCGTCATCCCCGATCTGTCGAAGAGCATCAATGAGGGCGCTATCGCCCCCCTGGGGGAAGAGAGAGACTCTTATGTGTTCAAGCAGGTGCAGCAGCTGGCGAAGAAGAATAAATTCAGCCTGGACACGGCGGTAAAAGATATGCCTAAGAAGGCCTACAACCTGGTACTATACGGCAATGAGACCGGTTCGGACGAACTCAACCTGGATTTTGAAGAGGCAGCTGCCGGCGGCCAGATCTATGCGACCGAATACGAAGGCGTGGTCAACCAGCTGAAACGCTGGTTTGCCGGAGGCACTTCCGACTCCTTGCGCGAATGGGTGGAAAAATTCATGGAACTCAAGACCTGCGATACCTGCCATGGGGCCCGGCTCAGAAAAGAAAGCCTGTACTTCAGGGTAGGGGAGAAGAATATTTCCGAGCTGAGCGAATTGAACCTGAATAAACTGATCCAGTGGTTCAGCGGGATCGAGAAGAAGCTTAATAACAAGCAGAATACGATCGCCAAGGATATCCTGAAAGAGATCCGCGAACGGCTGCAGTTTATGCTGGACGTAGGCCTCACCTACCTTACCCTCAATCGTGCCTCCAGAACCCTCAGCGGAGGAGAATCCCAGCGTATCCGGCTGGCCACGCAGATCGGTTCGCAATTACAGGGCATCACCTATGTGCTGGACGAACCGAGTATCGGTCTCCATCAGCGGGATAACCAACGCCTTATCGAAGCCCTGAAGAACCTCCGCGACATCGGCAACAGTGTGTTGGTGGTGGAACATGACAAGGACATCATGATGGCCGCCGACTACCTCGTGGATATCGGCCCGAAAGCAGGCGCTCATGGAGGCCGTATCGTCGCCCAGGGCCGCCCTAGCGCCTTGTTGAAACTCGATACTCTTACGTCCTCTTACCTCAACGGGCATCAGAAAATAGCCGTGCCCGCCGAAAGAAGGAAGGGCAGCGGCAAATTCTTAGAACTAAAAGGATCCAAAGGGAATAATTTGAAGAATGTGGACGTGAAATTTCCTTTGGGGAAATTTATCGTAGTGACCGGCGTGAGCGGGAGCGGCAAATCCACTCTCATCAACGAAACATTATACCCCATCCTCAGTAAGCATGCTTACGGGTCGCGAATGACGGCATTGGAACATAAGAGTATCAAGGGGCTTGAACATATCGATAAGGTCATTGAAATAGATCAGTCGCCGATCGGCCGGACGCCCCGGAGCAATCCGGCTACCTACTGCGGGTTCTTCACCGATATCCGCACCCTTTTTGCTTCCGTGCCGGAAGCGAAGATACGCGGCTACAATGCAGGCAGATTCTCCTTCAATGTCAAGAGCGGCCGCTGTGAGGTCTGCGAAGGAGGTGGTATGCGGGTGATAGAAATGAACTTTCTCCCGGATGTATATGTGCACTGCGAAAAATGTAATGGCAAACGCTATAACAGGGAGACGCTCGAAATCCGGTACAAGGGGAAATCTATCAGCGATGTGTTGGATATGACGGTGGAAGAGGCCGTTGAATTTTTCCAGAATGTGCCTTATCTCTATCGTAAGATCAAGGTACTGCAGGAAGTCGGGCTGGGATATATCACCCTGGGACAATCGGCCGTCACGCTGAGCGGCGGCGAGGCACAGCGGGTGAAGCTGGGCACGGAGCTGGGCAAAAAGGACACGGGAAAGACCTTTTATATTCTGGATGAGCCTACTACGGGACTTCATTTTGAAGATATCCGGCATCTGTTGGATGTCCTGAATAAACTGGTGGATAGAGGCAATACCGTCCTGGTCATCGAACACAACATGGATGTGATCAAAGTGGCGGACCATATTATCGACTTGGGCCCCGAAGGGGGGGACGGTGGAGGCAGGATCCTCTTCGAAGGCGTTCCGGAAGACCTGGCAAAAAATAAGGAGAGCTTCACCGCCGGATTTTTAAAGGAGGAGCTAAAAGCATAACGACAACCGTATATGGAAAGAATAATCATAGACATGGACGAAGTGATCGCCGATCCGATGGGAGAGATGATCGAATGGTATCGAAAGGAATATGCACAGGACGTGGACTGGGATAAAATGCTGGTGGGCTCCTGGCTTAAAGGATTCCCTGAGCAGCATCAGCCCCTGGTCATGGAAAGGCTGTTAGCCCCAGGCTTCTTCCGTAATCTGCCTGTCATGGAAGATAGCGTGGAAGTATTGCGGGAGATGAATGACCGTTATGAAATATTCATTGTGTCGGCGGCCATGGAGTTTCCTAATTCGCTGAAAGATAAATATGAATGGCTAATGGAGCATTTCCCCTTTTTCACCTGGAGGCAATTGACCCTCTGTGGCAGTAAGGACCTGGTATTTGGAGATCATATGATCGACGATCATGTCAAGAACCTGAAGGGGTTCAAAGGCAAGCAACACTTGTTCACCGCCGCGCATAACCTGGAGATCACCGGCTACAACCGGATCAATAACTGGAAGGAAGCCGGTGAAATATTTCTTAAATAAGGCAGAGATCGTGGGCGCCCCGTGCGGGGGCAGGAATAAAATCCAATAAGCGGTAGCAGGGAGTGATCAATAAAATCTTTTGTTTATAAAGGGTACCTAGAATAGGGAACGGATCAGGTCTTACTTAACCTTCGGATATTCGGATTTTACTAATTTCCCTGCTTGCTTATTGGTTGTGCGTTATAATAATTTAAAAGGGTTGTCTTTTTTTATCGTACTGCCAGATGCCCGTTCTCGATCCGCTCATCGTCGGTGAATACTTCGAACAGGTAATTTCCTTCGGCGATATTGGTCAGTACGGTGGTCTCCCGGCTACGGATGCTTGCCTGGCTTACAAGCCTGCCATCCATATCGAACAGGTATAACTGATAGACTTTACGCTCCTCTCCGCCGGCAGAAAAGAATAACACCTGCTGTCGGGCGTCAGGGTAAAGCCTGATCTTATTTTTTTTGCTACTTTGAGACCTGCTCACCTGGATACTGTGAATAGTATCCTTGCAGGAGTTGATTGATGCAGATCGCATCCCGGAAGAAAGATGTTCGTCCACGACCGGGCTCCGCCCGGTGAGGTCGGATGCATAAGTCGGATGATAAGTGGCCAATGCAAGGCTGATAGCCGCAAGGCCGGTAAATAGGTTTAGCAATCGTGGTGTTTTCGTTAGGGGTACAGTTTTCTTCATAAATAACCTATTGATCTTTAAAATCAATAAAAAAAGTAGGGTACGGATCAACAACTAAAAACGGATCAATAACTAAAAAAAACGGGCCAAAAACAAACTTTATTCATACCCGGAAAACGGGCGAACTTATTCGAACTAGAATCTTAACAACGGGCAATGAGTGGAATTCCTCCAGCGCTGCTCACTGCCACCGCCGATGCGAAATCCTATCTTGAAGCCTGCTGTGAAATAAGCGTCCTTCTGAGTAGGATCTCCTCTTTTACTATTCTTCTGATATCCGGGCGTGCTATATCCTTGCGCGCTTTTATTGGACATGGCTAAGGCTATTTTCGCCTGTGAGGGGGAAAGATATTTAGCGAATAGCGTGGGGTCTATATAATTCGTACTCACATCATCGACATAATCCGTAAATAACTTACGATGAACGATCTCGAAAGAGACATTGACATTTTCACTAAAGAAATATTTGATACCTACGCCCATCGGAATATTCAACTGGGTAAGGGAGTAATTCTTTCTGTCCGGGTATTCGGCAAACCCTTCTCCTTCTGTATGCAGCGGTTTCAGGTCCACCCAATAAGTGTCTCCCGAAACGGGATCATGATAACTTCCCTGTGGATTAAAATGGTAGACGCCCAGCCCGATCACACCATAAGGCCTTAGCCGCCCGGTAACATCATCCGACTCATCTTCCAGGAAGACGGTAGGGTATACTTCCGCCATCACCGTCCCTTCTATTATTTTGGAACGGAAATCCAGGTTACGGGCCAGACGGGTTTGTTCATCGCCGTTTCCGCCCTTTTTGAGCGTATTATCGGCGCCTTCGATACTTCCATAGTTGAGGGAGAACCGGAAGCCCAGCCATGGAGCGGGATATGCGGTGTAATAAGCTCCGAAAGCCAGTTTCGTGGTAGACATATTATAGTCTTTAAGAAAAGTGGTGCCTTTGCCCATATGACCTCCCAGGTCGCCTAAAAAGACCATAGGTCCTACTGTGATCCCCGCTTCTGTAGTATTTTTCAGGTCGTCCTGACTGTAAGAGGGGAAATGCAGGGACAGCGTTACTACCAGCAAGAACAAACACTTCCGCAGCAAGGAGTGTAGACTCTGTTTCATGAATATTAGATTTTAGTTTTCCGATGGTTTGGATTCCTGTTTCAAATAATTGAAACCAGGTTATCATACAAGAAACGAAAAAACGATGTTTAATTGTGTATCAAAACACAACTATTTTATCCACAGAATTCCCAATTAAGGAATTGTGCTTAGTCTTGTATAGGTAATAGCATCTCAATATGTTCAATCCCATCTTCCAGGTAGAGGTCGCTGGCTTGTTCAAAGCCGAAAGATTCGTAGAATTTCTTTAAATAATATTGCGCTCCGATGCGTATAACCCGCTTTCCATGAAGGTCGTACAGTCTTTTAATACTTTGCTGCAACAAGTCTTTCCCTATTCCGGTCCCCCTGGCGGCAGGGGAAGTTACGATCCTTCCTATCGAAGATTCCACATAGGAAAAACCCGCAGGCACAATACGTGAATATCCCAGCAGTTTGCTATGCTGTTGCCCTTCCTCTTTCCGCCATCCCATTAAATGATGAGAGGTCTGATCTTTATTATCCATATCCAGAAAAACACAATTTTGTTCCACCACAAAGACCTCGCTTCTCAACCGTAAAATTGCATACAGCTCATCCGGATTCAGTTCTCCGAATTTTTTACAGGTCCAATCGGTCGTATTCATATCAATATCCATATTTGTCTTTCCACAAGCTTTTTAAAAATTTCCTCAGTTCCTCTTCCCGTACATTTTTTCCGGGATCATAAAATTTCGTTCCTGCTATCGCATCCGGAAGATATTCCTGTTGCGAAAAATTATTTTCATAATTATGACTGTATTGATAACCCTTTCCATAATCCAGGTTCTTCATCAGCCGGGTGGGTGCATTGCGGATATGCAGGGGGACAGGCAGGTCTCCAAGTGTACGAACGGCCGCCTGCGCAGCGCCAATAGCTACCGTAGCTGAATTGCTCTTGGGAGAAGACGCAAGATAAGTCGCGCATTGCGATAAGATGAGATTTGACTCCGGGTAACCGATCTTATTCACGGCATCGAAACAGGCATTGGCCAGGAGCAGGGCATTCGGGTTCGCATTGCCGATGTCCTCACTGGCCAGGATCAACAGTCTTCTGGCAATGAACTTTACGTCTTCTCCCCCTTCTATCATCCTGGCCAGCCAGTACACTGCCGCATTGGGATCGCTGCCGCGGATGCATTTGATGAAGGCGGAAATAACATCGTAATGCTGTTCGCCCTTCTTATCATAGAGCGCTATGCGTTGCTGCGCTATTTCCATGACCAGATCGTCCGTTATCTCCGCTCCATTACCGGCGGCATTGCAGACCACTTCCAGCAGGTTGAGCAATTTACGGGCATCCCCTCCCGATAGGGTGACCAGCGCCTCCGTTTCCTTCAGCTTTATGTTTTCCTGTTTCAGGATCTCATCGTCCTGCAGGGCATGATGTAATAGCTGGATGAGATCCTGCTCATCCAATGGCTTCAATACATATACCTGGCAGCGGCTGAGCAAGGCGCTGTTGACCTCGAAAGACGGATTTTCCGTGGTGGCTCCGATCAGCGTAACGACCCCCTTCTCCACGGCCCCTAACAGGGCGTCCTGCTGTCCCTTGTTAAAACGGTGGATCTCATCGATGAATAAGATAGCCTTAGCCTTATCCCGGGCTTCCGCAATGACCTCTCTCACCTCTTTCACGCCCGATGAAATAGCGCTCAGCGTATAGAAGGGGACTTGCAGGGAATTCGCAATGATCCCGGCGATCGTGGTCTTCCCGGTTCCCGGGGGGCCCCACAGGATCATAGAAGGGGGCTTCCCGTTCTCAATGGCAGAACGCAGGACACTGCCTTTACCGGTCAAATGCCGCTGCCCGACCAGTTGATCGAGCGTTTGGGGACGAAGCCGCTCTGCCAGCGGAGCTTGTGGAGACAACATAAAAAAATTTAAACGTCAATAGTACAACAAGTTACCTATTTTCCTGTTTTATTTGCAAAACGGCTAGTATGGCGTCATTCCGCCCGGATCTCCGCTTTCTTTTTGGTTTCGCTCTCCTGATTGGTTCCTTCATCCCGGCCCAAGGCCAGCATGTGACAATGTCCGGGGTAGAGAACTATGCGCTTAACAGGCCGGGCGTCGTTATGATCCGGACAGAATACTCGGCGAATGTCTATGTCAACAGCATGAAAATGGACAACCGGGCCTTCAACCGCCTGCTGGACTCCATACAAAAACTAGACCATGGCGGCGGCGTATCTGCCGAGCAGAAACTGGACATCGTATTACGGGAAATGAATCTCCGCCCCGGACGTTTTTTTCAGACGACTTTCGAATATATCAAACAAGCCGAGCAGATCACCGCTACCGGCACCGGCTTCTTTATAACAGACAATGGATACGTAGCCACCAACTGCCACCTGATCGAACGGGATGACGCCTTTATCCGCCGCCAGTTCATCCTCTCCGCCTTTCAGCAAATAACGGATGCGAGCATCTCTGCCCTGGAGACCTCCTGGGCCACCCGGTTTACCGGGCAGCAACGCAGCCTCCTGTATAATACCTATGCTTCTGTTTACTCCCGTCTCTTTTCTATGATCCTTTATGATCTGAAGAAAAATATATACGTCGTATACCGCAGTGATAAGGAAGATACAGGCCCCGGCAGCGAGAAGAAGCCTGCCCGCATTATCCTTAAAGGAGAGCCGATGCCTGGTAAGGATATTGCCATCCTGAAGATCGAAACGGGCCGGGAAATGCCTGTATTGGTTATTGCCGACCCCCGGCTGCCCCAGGTAGGAGAGCAATTGTTCGTATACGGCTATCCGGGTCCCGTCACCAATAACGATTTTGTCGCCGTAGAATCGGCTATCGAGCCTACCCTGACCGCCGGCATCGTCAGCGCCGTAAAGAAATCCGTCGGCGGCTGGCCCCTTATCCAGATGGATGCCAATATCAACCATGGCAGCAGCGGCGGTCCCGTATGCAATGAGAAAGGCGAAGTGATCGGGCTTACGACCTTCGGCAGTATAGAAAGCACAGGCGGCCTGGCGGCAGGATTGAATTTTGCCGTGCCTGTCACCATCCTGAACGAATACCTGGATACGGCAGGCATCACCCCCCGGTCCGGCCGTTCCTCCCTGTTATTTGCCCGGGCAATAGCTTTCTATGACGGACAGCATTACCAGACAGCCCTGAAGAACTTCGAGGCCGTACGGCTGCTTAATCCTTCCTACCCCGGCCTGTATACCTATATGGCCGAATGCAGGGACAATATTAAAAAGGGGAAAAATAAAGGCTCCGGACCCGTAGAGCACCTCTTGCTGATAGCCGGCATACTCTTGCTGCTGACAGCGGGCATCTCGTTAATGTATATCGTTCTCCCGAAGAAATAAATACCAGCGTAACAGCCGGAAACTGAGGAACACATTCACGGCGATACAGGCACCCGCTACTAAGGAAAAAGCGCCTGTAGCTTTGAAGAGCTTGTTGAGATCCAGGTCCTTGGCCTGGGGAGGTAACTGGGGCTCCATCATCTTGACTACATCCCGGGTGTTCTGCAGCAGGCCCACCCCGTCACCGATATACAACACGCCGAGAAATAAAGCGACGAACCCTATAAAGCGGATACCTACCGGCGTTTGGCTGCTCAGCGGTACGGACGGGTTTCTAATGCTTTTATGCAGCTGCAGGGCGGCGTAACTGTGTAATACGATAAAGCCTGTAATGACCGTAATGGTCAGGAAAACGAGATTGCCGCCAAACAGTCCCCCCAACAGCCCTAAACCGGCGAACAGCCCCCAGACGATCAAATTGAACCAGGACAGGATCGTGGAGACTTTCAAAGCGTTTTTCATCCGTTAATGATTTTATGTTCAATGGCCGGGTGGAGCTTACGGGGCATCCGGCCATAATTTTATTACTTCAAACCGAGCCGGAGTTCCAGCTCCTGCAATTGCTTTTCATCGATCGTGCTGGGAGCATCCAGCATCACATCCCGGCCGCTGTTGTTCTTCGGAAAGGCTATAAAGTCACGGATGCTCTCACTGCCTCCCAGGATGGCGCAAAGCCGGTCGAACCCAAAGGCGATCCCTCCATGCGGCGGAGCGCCATATTCAAAGGCCCCCAGCAAAAAGCCGAACTTATGCTGCGCCTCCTCCGGGCTCATCCCCAGGGCGGCAAACATCTTCTCCTGCAGTTCCCGCTGGTAGATCCGGATGGAGCCACCTCCGATCTCATTCCCGTTCAACACCATATCATAGGCATTGGCCTTGATATGTGCATAGGGATGTTCAAGGTATTTGTCCGCGTTGTCGATCACGGGATTGTTATTGATCATTACGCTGATATCCGAAGGCTTGGGAGAGGTAAAAGGATGGTGGCGGGCTACCCAGCGATTCTCTTCTTCTGCATACTCAAAGAGAGGGAAGTCCAGCACCCATAATAATTTGAATTCATCATCCCTGCGAAGGCCCAGACGCCGGCCCATTTCCAGGCGGAGCTCGCTGATGGCCTTACGTGTCCTTTCCTCGCGGCCGGCCAGGATCAGGATAAGATCGCCGGGAGTTGCGCCCGCGGCGACGGCAATGGCCTTCAGCTTATCTTCCGGATAGAATTTGTCCACACTGCTCTTCAGGCTGCCATCCGCATTGTATTTGATATACACCAATCCCTGCATGCCGATCTGCGGTCGTTTTACCCATTCAGTGAGCTCGTCCGTCTGCTTCCGGGTATATTCGCTGCATCCCGGGACGGCGATAGCCAGGACCGTCTCTGCATTGTCGAATACGCCGAATCCGGCGTTATTGATCAGTTCCTCTTGGGTCCCCTGCTCTGTTTTTCCTCCACGGGCCCCGGCGCTGCCTCCGCCAGCCGCGCTGAGCGTAAAGGCGGATTTCAGGTTCAGGATCTTCAGGCCAAACCGGATATCGGGCTTATCATTCCCATACTGCCACATCACTTCTTCCCAGCTCATGCGTTCCACTTTCTCCGTATAGTGGATACCTTTCACGGACTGGAAGATATATTTGATCATCCCTTCGAACATCTCCAGGATATCTTCCTGTCCGACAAAGCTCATCTCACAATCGATCTGGGTGAACTCAGGCTGACGGTCCGCACGGAGGTCCTCGTCGCGAAAACATTTCACCACCTGGTAATACCTGTCATAGCCGCTCACCATGAGCAACTGCTTGAAAGTCTGGGGCGACTGGGGTAAGGCATAGAACTGCCCCGGGTTCATGCGGGAAGGCACTACGAAGTCGCGGGCTCCTTCCGGAGTGGACTTGATCAGGAAGGGCGTTTCCAGATCCATGAAATTATTTTCATGCAGGTAATTACGGGCTGCCCGGTTTACGGAATAACGTAATTCCAGGTTCTTTTTTACCGCATTACGGCGAAGGTCCAGGTACCGGTATTTCATCCGAAGATCGTCCCCCCCGTCAGTATCGTCCTGGATAGTGAAAGGGGGGGTGACGGATTTGTTCAGGATGGAAAAGGACTCCACCTTTATTTCGATATCCCCGGTGAGTATATTGGCATTTTTATTGGTCCTCTCAGCGGCTGCCCCTTTTACCTGCAGCACAAATTCCCTTCCCAGGGGATTTTCCGCCAGCTCTTTATTCAACTCTTCTCCGAACAACAATTGGGTAATACCGTAACGGTCACGCAGATCGATAAAAGTGATACTGCCGAATTTGCGGATGGTCTGCACCCAACCGGCCAGGGTGACAGCTTCGCCGATATGCTCTTTCCTTAATTCCCCACAAGTATGAGTACGATACATTCCTTTAATTTTGTATTTATTTTTGTATTCTCCCCTCAAAGAGAGAGGCTCCCCTGGTGATGCCCCCTGGCGATGCACTCTTTTGAGGAAGAGGGGCAAAGGTAATTTAAAACCCCGCAGCTTTGATTGTGCGGGCTCAGCAAATTTTGTATTTTACGGATTTATGTCTGATGAAGCTGCTCTTATAGTTGGTCTTGCCATTGGCGCCCTGACAGTAGCCCGCCTGACCCGTTATATCTACAGGTGGTTTAAAACGAAGAAGCTGATCCGGGTCTACCAGAACAAACACCAGGACTTTGACGGTATATTAGCCCAGTATAACCCCTATTATAAAAGCCTGGATAGCACGGGAAGAGATCGTTTCCTCCGTCGGGTCCTCGTATTTATGGAGTTTAAAGATTTTGAATATATAGATATCGAGCCGGAAGACAGGATGCCCCTGCTGATCAGCTCCGCCGCCGTACAGCTCACTTTCGGCCTGGATAACTTCCTGCTGGACTATTTCAAGACCATTTATATATTAAAAAATAATTACCGTTATGGATTGTATAATGTACCCTTTGAGGGCCATGTCAGCGAGGACGGGATCTACCTCTCCTGGAGCAACTTTATCCGGGAATTCACGGATTATTCGGACGGGCAGAATGTAGGCCTCCACGAAATGGCCCATGCCCTTTCTTATGTCAACTTTACGGTGCAGGAGGGAAGGGATGACAGCTTCCACGCCAAATTCAAAGACTTCTCCGCCGTCGCCCGCCCCGTATTCGAACGGATGCAGGCAGGCGAGACCACCATCCTCGACCCTTATGCCGCTACCAATTACCAGGAATTCTGGGCCGTCTGCGTAGAGACCTTTTTCGAGCGTACCACTACCTTCAAACGAGAATTGCCCGACCTCTATTTCTCCCTCTGTACCCTGTTAAACCAGGACCCCCTTTCCCCGGGCAAAGTCGGCACTCTTCCCGAAGCCTATTGAATCCAGCTCCGCCCCTGTCATCTTTCTGTTAAATTTCGTCCCGCTCTACTCCTGTCCTTCGCCAACCGGCTGAATTTCGCCCCCATCTTAATAATTTTTTTATTGCCAGTCTGTTAACTATCAATTCATTATAAATCCTGCGGGAAAACATTTCCCCAACGCTTTTGATTTTTAAATATTATTTCTATCTTGTCCTCAATCCGTACGATTCATTCCTCTTGATTAAACCCGCCTATAGGTTTTCCCCTCTAACCTGAAAGCCATAGTTCCGTATCCAACACCAATGTAAGACCCGATTGTAGCAATCGTTGTTCTTGACTCAAAAAGAAAAATGAACTCTATGGAACTTATCGTCATTTCTTCATTGGTACTGGGAATACTCTTACTTAACCGCCCGGTGACACTGCTTTTTCAGCGTCTTTATACGAAGCATCAGTTTAAAAAATTTATCGCGCGCGAGACTTTTTACCATGCCGTGGTCTCCCGTTATCTGAGATATTACAACAGGCTGAACCTGGAAGAACAGCGGAAGTTCCTTTTCCGTACCTACCAGTTCCAGCATTCCAGGAACTTCCATTATATAGAAGTGGAAGAAGTTGCGGAAATGCCCATCCTGGTGAGCGCCGTTGCCGTACAACTCACTTTTGGCCTGGAGAAATTCAAACTCACCTACTTTGACGATATTTTTATTTTAAGGGATGACTATCATTATGGGTTCTATTCCCGCCCCTTTATGGGCCATGTGGATCAGACCGGCATCTATTTGTCCTGGGATAATTTTATCAAAGGCATTTCTGGCCAGACGCCTAATTGTAATGTAGGACTGCATGAAATGGGACATGCCCTTGCTTATGTCAACTTCATCACCCAGACGGAAGAAGACAAGCACTTTAAGAGCGAATTCCACAATTTCTCCAAAGTGGCCCGCCCTATTTTCACGGCTATGCAGGCCGGCGCCAAAAATTTACTGGGTGACTATGCCGCTACCAATTATCATGAGTTCTGGGCGGTATCCGTGGAAGTATTCTTCGAGAATCCGGTTCAGTTCCGGCATGAGCTCCCCGAACTATATGAGGCCATGGCCCGTGTACTCAGCCAGGATCCCCTGAATTTTACAACGGGCAGCATGACGATCATCCGCCGCATGGATCCTATCGTCCCGGCCGCCAAAACATCTACCGCCGGGTAGAGCTAGTTCTTTTTAAATCCAATTCTTTCTCTTTCCTGCCAGGCCTTTTGTTCAACCTTTTCATCCAGAAGGCTTTCAATAGCGTCATAGATACTGTTAAGCTGCACATCGTGCTCGCCCAGGCGGTCCCGTATTTCCTGCAGCTGCCCGGCAATATCATTGCGATTGACGGCATATTGCTTTAACGCAATAAAAGCCCGGACCACGGCAATGCTCATATTGACCGCTTTTTCACTCTTCAGCACACTGGCCAACATAGTAACCCCATGTTCGGTAAAGGCGTAGGGCATAATGCCCTTATTTCTAAACTTCGTTGCCGAGCCCGAGGCGGTCACAAATTGTGACCGCCTCCTTTCCTTTTGATTATCAGTGTTTTGTGGCTCTTTCAGGTCGATAATCTCAGCCGCAGCCACAAATTGTGACCGGGTACCTTGCTCCCATTCCTCCGGGGTAAGCCGGAACATAAAGTCCTCAGGAAAACGATTGATATTTCGTTTGACTGCCTGATTAAAAACTTTTGTTTCTACCCCATACAGCTCAGCCAGGTCAAAATCCAGCATTACTTTCTGCCCCCTTATCTCGTAAATCTTATTCTGAATAATCGGTAATTCCATAGCGTTCGGTTTGAGATATAAATTTACAAATAGTCTTTCTTAATTCCGGCTCAAAATTCTGCTAAACCGCCTTATATCCGCATCGGGCCGGATAGGGCTTCCTTGCGTGATAGCCTGCACCAGTTGGTTGGCAAAATAAGGCGCCAGGGAGCAGCCCTTCGTACCCATTCCATTCAGGATGCCGATGGCAGGATACAAAGGATGGAAGCCGACAAATGGACGGCGTTCCAGCGTAGCCGGCCTCACCGAAGCAATATGCTCCACCGTCCGGAAGGGGACCTTCAGCCATTCCTGCAGCATCGCCTCCGTTTTTTTCCGGAATGCCTCCGTAGGCTCCTGGTGATCGAAAGCCCACTCATAGGAAGCTCCTACCCAATACAGCCCTTCTTTCCAGGGCGCCAGACTAATCCCCTTTTTGAAAACGGTTTGTCCCGGAGAATGGCTCCCATGGGCTTCCGTCCCCCGGCTCAGCTCCGGGATCTCCACGATCAGCGCTTCTCCTTTATTAGGGGCAAAGGGCAGCCTGGAAAAATAGGGATTGACAGCGCTTTCAATGCCATCGCAAAAGATCACCTGCCCGGCGCTGATATCCCGGTAACGAATCTTGTTTCCTTCCACCCGGCCAGCCGGCCCCGGGAGCCCTTCCATGACTAATGCCTCCCTGTCAAATTTTTCCTCCAGCAACACTCCCCGCTCCAGCATCTTTTTACGGCTGACTGCCAGTAGCGCCGGCAGATCCACCAGGTAACAGGGACTGATCACCCCATAGCCCAGCTCATAACGGAATAGCTCATCCCAGAAATGCTCTTCCGCCGGCAATTGTAAATAAGAGGCATCTTCTTCGAAGCGTCGTAAGAAAGCCAGGCGCATTTGCGCCGTAGGAAAGAAATCCACCAGCTCCACTGGTTCCATACAAGAAATTCCCAGGGTTGCTCCCATCCGCCGGTAAGCTTCCTGTGCAAAAGGCAGGAGCTCGTCGATCATCCAGGTGGTGACGATCCGTCTCCCGGTAACAGGATTAATAAGTCCCGCCGCTGCCTTCGAAGCCGTAAGCGGCCGCTCTTCGTCGATCACTATAAAAGACACCCCGGCCTGCTCCAGCCACCAGCTTAAGAAAGTTCCGCAAATACCCTGACCAATGATCAAAACATCCGTCTGCATAATGAAGTCATGATTTGTAAGGCCCTTAGCGGACCACTGGTCCGCTGGCCGAAGGCCCATCATTAGATATGTTCCTGCAAAGAATTACATTTCAACTAATTCTTTGCAGGAATTCATTTATTCCACATTCACCCGGATCCCTTCGCTATGAAAGGAGAACTCGGGCGCATACATACATTCGATACCCGTGATCCCGTTACTGAAATTTCCAACCTGCCCGACGAATAAAGGGTATTCAAAAATATAAGTTCCCCGGGAAAGCCGGGAAAAGAAGAAGTCCGTGCTTACATCTTTGGTGCTTTCATAATAACCCAGTCCGCCCTGCCATTTATACCCGCTTAACACATTCACAGGCTCCATGCAGGAAGCGCGCATATCTTTCATATGGACATATTCCAGGTCGCGGTCTACCTGTAATTCAATACGAACTTTCACCTTATCCCCTACATGCAGGGTGCCGTTTTCGGCAACCGGTTCCAATACTGGTCCCCGGTCCGTATTCCTTTCCACGAATATTTTTTTCACCAGCCTGAGCGGAGCCCTGGAGCCGCCGGGAGGAGTGATCCTGTCCAGGTTCTCAAAATACTGCCAGTACACGGCTCCCCAGGCAGGAGACTCTCCGTTTGCACCCGGCCGGGAAGACATGGTCACCGTGATATTCCCCATAGAGGGATTTACGAACGGTCCGTCGAATACTTTTTTGAAATAACCGGTTCCCGCTTCTGACACGGCACCTGTAGCTGCGCTTGTCGAAGCGACAGCCTTATCGCCCAGCCGGATCTCCACATTCTTTTCGGCATGGAGCCAGTCGCCCCCATCCAGCAGCAACGCATAACAGGCATCAGCAGTCGCTTTGGTCGTTGCCCAGTTATGAGTCTGCTTTTGTTTCAGCAGCCAGGTCCGGAGGGCATTGCCAATGGCCGCGTTGCCGCCGATCTCATGGAAGGCCTCGATGAGCAGAGACTGTGTTTCAACAGGAGCCTGGTACCAGTAATACCCTCCCTCCATGCCCTTCCAATACATCCCTTTTTCCTCATCCCGGATGGCAGTCTGCTGAAGAGAGGCCAGGATCTCTTTAGCAGTCCTGATATCTCCTGTCCGGTAGAGGGCCAGGGCGATCATGCCCTGTGAATATTTGCTGGTCTGAAGCCATAATTGCTGCGCCTGTTTGCGGTAGTAATTGACGGCGGGGAATATATCTCCTGGTATGCCATACTCGCTGAACGAACTCCGCATATAGAGATATTGCACCGCTAACTCCCCGATCCATCCGTTCTTATTCAGGGGAGTATTCTTATTTTGCTTTTTCAATTCCTCATAGTCTTTTTTTATCTGTTTGTCCAGGTAGGGAAGAGCCGCCGTAACGATCGCTTTTATCTTAGCGGCTGCAGCGGGGGGGAGGGCATTCAGTTTCTGCAGATGACCGATCCCGGTGAGAATATATTGAGTGATATAGCGGTCGTCCGGACCACCCTTAAACCAGACAAAACCTCCATCGGGTGACTGCATGCCCTGCAGCTTGTCGAGAGAAGATTCCAGCTCCCGGCTCATCCGGTTCATATCGAAGAGCAAGGCGATATTCCTCTTCTGTTGTGATTCGCTTTTTCCCTGTAATACCCAGGGCGTCTCCTGCAGGAGCACCGATTTCAATTCCTGGTTCTTTTCCAGGTTGCTGAGTAAAGCGGTTGTGTCGGCTGTCTTCCATTGATTGAAGAGTTGCTGTATCCGGGGCGAGCTGTTGGCTATTTTACTGGCCAGGGCATTCGCATAGAACCGGGAAAAGGTCTGCTCGGCGCAGTCATAGGGATATTCCATCAGGTAGGGCAGGGCCTGCACGGCATACCAGGCAGGGTTGCTGGTGAATTCCACGGTGAGGGCATAATGACTCAGGGTTTCGCTGCTGCCGCTCCGCAGTAGTTTGTCGAAGGTAAAGGCACGCCGCCCATCCCCCGGCATATTCAGCGGGAGGGACTCTGTCACCAGCATCCGGTTGCTGACCACGGGCAAAGTGGCTTCTTCACCATCGCTGATTTCCTCTTTAGTCCCTCCCGGATGAGGGAGAGAGGCCCTGGCAACGATCCGGTAAGACAGGGGACGGCTATATTGATAGGGAATATCGAGCGGGAAGCTGACGACGGCGCTTTGCCCTGCTCCGACCGTAAAATATTGGTTGGGCTGCCGGTTGGTAAACATTCCGTCGGCCGTCTGTCCGCTTGTTGGATCCGTCAACTGCAATTCTACCCGCCCCGTCAGTTCTGAATCCGTAAGGTTCACGATCTTGGCGCTCAGCTCCATCCGGTCCCCCTCCCGGAGGAATCGGGGCGCATTAGGCTGCACCATTAGTTGCTTTTGGGTGATGATCGTCTTTTCGGAATAGCCGAAGGAAAGGTCGCGGCTATGCGCCAGCGTCATCCATTTCCAGCGGGTCAGCGCTTCCGGCATTGTGAAGGAGAAGCTGATATTGCCGGCGCTGTCGGTCCGCAGATCGGGAAAGAAGAAAGCCGTCTCCTTGAAATCTTTGCGCATCTGCACGGGCGATTGATCGGGTGGATTTGGGGAAGGCAATTCTTTCGATCCATTCGGCTCGTTATTCTTGTTAAGTATCTTTATCGCTTTCATCTCGTATTCGGCCGTGTCGGATGTAATTTCGCGCCCCGACTCCAAGGTCATATCCTGTGGCGCCGCCGCCCGGTCAAAAGCTATGGCATTCCCCCGGAGCATGATCTGCTTCCCGCCGGAGACGGAGAGGATCCCGTCATAGCTTTTTAGGTACATTCTCCCTATCGGCTCATTTATGTATTTTACCTGGGATTGAACGAAGGAAAAATTATTCCCGCTTGACCAGGTCCCCCGGGGAGCATAAACCGGATAGGGATCCGGTCGCGACCATGTATGCATTTTAAATTGATCCAGGCTGGCATCGTACATGCTTGCCAATACCTCTGCGGCCACTTTATCCGTCTTATATCCCGCGATCTTCACCTGCCATTTTTCTTCGCTGCCCGGCAGGGTCTTATCCCGGAAACTGGCATACTGAATCGTAAGTTCTTTATTGGTCCAGGGCACCTGCACGATATGCTCATTCGTGTACAGGCGATTGTCTTTAATAAAGACATCGGATACCCCGAATCCACCCCGGTCAACTTCTGTCACGGGGAATTCCACCTTCTTTTTCTCCTTATCCAGCGTGAGATAACTGAACTTTCCGCCTGTCTTGTCCTCACGCGCACCCCCGTCCCGCTCTACCTTCCGGATAACGAACAGGTTGCCGGCAGAAGACCCGACATCCACACCGGCTTTCTCACCCGGCTCCACCGTTTCCCGCAGCTGTACCGCCCAGTTGTATTGCGGGGTTGCCGGCCTTCCGGTCCTGCTATCATACAACTCTATATACCGCAGGCTCTTCACCTCCTGTCCATACTTATCTTTTGCCCGGGCTTCGATGACATACCATCCGGCTTTCAGGTTGTCTCCTTCCAACCGGTAACGGGTAGCGGGCTCAGTGGTCTGCAGCCGGAAACCGGCTGCGGGGACCTCTTCCCTCTCCCAGCTCTCCTTCCTCGATTCATCCCGGTATTCATCATGGGGGAAAGCCGCCCGGTACTCCTGTTCGGGGATGATGAACTGGTCGGGTTCCTGCCAGAGACGTTGCCGTATCAAATGGTCGGGTGATCGTAATTTATAGATGGCTACCTGCACAGTGGCCGGCTCCGGTTCTCCGGAAAGATTCGTCGGGACGACAGCCAGCTCCTTCAGGCTATCTGCCGGCATATGATCCTCCGCCGGGCGCTTGATGGAAAGCTGCAGGACCTTGTATCCTACGAATGCGGTCGTCTCTCCGCTCCGGGTCTCCCCGTTGATATCCGTTATATCGGCCGATACCTGGTATTCGAACACAGGATCCAGCTCTTTATTGACATGCAGATCGGGAAGGGCGGGAAAACTAATGGTAAATTTTCCCTCCGCGTCGGTCTTACTCTCTCCATGGGCGATCTCCTGTCCTTCTGTGGCAACCGGCCTTCTCCAACGACCGTAAAGCCAGGGATAGGGGTATCGGGCCTTTCGCAGCACCCGGTACTTTACGACGGCACCATCGATATTATTTCCGGCATAAGCTTTGGCATTACCCTGTACCCGTACCGTGTCTCCTACCCGGTAACTGCCTTTCAGCTTTTCATATTCCACATAGAATTTGGGCCTTTTGTATTCTTCGACGGAAAAGAAGTTTGTATTGCCGGTCGAATCATCTTCGATGCTGAACTCGCCGTTCAACAGATTCTCCGGTAATCTGAAGGCGCCATGATAAGAGCCGAACTCATTGGCGCCAAGGTCAAGGGAGTCGATTCTTGCCCTATTGGCATCATACAGGATCACTTTGGTTTTAAAGGCCGTCAGCGCTTTCACCTGTCGGGTATCGAAATCCCGGGTCACTACGATCCCCTTGAAATACAGGGTCTGACCAGGCCGGTAGATCGAACGATCCGTAAAGAAGAAAGTGGTCAGATTGTCTTTTTCGTACTTTACTTTATTGACAGTATTCTCCTCCCCCTCGTTGTAGTAATAGAGATTGACGGGCTGATCCTGCAGAAAAAGGTGATCTCCTGTTGTGCTGATCTCCAGCAATTGTTGTTCATTCCCGGTGAGTACGTTTTTTTTCGCCAGCAGAAAATGCCCGTAAGAGTCGGCCTGATAGGTCGCTCCCTGTTCGAGCATATTTTTACTCGTCTTATAATCATAATGTTGATCCCATACCTGGACGGCCGCCCCCGCCAAAGGCTGCCCGCTTTCCCGATTCACTATAAAATAATCCTGGTCATTATTGATATAGGCGATGGAAGAAACATAAAAGAATTGAACAGCCAGGGGATTTTGGGTAAGCGAAAAATCTTTGTCGGAGCTGGCCAGCAGAATATATTCACCCGCAGGCAGCGCATCGATCTTTATTTCTACCCGGTGGGACTGGTAGTCTCCCGTTGCCGGTAAGGAGGGAGAAAAAGTTTTGAGGACGGGCAGCTGCACTAATTTTTTCCAGTACTCGTCTTGCCAGGAATTTCTGCCCAGTCCTTCTTTCAGCGATCGGTCCGCCCGGATCACGCGTACATACAATTGCCCGAAATTACGCCAGCTCACAAGGCTGCGCAGCGGCTCGCCGGGTACATTTATTTTTTCTGTTTGCAGCAATAGTTCTTTGCGCAGGATATTTTTAAGCAGCATCGCACAATGGGTTTTCCCTTCACTACTGTCCTTGCCACTGCCTTGCGCCAGCACTTTTTCGCAAATAGCTTTCGCTGTTACATAACCATACCGGTTAGTGGTATCCTTTAGCGGGTCATAACTGCCGGCCCGGCTGGTGTATTGCCTAGCCTGTAAATACCAGGCCTCTGCCGCCGCCGGCTCATTACTATACCGGTTCGTTATACGGGCAAGCGCCTGGCTATATAAGTCTTCCTTATTGTTGAGGACGGCATAGGCGTTGGCAAAATTGAGTCGCTCGATATCGACGTCCAGTAAGGCATCGGGCCTGGGATCGGGCAAATGCAAACGGATGAGTCGTTGGAATAATTGCAGGGCTTTAAAGTGCAGGCTAAGAGAATCCGTTGTCCGGAAGGAATGCATGGTAAAGGCAGACGCATCGGAAAAGACAACAGGATCGTCGATCTCGAAGGCATAGGCGGGCTTGTTCAGATCCCTTTCATCCGTTTTAAAATAATCCAATGCCCGGTGGGCCAGCAGATCGAACAGCGTAGGACGCAGGGCCCGTGCATTTCCCTTGATAAGGATGGGATCGAACCGGTCCAGTTTTGTCTCCTGTAATAATTTTTCTTCTTTCAGAGAAGATAAATACAATTCACCGGTCTTTTGGTGGAAATCACTGATATCCCAGGTGGCGATATCCTCTTTCTTAAAGTTCGCCGTCTTTGTCCGGTTGTATAGTTGCCAGCGATGCTGCTGGAAATAATTCCAGTAAGTACCGGCCAGGATGCTCTGCAGGATGGATCTTGCCGGCTGTGCCGCAACGGCGATCTCTTTTTCCAGGTCTTCGATGGCAGATTGCGCGGCATCTTCCCGGGTCGTCCCCTGCAGGTTTATGCGATAGAGCAGCGCCCGTATGACCTGTGCATCGTTCTTCTCCTGTTTGGCCAGCGTATAGATCTTATTTACCTCCGTCAGCGCAGACTGCACCAACCCTTTTTTGGCGACCAATGAATCGATGGATTTCCATTTGGTTTCATAATCACCTTGTCTTATCTGAGCATTCAATAAAGAAGAGACCAGGCAGCAAAAGAGGAGGGCCAGCGTGTTTCTCAAATTCATAGGTAAAACTTTTTTAAAGTTACTTTTTTAATTGGTTTCTCTGCTTATTTAAGATGCAGCCGCTAAGGGGATTACATAAGACGCCACGGGCCCCCGGATCCTTTTCGAGCGAAGCTCCGACGAAGGCCCATCATTAATGGTTTGCCGGAGACGGGTTATATTCCGGAAACCCGTCTCTGGCAAACACAGGCCCCAGCCCTTTTAACATAGGTATAACGTATACTGCTTAAACAGGTATTCCCTGTAGCCTTCTTATATAGGAGATCGATAGATACTAACGATTAAAAAAGAAAATTATACCAGGGAGATAGCACGTGACAAGTGGGAAGGGAATTTTCACCAGGACCGCCATTGATACAGGCCATCAATAAAAAAAGCCCGTTCCTGCAAAAGGGGACGGGCTTTGTATTTCAATTAAGATCGATCTACTTCTTCAAAACTTTTGCCATTGTAGCGCCGATATCGGCAGGGCTCTGCACAACGTGGATACCGCATTCCGCCATAATTTTCATTTTAGCGGCAGCCGTATCATCCGCTCCGCCGATAATGGCTCCGGCGTGACCCATCCTACGTCCGGGAGGAGCTGTCTGACCGGCGATAAATCCAACCACCGGCTTGCGGCTGTTCTCTTTGATCCACCGGGCTGCTTCCGCTTCCATGCTGCCTCCGATCTCTCCTATCATGACAATCCCTTCCGTGCCGGGATCATTCATCAGCAATTCCACTGCTTCGCGGGTAGGAGTTCCGATGATGGGGTCGCCCCCGATCCCTACCGCTGTCGAAATACCCAATCCTGCTTTAGCTACCTGATCGGCGGCTTCATAGGTTAGGGTACCCGACTTGGATACGATCCCGATCTTGCCCTGTTTAAAGACAAAACCCGGCATAATACCCACTTTACACTCCCCTGCCGTGATCACCCCCGGGCAATTAGGCCCGATCAATCTTGTATTCTTACCCTGCAGATAGTTTTTGGCTTTTACCATATCCTGAACAGGGATGCCTTCCGTTATACAAACCACCAGCTCGATACCGGCTTCGGTAGCTTCCATGATCGCATCTGCCGCAAAAGCCGGCGGAACGAAAATGATAGATACATTGGCGTAGGTCGCTTTTACGGCATCCGCCACCGTATTGAATACCGGACGCTCGATATGGGTGCTGCCACCCTTGCCAGGCGTAACGCCACCGACCACCTGCGTACCATAATCGATCATTTGGGTAGCATGGAAAGTCCCTTCTGTTCCTGTAAAGCCCTGTACGATGATCCTGGAATTTTTGTTAACTAAGATTGCCATGAGAATAGATTTGAGTCGTCTTTCTTACCGTTCGGTGGGCAAATTTAGGGGAAAAGTTTGAATTATTGCTGCGCATACATTACGATCGACGCCTTGGCAATCGTATTCGCGTTAATATTAAATCCTACCAGGGCGGGACCGGTATTTTTATCCAGGCTCAGCTTGGTTTTAAGCGCATATACCGTGATCAGGTATTCATGGATCGGTCCGGGAGGAGGACAGGGGCCGCCATAACCAGCCTGGCCAAAATCCGTCACACATTGTACCGAGCCGGCAGGAGCCAGATTCTTGCTGATATTGCCTGCATCTGATTTTAGCTCCATAACGTTAGCAGGGATATTGAAGATCAGCCAGTGCCAGAATCCGCTGCCGGTAGGGGCATCCTTGTCGTAGATCGTCACGGTGAAGCTCTGGGTGCCTGCGGGCGCATTGACCCAGGACAATTCCGGGGAGATATTTTCACCATGGCAGCCAAATCCGCTGAAAAATTGCTTATTGGTCGCCTGTCCGCCGATATCGTTGCTCTTTAACGTAAAAGTCTGCGCGGAAGACGTTCCCCATCCCAAAACGAGCGCTAATAAAAAAGGAATAATCTTGTTCATATTATTATAATTTTTATAGCGCAAAAATAAAGAGGCCCTGGGAGAAGGGTTAGAGATGTTGGTTCAAAAGCTATTGATAAACGTCCAACTTTGGCTGTTGCCAGGCTGGCTTCCCGATGGAATAGCCGTTTTTCTGTTGCTGGAACTCACTGGGAGTGAGCCCGAATGCCTGTTTGAAGGAATGGGTGAAGCTGGAATGGTTCTCATAGCCCACTTTATAATACACTTCACTGGGTTTCTCCTGATGATGTTGCAGGAGTGTAGCCGCCAGTTCCATTCTTTTTTGCAGGATCCATTTATTAGGGGAAGTTCCGTAAAGGCGGGCAAAACGTCGCTTGAACGTGGACAGGCTGGTATTGCAGAGGAATGCCAGCTCTTCCACGCTGATATGGTTGTGAAGGTTGTTTTCCACGGTATTCTTCAACTGCTGGTCGCTGAGATCGACTTGCCTCTCCGCCTGAAAGGATAACAGGCTTTCGGGATATTTCTCCGCTAAATAGAGCATCAGCTCTTCGAACTTTAGCAACTGCATCTCCCGGGGCATCGTCTTTTCCGATTCCAGCATCAGCTGCAGGGAGTTCAGGTAATTCCGGATGACTGCATCTTTTTCAAAACAGACTACCGGTTCCTTTACCGCATGGCCCCGGGCGCCCATCCGGCGGATCATGCTACCGTATTTGAGGAAAAAATCGTCGAGCAGCGTATCGTCGAAGAACAGCAGCAGGCTGCCGTAATGGCCGTTGGTGGATAATTTCTCGCTCATCAGGCAATTGCCGCCGGCCAGTAATAAAAATTGTCCGGGATCGATCCGGATGGTCTTGCCTGAATAGTGTACGGTCTTTTCTCCGTCCAATAAGAAACTAAAAAGATTTTTCGTCAGCGTTATGCGGGTCTTCCGGGAAGGAGAATCCGTATCATATACGCGGATAGCTATTTTTTCGAAAGGGAGGCACTGCCCATCCTGTATGAAAATATCCTGAGGGATCGCGAGTATTTCCATTTTATTGCCGGATTTCTTAACAATTTGATTACTTCAACGGATCCTTGCCACCGTTTAACAACTCATCCATATTCCGGTTGTTATCGATCTTTCCTTTCATCTCCAGCATGCGCATGTCTTTGGCATCTTTAAGGAAGTCAGAAGCGAAAATAAAGTCATTCAGTCGCTGGTTCTTACTAAAAATGATCTCCTTATTACTGCCTTCCCATTCTTTTAAGCCCTGGTACATGTATATGATATTGTCGCCCGTCTCCATCACACTGTTCATATCATGTGTATTCACTACGGTAGTGATATTATATTCGATGGTGATTTCCTGGATGAGCTTATCGATCAGCAGAGAGGTCTGGGGATCCAGTCCCGAATTAGGCTCGTCGCAGAATAAATACTTTGGATTGAGTACGATCGCCCGGGCAATACCCACCCTCTTCTTCATACCCCCGGAGATCTCGGCAGGAAATTTCTTGTGGGCATCTTTCAGGTTCACCCGGTCCAATACCTCGTCCACCCTTTTCATTTTCTCTTCGTACGATTTTTTGGTGAACATATCCAGGGGGAACATTACATTCTGCTCCACCGTCATACTGTCGAAAAGGGCCGATCCCTGGAATAACATGCCGATCTGCTGCCGTAGCTCTTTCCGTTGCTCTTCCACCATTTCTGAAAAATTCAGCCCGTCATAGCAGATCTCTCCGCTATCGGGCTCGAAAAGTCCGACCAGGCACTTCATCAGCACGGTCTTGCCGCTGCCGCTGGTACCGATGATAAGATTACACTTCCCTGTCTCTAAGACGGCGCTGACATCATTAATAACGGTCTTCTCGCCAAAACTTTTCTTTAGATTCTTTATTGCTATCATAGTATCCTGTTTAATACTCCCCCTCTCGATAACCGGGCGGAGCGAAGTTCCGGGCTGAAGGTCACAACAGCAGCGCCGCCAGTATATAATCCGAGAATAGTATCAGCACACAGCTCACCACCACTGATTTGGTACTGGCCCGTCCTATTTCCAGGGCCCCGCCCTGTACATAATATCCATAATAGGCCGGTATGCTCGAAATAATAAAGGCAAAGGTATAAGCTTTGGCAAGGGCAAAAAATACATTGTAGGGTTTAAAGAACTGGTGCAACCCCTTGTCAAAAGCCGCCGGGGATAAGATGCCCGTTACCGTGCCGGCCAGCCTGCCCCCCCATATTCCCAGGATGCCCGAGATCACCACCAGCATCGGGATGACCACGATAGCCGCCATTAATTTCGGCATGACCAGGTAGGTCTTCGTATTGATCCCCATGATCTCCAGCGCGTCGATCTGTTCACTCACCCGCATATTTCCCAGCTCGCTGGCGATCTTACTGCCTACTACACCGGCCAGCACGATACACACCAGGGTAGGGGAGAACTCCAGGATCACCGTGTCACGGACGATCTGCGCGATCGTCGAGAGGGGAATAAAAGGACTTACCAGCTGGTAAGCGGTCTGTAAGGTCGACACCGCCCCCATAAAGATCGAAATGATCACTACGATACCGAGAGAACCGATCCCGATCTCGGAACATTGGTGCATGAATTCCTTCCAGTACATTTTTGCGTTCTCCGGTTTGGAGAACATGCCTTTAAGCATTAGCAGGTAGCGCCCGAATTCTGTAAAAAACTTCATGGACTAAGTATTAGTATCTTCCAAACTGTTTGTTCGCGTTCATTCTGTTTGTTCGTGTTCATTCGCCATCAGCGTTTCGACCTCTTCCACCACGGCGATTTTTTCAACTCCTCATCCGAAGCGGAATTTTCGCACTTGATCTGTGCATCGACCACGGCAACCAGGGCCATATTATAAATATTACGCACCGAACTGCCCAGCTGCAATACATGCACCGGCTTTTTCAGCCCGAGCAGGATCGGCCCGATGGCATCTGCGCCCCCCACTTCTTTCAGCAGGTTATAGGCAATATTCCCGGCTGCCAGGTTGGGGAATACCAGCGTATTGACTTCCTGGTCAACCAACTCGCTGAAAGGATAATTCTCCTTCAGTAATTCATTGTTCAAAGCGACACTGGCCTGCATTTCCCCGTCCACGATCAGGGAAGGGTTCTTTTGCTTCACGATGCTTCTGGCTTCCGCTACCAATCTCGCTTCCGCGCTGTCGCTCGTGCCGAAATTGGAATAGCTCACCATGGCGATCCGGGGAGTCAGGTTAAAATTCTGCACTTCCCTTGCTACCAGTAAGGTAATATCCGCCAGTTCCTCTGCCGTCGGATTGAAGTTCACGGTCGTATCTGCCAGGAATAAAGGCCCTTTTTTGGTAAGCATAAGGTACATTCCGGCAATCTTTTTTACCCCCTCCTCGGTACCGATTGCCTGCAGGGCAGGTCGGATCGTATCGGGATAATTCTTGGTGAGCCCGGAGATCATCGCATCGGCTTCGCCTGTCTCTACCATCATACAGCCAAAATAGTTCCGGTCACGCATGATCTTATAAGCTTCGTACTTATTGAATCCCCTTCGCTGGCGTTTCTGAAAGAACAGCTCGCCGAAACGCTTGCGCTGCTCTTCATATTCATCGTTGTATGGGTTTATAACGGGCATTCCGTCCAGGTCGATGTTATTGGCGGCGGCAATATGCCGGATCTTTTTTTCGTCACCCAGTAACATGGGGAAGGCGACCCCTTCATCATATAGGATCTGGGCCGTTTTCAGGATCTTCAGGTTATCCGCTTCGGCAAATACCAGGCGTTTCGGATTATTGCGGGCTTTGCTGCCCAGCAGCCGGATCAGTTGATTGTCCAGGCCCAGGCGTTTGTTCAGCTCGATGGCATAGGCATCCCAATTGTCGATCATGATCTGCGCCACCCCGCTCTCGATCGCTGCGCGGGCTACGGCCGGCGCTACCGTGGACAGCAGGCGCGGATCCAGGGGCTTGGGAATAATATAGTGCGGACCAAAGACAATGGTTTTTTGATTATAAGCCATATTCACAATATCCGGCACCGGCGTTTTGGCCAACTCTGCCAGGGCTTTTACCGCTGCCAGCTTCATGGCCTCATTGATCTGGGTGGCGCGGACATCCAGGGCTCCCCGGAAAATGAAGGGGAATCCCAGCACATTATTCACCTGGTTGGGATAGTCGCTCCGGCCGGTCGCCATGATAATATCTTCGCGTGCTTCTGTAGCCGTCTCATAGCTGATCTCCGGATCCGGATTGGCCATGGCGAATACGATCGGTTTGCGCGCCATGCTCTTCACCATCTCTGCCGTCACGACGTTCCCAACGCTCAACCCAACGAATACATCCGCGTCTTTCAGCGCTTTTTCAAGGGTCCAGTCGCTCCGTTTGACGGCGAATTTCTTTTTCTCTTCATCCAGATCGGTACGTTCTTCATGCAGCACCCCATCCTTGTCGAATAAGATAAAGTTCTCATATTTGGCACCCAGGGCGACATACAGCTTAGTGCAGGCCATCGCTGCCGCGCCGGCCCCGTTGATGACAAAACGTACCCGGTCGATCTTTTTCTTTTGCACCTCCAGCGCATTCAATAAAGCCGCGCTGCTGATGATAGCCGTACCGTGCTGGTCATCGTGCATGACGGGGATCTTCAGTGTCTCCCGCAGTTGTCGCTCGATGTAGAAACATTCCGGGGCTTTGATATCTTCCAGGTTGATGCCTCCGAACGTGGGCTCCAGCGCTTTGACGATCTGTACGAATTTCTCCGGGTCCTTTTCATTGATCTCGATATCGAAGACATCGATATCGGCGAAGATCTTGAACAAGACTCCCTTTCCCTCCATTACCGGCTTCGAAGCTTCCGGACCGATATCCCCTAATCCCAATACAGCCGTACCATTACTGATGACGGCAACCAGGTTGCCCTTGGCGGTGTATTTATAGACGTCTTCTACATTTTTATAGATTTCCTTACAGGGTTCTGCCACTCCGGGAGAATAGGCCAGGGAGAGATCTCTTTGCGTCTTGGCCTCTTTGGTAGGTACGACTTCGATCTTACCCGGTCGTCCTTTCGAATGATATTCTAGCGCCTGCTCTTTACGGAGCTCTTTTTTTTGCATACAGGAAATTTATCAACTATCCGTCCGATCAGCCCCCGGGAGCTTGCCCGATCTGATCCGTCCACCGATCAAAACCGGTGCAAAATACGAAAATGCGGCTAAACCGCCGCTTACCGGGGTATCACCGGCAACTCGATATGCGAAGGGAATAATGCCGAGCGGTATATTTTCTGGGTTGCTATATGAAAGTCGGCTTCTTTCGCTTCAAAAATGTTCGGCACGAACTTCTGCGGGTTCCGGTCGATGATGGGAAACCAGGTACTTTGGACCTGCACCATGATCTTGTGCCCCTTGCCAAAAACATGGTTCAGCGTATGGAGGTCGATCGTATATTCTTCTACTTTGCCCGGGGTTATTGGTTCAGGCCGCTCAAAACTTCTTCTGTATCTGCCCCGGAATACATCATTCGCTACCATGAACTGATAACCTGCCATCTTCGGCTCCTTCGGATATATATCCGGGTAGACGTCGATCAGTTTGACGATCCAATCTGCATCACTACCGCTGGTGGCTGCGTAGAGCTTGGCCTGCAGGGCTCCGGTAACGCTGACCTCTTGTTCCAGGGTATCGGTCTCCCAACTGAACACATCAGGCCGGCCCTGCACGAATCGCTGATCTTCCGTAAGCCAGGTATACCATCTTGACCCGGGGCCATAGGTTTCCTCTATGGGCCGGTTACGATAAGGTACGGGATGCGCCGGGTCGGATAGATACTGGTCATAATTATGTTCCCAACTGGCATTGGTTTTGGGTTTGTCAAAAGAGAGCTTGCCGTTTGCCTGGAAATAAAGGTCTTTCCGCTTCGCTTCCCGGGGAGGCCAGCTATCGTAGGTCTTCCAGATATTGGTTCCCGTTTGGAAAGTGATGGCTTCTGCAAAATTCCCATCTCCCTTTCCTTTCAGGTACCAGGCAAACCAGCGGGCCTGGATCTCTTTTCGGAAATATACGCTCGTTTCCGCGCCGAAACGGATATTGCCTAGGCGATCGCCGGCGCCGCGTCCCCATCCGCCATGGTTCCAGGGGCCTATCACGATGTGATTATAGTGATGTCTGTCCTGCTTTTCCCAGGTATCATAGGCTCTCACGGGGCCATAGAAATCTTCCTGATCCCACCAGCCGGCGACATTCAGGATGGGTACCCGCGGCGAATCCAGCAAGGTCACCAGCGCCTGCTTTTTCCAGTAGGCATCGTAATTCGGGTGTTGGACAAAATTGTTCCATGATGGCAGCCGATTAAAAAAATATTTTTTATTGACATTCGAAAGAGGGCCCAGTTTCAGGTACCATTCATAGGTATCATAATGGTCAAAAGGGAATAAAGTGTCTTTTTTGGAAGCTTCTTCCATGAAGGCGTATTCGAACCCATAGCTCAGACGGAAAGCCCCGTTGTGGTGAAAATCATCCCCCAGGAACATATCGGCCGGGGTAGCCTGCTCGGAAACGGCTTTCAGCGCGGGATGCGGATCGATGGCTCCCATTACCGTAGTCCAGCCATTGTAGGAGATGCCGTACATGCCCGCCTTCCCGTTATTGTTTGGAATATGTTGAAGGAGCCAATCGAAAGTATCATAGGTGTCCGTGCTCTCGTCGATGGCTTTGGGGTCTTTCCGGTCCCGGGGAAACCGCTGCATTACATACATCCCTTCGGAGGAATAGCGCCCACGGATATCCTGGTAGACGAAAAGATATTCCTCCGCTGCCATATCCTGCACGTAAAGGTTTTTTTCCGGGCTTGGAGAGGCATCCGCTCCGTAGGGAGTTCGCATCAGCAAAAAAGGCAGGGCAACTTCCCCCTGGTCTTTGGGAGTGAAGACCACTGTATGCAGCCTGATCCCGTCCCGCATGGGGATCATGAACTCTTTTCGTTCGTATTTGTCTTCAGGCTGGCTCTGGGCCGGGGTATAGCCGGACAGGGCAATAAAAATAAGGAGAATGCCGAGGGGCAGCTTCGCAGCAGTAGTGGTCATATCCGGGAATTTAAATATTGAATAGAATGCGTCGCTACTTCATAGGACCTCCCCGGGGAGTCCCTACCCCTTAAATTCGATATGGCTGCCCAGCCAGGCCATCATGCCGGCCCCGATCTCGATAGCCGACTCGTCGATATTGAACGTAGGGGTATGTACTCCGGAAGTGATGCCCTTTTCGACGTTCATCACCCCGAGCCGGTAAAAGCATCCGGGGATCTGCCGGGTGTAATAGCCAAAATCCTCCGCTCCCATCCGCACTTCCGTTTCCAGTACATTGTCCGCGCCCAGGAACTGCCCTGCTTCTGCCCGGGCTACGGTATTCAGGGCTTCGTCATTATGCACCATCGGATATCCGATATCGATATGGAGGTCGATCTCCGCCCCCATGCTGTGTACCAGCTCCGTCGCCTGCTTACGGATAAGTTCATGCGCTCGGAAACGCCACTGCTCGTCCATAGCGCGGAAAGTCCCCATCAGCTTGACCTCACTGGGGATCACATTCGTGGTATGCCCTCCCTGTACGGAAGTAATGGATAATACGGACGGAGAAAAGGGATTCCGGTTGCGGCTGATGATCTGCTGCAGCGCAACGATGAGATGGGAGGCGACCAGGATCGTATCCACCGTGAGATGGGGCGCCGCCGCATGCCCGCCTTTCCCCTTGATGGTGATATAGATCTCATCGGCGCTGGCCATCACCATACCGCCGCGAAAACTCAACTTACCCACTTCCAGGCCGGGATGTACGTGTAACCCGAAGATAGCCTGTGGCGCCGGATCTTTCAATACGCCTTCTTTGATCAGCAGACTGGCGCCGCCCGGATTCTTCTCCTCCCCGGGCTGGAAGATCAGTTTCACCGTCCCCTCCCACTCGTCTTTTAATTCCTGGAGTATCCTTGACGCTCCCAACAAGATGGAAGTATGTACGTCGTGCCCGCAGGCATGCATCACTCCCTCTTTCCGGGATTTATAGGGAATCTCGTTCTCTTCCCTGATAGGCAGCGCATCCATATCCGCCCGCAGGGCGATCAGTCGTTTCGTCGGATTCTTTCCCTCGATCAGCCCCACCACACCGGTCTCCGCCATTACCCGGAAAGGAATGCCCGTCTCCGTCAATTTCTGCTGAACGAACCGGGATGTCTCGAATTCCTGGTAACTTAATTCAGGATGCGCATGCAAGTGATGCCTGATCGAAATAAAATCCGGAGCATATAAGCTGGCTAATTGTTTGATCTTATCTTTCAACATGGAATTGATTCATGATTTTTATCTCCCCTTTGGGGGAGAGGGGTTAGGGGATGGAATCCAGTTTCACCTCGATGGTATCCCGGATAACATAGACTCCCGAAGGGAATAATTTCGACAACTGTTTCCCGTATTCCTCTGCCTCCTCCTGGGTCCTGAAATTACCTACTTTCAATTTGTAATTGGGCGCCTGGTACATCAGGTAAGGCTTTAATTCCGGAAATTGCTGGTACACTTTGGTTTTAGCGGCAAATACGCTATTGCGGTCGGAGGAATTGATCACCTGGATCCGGAAACCGGGGATATTGCGACGGGTTTCCCGGGTGGTCTCCTCATTGATCTCCGCCTGTTTGCGGATCAGTAGCTCAATGCGAGGATCTTTATTCACCACCACCGTGTTGGAGTCCGCCTGGGCTATAGCCTGGGCCGAAAGGAACAGCAATAGGATAATTAGACTTTTATGCATAGTTATTTTTTATAAGATCTTCCTTCTTCGACAATGGCCACACTGGCGCTGCAGCCCAGCCTGTCCGCACCCGCCTCTACCAGCTGCCGGGCAAAGTCATAGTTCCGGATACCCCCGGAAGCTTTTATTCGTATCGTAGGAGGCAGGTGCTGCCGCATCAGTTGCACGGCGCCAAGCGTCGCCCCTTTTTCCGCATACCCCGTAGAGGTCTTCAGAAAATCCACTCCAAGGGTACTATATATTTCACAACACCGGATGATCTCTTCATCTTGCAGGATCCCGCTCTCGATGATCACTTTCACGATCTTCCCCCGGTTATGCACCAACTCCGTTACCGCTGCCATTTCCCGGATAAGAAGCTCCCAATCGCCGTTTTTCAGGGCTACTAAATTGATCACTACATCCAGTTCATCCGCCCCGTCGGCAAGGGCTTGCTCCGTCTCAGCCAACTTAGCGTTCGGGACGGAATAGCCGAAGGGGAACCCGATCACCGTCGCCACTTTCACGGCGCCGTCACCTTGTGCTGTCCCTGCATTCTTCAGGGCTCTGGCCCGTCCCTGACCGCCCGCTTTCTTAGTTCCCTGCAATTTAGGTGCACTCTCCGTCTGTGCACCCAATGAGTCCAGCGCCAGCCTTACCAGCGGAGGCGGAACACAGACGGCCGCAAACCCATACTCCATGGCCTCTTCACATATTTTTTTAATCTCAATATAAGTAGTGACAGGCTTTAGAATGGTATGATCGATATAAGAAGCAATGTTAATCACCGAGTTTTTCCCAGGTATTTACCGTTGATAAATATTAGAAGGCTAAAATTACTCCATTTACCTAAATTAGAGATCATTTTAATAGACTAAAACTAATCACACATGAGAAGATTCAGAGCCCCTTTCCGGCTATGCCATTGGGGTAAAATGCTCACTTTACTCGCCACCCTCCTATCCCATGCATTTTTTTCCACGGCACAGGTTACTTTTCCGGTCAACGGGGTAGCCGATCCACGCGAAGAATGTTATGCTTTCACCCATGCGACTCTCGTGAAAGACGGGCAGACTACTATTCCCAATGCCACCCTGATCATCCGGGACGGGCTGATCATCGGGGCGGGCACGGGACTGACCCTTCCGAAAGACGCCGTTATCATCGACTGCAAAGACAAGTATATCTATCCATCCTTTATAGATGCCTACAGCGATTATGGAATACCGGCTCCTGAAAGGCAGGCCCGGGGATTCGATTTCAGAGGCCCGGCCCAGTTGAACTCCAATACGAAGGGCGCCTTTTCCTGGAACCAGGCCATCCATCCCGAGACAGAAGGAGCCCAGCTTTTCGCCGTCGATGATGCGAAGGCCAAACCCTTGCGGGAGATTGGCTTCGGAACGGTCCTGTCCCACCTGAGGGATGGCATTGCCCGGGGTACCGGCGTGGTGGTCACTTTGGCCAATCAGAAAGAGAATCTTGTTATCGTTAAGCCAAAGGCCGCCGCCTTATATTCCTTGAACAAAGGCAGCTCTACGCAAAGTTATCCCAGCTCTCTCATGGGCAGCATCGCCCTATTGCGGCAGACTTACCTGGATGCAATATGGTATAAAGCAGAGGGGTATAAAACACAAACTGCCCATGAAGGCGCCAATCTGAGCCTGCAAGCCTGGAATGACGAACAGTCCCTCCCCCAGATATTCGACGGGGGCAATAAATGGGACGATCTCCATGGCGACCGGATCGGAGACGAATTCGGCGTACAATATATCATCAAGGGAGGCGGAGACGAATACCAGCGTATTCAGGAAGTGGCGGCTACCAAAGCCGTCTTTATCCTGCCCCTTAATTTTCCCCAGGCGATGGACGTGGAAGATCCGGACAACGCCCGCTTCGTCTCCCTGGCGGATATGAAGAACTGGGAGCTGGCCCCGACCAATCCCGGCGCCTTCGAGAAGGCCGGCATTCCCTTCTGTCTCACTGTCTCCGACCTGCATGACTTCAAGCAATTTTTGACGAACCTCCGTAAGGCCTTCGACTATGGCCTGAGTGAAAACAGGGCCCTGGAGGCCCTGACCAAAACCCCGGCCTCTCTCCTGGGTATCTATGATAAGGTCGGTAGCCTGGAAACAGGCAAGCTGGCTAACTTTCTCATCACTACCGGTCCTGTATTCCAGGAAAAGACCAGCATCGTGGAGAACTGGATCCAGGGGAAAAAATATGGCGTGAAAGAAGAAGCCTGGTCGGACATCAAAGGACAATACAATCTCGTCGTCACTTCCGTTGCGGGGGGATCTGTTACTTACACCTTAGATGTGAAATCCACCAGCGCAGCCAGCGTGATCGGGAAAGATACCCTCGCCGGTAAATTCAGCTACGATGGGAAGCTTATCTCTCTCAGTTTTGGAAAAACTCCGCCTCCGGCCGGCGCACGCCTCAAAACTTCCACTTATCTCAGCGGCGTATCCAATGGAGATACCTGGAATGGGAATGGTACCGACAGTGCGGGTAACCTGGTGATCTGGACCGCTGTTTTTTCCAAAGCTACCCCCGCCCTTCCTGATTCCGCCCGGAAAAAGATACCCCGTATCGGTAAGGTCGTATACCCCTTCGATGGGTATGGATGGGATAGCCTGCCCGGCCAGCAGGACCTGCTGATCAAAAATGCCACGGTCTGGACCAACGAAAAAGAAGGCAAACTGGAAAATACGGATGTACTCGTTAAAGCAGGCAAGATCGTCCAGATCGGTCAGCATCTTTCCGCTTCCGGAGCAAAGACCATTGACGGTACCGGCAAACATCTGACCCCCGGTATCATCGACGAACATTCCCATATCGCCGCCTTCTCCATCAATGAAGGCGCCCAGTCCGTTACTTCGGAAGTCCGGATTGCGGACAACCTCAACCCCGAAGACATCAATATCTACCGGCAGCTGAGCGGGGGCGTCACCAGCTCGCATATCCTCCATGGCTCCGCTAATACCATCGGCGGACAGACCCAGCTGATCAAATTGCGCTGGGGGGTAGACGACGAAGGGCTCAAATTCAGGAACTGGGATCCCTTCATCAAATTTGCCCTGGGAGAAAATGTAAAAAGGACCACTTCTTCCAATAACAATCGCTTTCCCGACACCCGTATGGGCGTGGAAGAAGTGCTGACGGATGCCTTCACCCGGGCCCGTGATTATGAAAAGGCAAGAAAAGCGACGCCCCTCACCACCCGCAGGGACCTCGAACTGGACGCCCTGGTAGAGATCTTAAATCACAAAAGGTTCATCACCTGTCACTCCTATGTGCAGAGCGAGATCACGGCTCTCATGCGGGTAGCCGATAAATTCGGCTTTCGTGTCAACACTTTCACCCATATCCTCGAAGGGTACAAAGTAGCGGATAAAATGAAGGAGCACGGCGCGAGCGTATCCACCTTCTCCGACTGGTGGGCCTATAAAATGGAAGTGCAGGATGCCATCGCTTACAATGCTACGATCATGCAAAAGGTGGGGCTCAATGTGTGTATCAATTCCGATGATGCCGAACAGGCGCGGCGCCTGAACCAGGAAGCCGCTAAAAGCGTGAAATACGGGGGCATGGCGGAAGAGGACGCTCTGAAAATGGTCACGCTCAACCCCGCAAAAGCCCTGCACGTGGCCGACCGGGTAGGCAGCATTAAAATAGGGAAGGATGCGGACCTGGTGCTGTGGACCGACAACCCCTTGAGCATTTACGCCAAATCAGAAAAGACCATCGTGGACGGTATCATATACTATGACCTGGACCGGGACGCAGCCTTCCGCAAGAGTATTTCAGAAGAGCGGAACAGGCTGGTGCAGAAAATGCTGGCGGAGAAAAAGAGCGGAGCGCCTATGCAGCCTGCCGCGCCCAGCTTCCACGTCGAACTCAGCTGCGGCGACCATGATCATCATGATGGCTTGCTGACGGTCGACGGAGACGAGGCAACTATCAACAGTCACGAGTAAAAACACTAAGAACCATGAACAAATTATTTTTCTATATCAGCGCATTGTACCTGCTGTTGACCACAACAGCCGCAAAGGCCCAGGATGACGTATATCCTGCCAAAGACTACAAGGGCAAATTATTCATTACCGGCGGCACCATCCATGTCGGGAACGGCCAGGTAATAGGAGGCGGCACCATCGCCGTGGATAACGGTAAGATCGTGCAGGTGGGACAGAACATCACCGTTCCGCCGGGAGAGGCAAAAGTGATCGATGCCAAAGGCAAACAGATCTATCCCGGTATTATCCTTCCTGTATCGGACCTGGGATTGAAAGAAATAGGCAGTGGAGCGAGGGGATCGAATGACTATGAAGAGTTGGGTGACCTGAATCCCAGTATCCGCTCCATCGTGGCTTATAATACGGATTCGAAGATCATCAACACCCTGAAGGCAAGCGGGATCCTGCTGGCCGGGGTTGCCCCGCAGGGCGGTTCCATCAGCGGGTCCTCTACGGTCGTGCAGCTGGATGCCTGGAATTGGGAAGATGCCGCCTATAAGATGGATGGGGCTATTCACGTAAATCTGCCCACCTTTATCGTCCGGCCCCGGCGTTTTGGAGGAGGAGGGCGTGGGGTTAGTGCGCCTCCAACCGACCCCGTCAAAGAGGCCCTGGATAAAATAGAAGAGATCAAGGCCTTTTTCCGGGAAGCCCGGGCCTGGCTGCAGGAACCTGCCCACAAAGAGACCAACCTGAAATTTGAAGCGGTAAAAGGACTCTTCAGCAAACAACAGAAGTTATTCGTGCATGGCGACCAAGTCAAACAAATACTCATCGCCATCGATTTTGCCAAAGAGTTCGGATTTGAGGTAGTGATCGTAGGCGGCAGCGAGAGCTGGCTGATTGCCGATCTGCTGAAGCAAAACAATATTGCCGTCATCCTGGGGCAGCAGCATAGCCTGCCTACCACGGAAGACGATGATGTAGACCAGCCTTATAAGACACCGGCTCAGTTGCAGAAAGCAGGCGTCTTATTCGCCCTGAACGATGACAATGGAGAGACCCGTTTTCGCAACCTTATGTACAATGCGGGTACGGCTGCTGCTTACGGGCTGACAAAAGAACAGGCCCTGCAGGCGATCACTCTTAACAGCGCAAAGATCCTGGGGATCGAAGACCGCACCGGCTCCCTGGAAGCGGGAAAAGATGCCAATATCGTCATCAGTGCAGGAGACATCCTGGATATGCGTACCAGCCTTATCGAACATGCCTTCATACAGGGTAGGGAAGTGAGCCTGGAGAATAAGCAGACACAATTGTACAAGCGTTATATGGGCAAATACGGGCTTCCCGTCACGCCCACGCCGTAAGTCCCGGCAGAAGCCGGTCGCAGGCCTGCGGGAGACAGGCCGGCGGGAGACAGGCCGGCGCCCGGACCAACGCCAAAAAAGAGGCCCCCGTCATGCTGATTTTCAGCGGCGGGGGCCTCTTTCTTTAACCGATATCTGACAATCAGACGGCGGCAGACAACTTCGTTATTTCCGTACCATTGAAAATACGGGCCAGACTCATATCCTTTGTTTTCTTGTAATTTTCGATATTGGACTCCCACACGATCCGCCAAAAATTCTTAGACTTTAACTCGCCATAATCGGAAGTCTTAATGAATATGCCCGCCAGGGGTTGCCTGGTCTTAAAACTGATCTTAACAGGGGACTTATCAAGATACTTTTCCCGGAGAAAATTTTCGATTTGTTCGGTTGTCATAAATGTATTTTTATGATAGACTATGATGCTTATTTATTGAATTACGGAACTTCGACAAATTCATTGACAGAGATCTTTTTCCCGCTCATCATGGTCTGATCCAGCGAGAGGATGGCCTGTTTGGCTTCCGCTGCAACAGGCATACTGATCAGGGCCTTGCATCTCGAACGCCCGTTCAACTTATCTCTTACCACTTCTGCTGAATTGATGATCCCGAAGGCGGAAAACAATTTTCTTATATCCGAGTCATTGGTGTCAATGCTGAGATTGGAGGCCTGAATATCCATAAAGCGTTATTTAATGACCCAAGGGAACTACTGTGAAAATGCTTGTCCGGTTGGAAAATTAGGGTGTAAGGTACGCTATTTTCGCCAATAGGCCCCTTTTAATTACGTTTCAGGTCCTTTCTGCTGCATCGAAAGGGTCGATGCAGCCTTTATTGTCAGCTTCTTATGGCTTCGGATTCAGGGCCTCCCTGATCCTTTCCTGCAGATCCTGCAGATGATACCTGCTTAGCTTATCTGTAGTACGGGGAATAGCCGCCGTGATCTCCGCTCTCAGATCCACCAGCTGGGCCCGGGCGATCGAAGGAATATCCGTATTCCGGATATTCCCTCCGAACAATACGGCAAAGCCCCGGGGCAGACCGGCTGGGACGACCGGACCTGCCGTGGATGGATTAATAAGAGCCACCAGGGCATCGATATAAGTTTTTTGCAGGTTACGCCGGAAGATCTCGATGGCGCCTGCCGTCGTTAACTCGTTCCAGACTCCTTTCTTCAGATCGGACAGTAGCTCATCCGCTCCATACACGCCTGCGCCAAAACGGCCGGTACAGATGGCCATCCTGAACAGGCGGTTGCCGGACAAGAGACTGTTTAGCGTATTGGTCTGCACCGTACCTACCAATTCCGTCGCTGCGGGGTTGCTGAATTTATTCAGGATATCCTTATTCAGCAGCCAGGCGGGAGTGATGAACAATTGCTTGTTCAGAAAATCTACCGCTTCTTTTTGAATGGCTTTGGGAGTAGGCTCATAGACATCTCCCATCTGTTCGACGCTTTTAAAGGTCTCATAAATACCACCGACATTCTTGGCGACATGGCCCATATAGCGGCTGAATTGTCCCACCAATTGCTCATACATTTCCTCCAGGTTAGCATATTGGTCGGCTTCTTCTTTTGTCCATTCCGGTAAGGCAACCAGGATGCGTTTCAGGTTTTTGATGCCATACTCACTGGCCTTAACGTTGTTGTCACTAAGGTCTTCCGTCTGCGCACGGGGATCGAAATTATAGCTCTCGCCTCCAAACCATAGACGGGGATTGGCTTTCAGGCTATCGATCACCAGCTGGTTCAATATCTTTTTATCTTCTTCGTCATTTTTGGTATCGGGTAGTCCCTTATAGCCCCATTGAATAGCCCATTTATCATAGTCTCCGATCCGGGGGTAAAGACCCCTGATGCCGATGTGGTCTTCCGGCTGAGCGACATAGTTGAAGCGGGCATAATCCATGATGGAGGCGGTATGGCCATTGGCCTCTACCCAGGCTTTGTCCCTGAGTTTCTCTACAGGCGTCTGGCTGCTGCTGCCCATATTATGGCGCAATCCCAGGGTATGGCCGACTTCGTGCGAAGAGACGAAGCGGATCAGATCCCCCATTAGGGCATCGTCGAACTTCATCTTCCGGGCGCGGGAATCTACCGCGGCTGTCTGGAGCATATACCAGTCATGCACCAGCTTCATCACATTGTGGTACCAGCCGATATGGCTCTCCAGGATCTCACCGCTACGGGGATCCGCGATATTCGGACCATAAGCATTCTCGATATCCGAGGCGAAATAACGGATCACGGAGAACCGCGCATCTTCCAGGCTCATGGTCGAGTCATTCTCAGGCCATTCTTTGCCGACAATGGCATTCTTAAACCCTGCTTTTTCAAAAGCCGGCTGCCAGTCATTGATTCCAGCGATCAGGTAAGGTCTCCATTTTTTTGGAGTGGCCGGATCGATATAGTAGACGATTTGTTTTTTGGGCTCGACCAGTTCTCCGCGCCGCCATTTCTCTCTATCCTCCTCTTTCGGTTCCAGTTTCCAGTGATGGATGAAGCGGGAAGTCTCCACTCTTTGCTGATCGTCGCCATACACCGTATACTCGCTGGCAAAATATCCGACCCGGGGATCGAATAATCGCTTGCGCATCGGCGTTTTCGGCAGCAGGATAAAGGAGTTATTCAACTCCAGCGTGACGGCGCCCGTCACATCGGCGGCAGGCAGCGTCGTGGAAGGGAAGGGCCCGGCAGGGGCGCCTGGTCCACCTGGTACGGGCGTGGAGGAAAAAGTCTTCACGGTCCTGATCTCCGTATTGATAGGATAGGTATGGATACTTTCGATATAGGACCGGTCTGTCGCAAGGGCCGACAGGTTATATCTTCTCTTGATCCCCGGGGTCAGGCTGAATGCCTGGTTATCTCCTTTAAAGAAATCCGTCACCTCGATCACCACCGTACCGGAAGAATCGGGTCCCTTTCCATAGGTTTTGACATCGAAGGCGGCTGCGATGGGGTTCATATTGGAATTGCTCACGGCCTGTGCGATGGGCTGAGAAGAATCCGTCGCCACATTCACGATCGTCAGCACCCGCAGGAACAGGGTATTGGAGGGGCCTTTCTCCCAGCGGATCGTTTGCAGGTTTACCTGCTCGCCGCCATAATTGCCGCTGGCCGCCGTCTTTCCATAACGGGTGCTCACCAGGATATCCCGGCCCAGGATGGAATCGGGGATCTCAAAATACCATTTGTCTTCGATCTTGTGAATGGTGAACAGACCGGCATGTGTCACGGCCTTGTCCGTAATAACTTCTTTGTAGGGCTTGGGTTCCTGTTTAGGAGCAGCGGCGCCGTTACGGGCTCCGGGTGTCGCTGCCGGAGGGGCGCCGGGTGTGGCGGGAGCGCCGGGCCGTTGCTGGGCGACGGCGGCCGAAAGGCTGATACCCATCGTCAGAGCGATCAACATTCTTTTACTTGCGGTCATAGTTAGTTTTTTAAATGGTATTCCGGTTGAAATGACTAAGAGATTGAAAATAGGGTATGAAATTAATAAACGGCAGCTGCCGGGAGCTTTAAATTTGATGAGTGGGGGGATTGCCAAGATGAGAAGAGGCCGTCAAAATAATTTTGACGGCCTCTTCTCATCTATTTATTGAATGCTCCGGGAAATGCCTACACCGCATCCTTGCCATGGCAATTCTTATACTTCTTGCCGCTGCCACAGGGACAGGCATCATTGCGTCCGATCTTGGGGCCGACTTTTACCGGCTCCTGCCGGACAGCTGCAGAAGGATCGTGGTACTCGCCCCCGCCCTCTTGTGGGATTCCCTGTGGAATGGGGCCGGCGCCATTCGGGCCACCCGCTGCCGCCATCTCATCCTTACGGATCTTCAGTTTACTCATGTCCGTCCGCTGTTCACGGCCTTCATGGATCTCCGAAGGATGGTTGCTGGAATGATGAATGCCGCTATGGGAGAGGAAGCTGACGATATCCCTATTCACCTCGCTGTCCATGCGCCTGAATAATTCAAAAGCCTCCATTTTATAGATCACCAGCGGATCTTTCTGTTCCAGGTAAGCCGTCTGTACACTTTGTTTCAGGTCATCCATGGCGCGGAGGTGTTCTTTCCAGGTCTCATCGATGATAGAGAGGGTGATCTGCCTTTCTACGGCATTCATCAGCTCCCTGCCTTCGCTGTTCAGTGTTTTTTGAAGACCGACATGCACATTGATCCTTTTCTTTCCGTCGGAAAAAGGCACTACCACATTTTCCACATGAGCGCCCTTCGTTGCGCGTATATTATTAAATACAGGGACTGCCTGTTTGCGTAATTCATCCAGTTTATGTTCATAGCTCTGGGTCGCTTCCTGGTACAGCCTTTCAGAAAGCTGGTTCACATCTTCTTTCAGGAACTCTTCATGGCTGATCTTACTGTCAATACCGAAATTGACGATCGTGGCTAACTTGAATCCTTCATAATCATCCCCTTCCCGGAAAGAATTGACCAGGCCTTCCGCCACGATATAAAAAGCATTGTCCAGATCCAGCGCCAGTCTTTCCCCGAAGAGGGCATGACTGCGCTTTTTATAGACCACATTACGCTGCTTGTTCATGACGTCATCATATTCCAGCAGGCGCTTACGGATGCCGAAGTTGTTCTCTTCGACTTTCTTCTGTGCCCGTTCGATGCTCTTGGTCACCATGCTGTGCTGGATCACTTCCCCTTCCTTATAACCCATTTTATCCATCAGCGAAGCAATACGGTCACTGCCGAACATACGCATCAGGTCATCTTCCAGGCAAACATAGAACTGAGTGGTACCGGGATCTCCCTGACGGGCCGAACGGCCACGCAACTGCCTGTCCACCCGGCGGCTTTCATGTCTTTCCGTACCGATGATCGCCAGCCCGCCCGCTTCTTTCACGCCAGGTCCCAGCTTGATATCCGTACCACGACCGGCCATATTCGTAGCGATGGTCACCGCTCCGGCCAGACCGGCTTCCGCCACTATCTGCGCTTCCCGTGCATGCTGTTTGGCATTCAGTACGTTGTGCGGGATCTTTTTCGCCTGCAGCATTTTGCCGAGGAGCTCGCTCACTTCCACATTCGTAGTACCTACCAGCGAGGGCCGGCCTTCCGCCCGTAATTTTTCGATCTCATCGATGACCGCCCTATATTTTTCACGTTTGGTCTTGTAGACCAGGTCCTGGTGATCCTTTCGGATCGCCGGTACATTCGTGGGGATCGTCACCACATCCAGCTTATAGATATCCCACAATTCCGCTGCTTCCGTTTCCGCCGTACCGGTCATACCGGCCAGCTTGTGGTACATACGGAAATAGTTTTGTAAGGTCACCGTAGCATAGGTCTGTGTGGCTGCTTCGATCTTGACGTTCTCTTTCGCCTCGATCGCCTGGTGCAGACCATCGCTGTACCGTCTTCCGTCCAGGATACGTCCGGTCTGTTCATCTACGATCTTTACCTGCCCGTCCAGTACGACATATTCCACGTCCTTGTCGAATAAGGTGTAGGCTTTCAGCAACTGCTGGACGGTATGGATACGATCGGCCTTTATGGCATATTCATTCAGCAGGGCTTCTTTTTGCTGCAGTTTTTCTTCTGTGCCGGCATCACTCTTTTCAATATCGGCCAGTTTGATGCCAATGTCCGGAATTATGAAGAAGTCGGGATCCTCTCCTTCGCGGGTGATCATCTGAATCCCCTTATCGGTCAGATCTACGGAATTGTTCTTTTCATCGATATGGAAGAAGAGTTCCTCATCCACCTTTGGCATTTCCTTCTGCTGATCGGCGAGATAATAATTTTCCGTCTTCTGCAACTTCACCTTGATACCGGCTTCACTGAGGAACTTGATCAGGGCGCTTGATTTGGGAAGCCCCCGGTGAGCCCGCATCAGGGCCAGTCCTCCGTCTTTCGGATCGTCATTTCCTTCTGCAATTTTTTTCCGGGCTTCGACCAGGAACTGGTTGGTCACCTTTCTCTGGGCTTCGAACAGGTTCAGCACCCTTCCCTTTAATATATGATATTGCTGGTCATCTCCTTTCGGCACCGGTCCCGATATGATCAGGGGAGTTCGCGCATCATCGATCAGTACGCTATCCACCTCATCGACCATCGCATAGTGGTGTTTGCGTTGCACCATTTCCTCCGGTGAATGCACCATATTATCACGGAGATAATCAAAACCGAACTCATTGTTCGTACCATAGGTAATGTCTGCGAGGTAGGCTTTGCGGCGGGACTCGCTGTTCGGTTCATGTTTATCGATACAATCCACGGTCAGCCCCAGCCATTCGAAAATGGGACCATTCCATTCGGAGTCACGACGGGCCAGGTAATCATTCACCGTCACGATATGCACCCCCTCGCCGGCCAGGGCGTTCAGGTAGGCGGGGAGGGTCGAGACCAGGGTCTTACCTTCACCCGTGGCCATCTCCGCGATCTTTCCCTGGTGTAATACGGCGCCTCCGATCAACTGCACATCGTAATGCACCATATTCCAGGTGATCGGGCTGCCGGCCGCCATCCAGGTGTTCTTGTAGATCGACTGATCACCTTCGATGCGGATATGCTCCTTTTTGATGCTCAGGTTCCGGTCCAGCTCCGTAGCCGTGGAAACCAGTTCCGGGTTTTCCTTAAAACGGCGGCTTGTCTCTTTTACAACGGCAAAAGCTTCCGGTAACAGCGTTTCCAGCACTTCTTCGATCTGCTCGTCCCTGTCTTTCTTCAGCTGGTCTACCTCCTGGTAGATAATATCTTTTCCGCTGATATCACTGAAAGGGAGTTCCTCCGCCTTTTTATTGAGCTCGCCGATCTCCGTGTCAATTTTGCTTAAATGCTCTTTGATACGGGTCCTGAACTCTACCGTTTTGGCACGCAATTGGTCGTTACTGAGGGATTGGTAAGCGGAAAAATATTGACTGACCTGTCCAACGATCGGTTGGATGATCTTAATATCCTTCTCTGACTTATTTCCCCCGAATATCTTTGATAATAAACCTAACATATTCCTTAGTATTGAATGATTTTAGAATTCCTGGTTAAATACCCCTTCAAATTTAATGCTATCCTCTGCGATAGGTCAAATTGACAGGGAAGCAAAGGTACGGAAAGCCGGGAGAAGAAGCGAAAGAAACAACCCTTAATAAGCGGCTGAAAAACAGTAATATTATAAATGATTCCCCTTATATAAATTAAATTTTTGGGAGTGATAAAGAAAACTATTAATTTTAGGATTATTTAGTAATTACAAGATTATTTATCTAAATTTATTAGTCTATGTCTACAGCCGGACAAAATCTGAAATACCTCCGCAAATTACGTGGGTGGACCCAAGAAGAATTTGCTGTCAAACTGGGCATTAAGAGATCTTTATTGGGGGCGTACGAAGAGGAGAGGGCGGAGCCCCGGATCGAAGTACTGGAGATCGTGGGAGATATGTTCAAGCTGACCCTCGACGAACTTCTCCGCAAAGAGCTGAGCGATTCAAAAGGCAGTTACCTTTCTAAAAGAAGAGCGCAGAAGCTGGTGTCCGCCTCCAACGATATACAATTGGTTCCGGTAAAAGCAGCCGCCGGCTACCTGGCTGGTTATGCCGATCCGGAATTCCTGGACGAACTGAATACATTCACCCTTCCCATGCTGGCTCCCGGCACCTACCGGGCCTTTGAAATTGTCGGGGACTCCATGCTGCCGACTCCCAGCGGCTCCGTGATCGTGGGCGAGAAAGTCGAAGACCTGGAAGAAGTGAAGAGCAACCAGACCTATGTAGTGGTTTCCCGTAACGAAGGCATCGTATATAAGAGGGTCATGAAGAATAATAAATCCAGGACCAAGCTCACCCTGGTCAGCGATAACACGGCTTATCAACCCTATAATGTGAATGCGGATGATGTGCTGGAAGTGTGGAAGGCCCAGATGGTCATCAGCAAAGCCAATACCCAGCAAAGATGGGATGTCAATCAACTAGCCAGCCTGGTCAGCAACCTGCAGGAGCAGGTCAGCTCGTTGAAGAAAAAGATGAATTGATAATTAGTGAGCTATATAACCGCTGCTTTTTAGACTTTGGGCGATCTTGGATGCCATACTCCGGTTCAGGCCTCTCTTACCGTTATATTGTTTGCCCTTTGTCTCCAATATCGCTCTCCAGACCGGAAAGGCAATGCTCTTTGTGTTGATCAGCAAGGATTCAAATGACCCATTGACCGTTGTAAAAGTTCTGCCAGGGGTACTGGTGTAACTCGTGGGGTTATAGCCTGAACCATGACTATAGGTGTAATTAGGCGTATAGGTGGCGGGACTATAATGCTCATTATGCAAAAATCCGCGGGAGTCCACGATCAATAAGGCATCAATGGCGAGGTTATCGATTGTTTTTTCAAAATCAGCATAACTGTTCGTAAGGGTGTCAAACAGATCAGCAGATTTTAAAACAGTTGTTCCGGAAGTGGAAAGATCATGGGCGATGTGATCTTCCACACGGCTCCGCAGCGCCAAAGCCTCGGTATCGGTTTTCATAAAACAACTCCTGATGCAAATATTATAAGTCGTAGAATCAAGCATGGAAAATTCACAACCTTCTTCCAGATAGATGGCCAATATTTTTGTATAAGGCCTGGTTGGCTCTTTTTTTTCAAGGATGTGGATGGAAGATGTGGCGCAGCCTGCGCACAATAGGATGCTGCCAATCAGGATAGAAAGCAGTTTCATGAAAAAGAGAGGTTTAGAGATTCTCAGAAATTATGGCTTATAAACGCTTTTGGTGATTTAATGTTATTGAATTTGAAAAATACTTCCCGGACCCTGTCCGGCGCCGAAGAACTCCGCATTGCCCCGGCCCGTCTCGGGAAATCTCCTGGGAGCCGAAGAAGGTAAAATGGCAAAAACATTCGACTTCGGTTCCGGGTCGATCGATGCCATCCCGGTAAAGCGGCTGAAAGCAGGCAACACGGCAAAATCCACCCCAAAATAAAAACAGGGAAATCGCAGGCTCTGCTTTCCTAGCCCATTAATCCGGATGCCGGGATGAATATGCCCAGAGAAGTAATAGGCAGGAGGCATCCCTTTGCAGGCAGCTATATCATCGATATCTGTTATGTCATGGACAAATGCGAAGGCACCGATCTGTAAGCAATCCTCGTCCACAGTAATACCGGCCGCCTGATACCAGTCATCGTGTAATATATCATGATTCCCTTTAATGAGACGGACACCCAGATCCGGGAAACCCTCCCTCCATCGCTGAAACAGCGCTAATTCTTTATTTTCCCGGCTGTGAAAAAGATCCCCTACCACCAGCAATTGCCGCGGCCGGAAATACTGGATCTGGGTAAGCAGCCTTTGCAGGTCCTCCCGGTAAACGGATTGCGGCACCCCGATGCCGGATTTACGGAAATGCCCTGTCTTGCCAAAATGAAGATCCGATACGATCAGGGATTTTTCCTCTTCCCAGAAAATACAACGATCGGGAGATAGCCATAATTGCTGGCCTTTGAGGCGATATGGGAATGGAGGCTGCATAGAGTTTACAAGAATGCAAAGGTATTTAAAAAGAAGGCAGCAGGCTGCGTGAATTCAGTAAATAATAATACACTAATCTTTTGAAATTCTTTAAAATAGTATTTACTTAGAAGGATCAAATAAAGGACCTCTATGACAAGCGCCAACCAGCCTGCCGACATACTGAATTTTGACGAAGGCCAAAAGAAACTTCCGGACATGTTGAATGTTCTTACCATTCTCACTTTTGTGGGTTGTGGAGTTGGCTGCATCGCGTCCGTATATTCCTTTTCGAATGCTCAGAAATCATACGATGATATCGTGCGGATACAAGACAAGCTGGAGGACGCGCCTGCGATCGTCAAAAGCCTGGCGGGCCCAAAAATGGTGGAGATGGCAAGACACTCATTGGAAAATAAACTGCCCATCCTACTTCTGGCCATGGTGGGTTATGGCCTTTGTCTTTACGGAGCCATCCGGATGCGCAATCTGAAAAAAGAAGGCTTTTCCTTTTACGTGCTCGGACAGATCGTACCGGTTGTTGCCAGTTTTATCTTTATAGGGGCGGGCTCTTTCAGTGGTTTTGCCCTTGTCAGCGCCCTGCTGTTCCCGGTCCTTTTTATTATTTTGTACGCGACGCAATTGAAATATCTGTCGTAGCTATTTATTCAGCTGCGCCTGCATCTTCCTCACCCGGTCCTCTAATTTTTCGGACGAGAGGTCTTCACGCATGCTGTCCACTTTCAACGGAAAACAGAAGGGGGTCAGCCTTTGAGGCCAGCGGAGGACGATTGCCCCCTTTTGAATACGTTCCAACATATTGCGCAACCTCCCTTCTTCCATCTGTTGCTCCATCACTTCGTTATAAGCCTGCCGGAGCAGCAGATTGTGCGGGTCATATTCGGTGAAGACATTGAACAGCAGCGAGGCGGAGGATTGCAGATGCCTTGTTTTGATATGCTCTCCCGGATTACCCTGGAAGATCAGTCCGCCGATCACCCCGATATCCCGGAACTTCCTCCGGGCCATCTCTGCGCTGTTGACACTCCGCTGAATATCGGCGCTCAGGTCATCCAGGCTGAACAGCTCATATACATTGGTATCGTCGACAGGGATGGGCTGATCGCTGAGCAGCTCAAAACCATAATCGTTCATGGCAAAGGTGAAGCTAATGGGCCTGATCCGGCTGATGCGGTAGGCCAGCAGTGCTGCCATCGCCTCATGCACCAGCCTCCCTTCGAATGGATAGGCAAATAAATGAAAACCATCTTTCGTTTCGATCTGTTCGATCAGCAACTCGCGCTCCCGGGGCATATACGATAGGTCCGACTGTAAATCGAATAAGGGTTTCAACACCCTTAACTCGATATCCGGTTGATCTTCCGTCCCCGTACCGTCCATCGTCATTTCTGCCGCCTCGGCCAGCTTCTTTCGCAACATCAGGCCCAGGTTGGCGGACAAAGGCATCCGTCCCCCATTCCAGCTGGGAACGATGGATTTCTTAGCATTCGATTTGCGGACCAGCGCGGTCATATCCTTGATCATAACGAATTCCAGGTTCCTCCCTGCCAACGTAAAGACATCTCCGGGCGTCAGGCGGGAGATGAAATATTCCTCGATCACCCCAACATAACCGCCTGTGATAAAACGCACTTTCAACATCGCATCGCTGACGATCGTTCCGATATGCAACCGGTGCCGCATAGCGATACGACGACTGTTGATCTTATACAGCCCTCCTTCCATGATCTCCACTTTCCGGAACTCATCATATTGATGCAGGGCCACCCCGCCTTCCGTGATGAAATGAAGGATCTCCTTCCATTCATCTTCTGTCATATCGCCGTAGCAGAAGGTCGCCCGCAGCTCTTTGAAAAGTTCTTCCGGGTAGAATCCTTCCGAGATGGCCAGGGTAGAAAGATATTGTATCAATACGTCAAAGCAGAGCAGCATCGGCTCCCGGCTTTCTATCAGCTTGGCCTGCATGGCTGATTTCAGCGCTGCTGCCTCTACCAACTCCAGGGAATGGGTGGGGAGGAAGTAGATCTTACTCACCTGTCCCGGCTGATGGCCGCTGCGCCCGGCTCTTTGGAGAAACCTTGCTACTCCCTTAGGACTCCCTACCTGGATGACCGTCTCCACGGGGCGAAAGTCGACTCCTAAGTCCAGGCTGGCGGTGCACACCACTGCTTTCAGCTTGCCTTCATGCAGCGCTTCTTCCACCCAGTTGCGCAGGTCCAAATCGATGGAACCGTGATGCAGTGCGATGGCGCCCGCCAGATCCGGGCAAATGTCCAGCAGCGACTGATACCATCGTTCGCTCATGCCGCGGGTATTGATAAAGATCAGCGTCGTCCTGCTTTGCTCCAGGATCGGGATCACTTTATGGATCAGCTTCAGGCCCAGGTGACCTGCCCAGGGATACTTCTCGATTTCATCCGGCAGGATGGACTCCACAACGATAGGTTTATGGATATCTGCCCTGACTATAAATCCTTCGCGCTTCCCGTCGCCTGCTATTGCCGGTTCTCCCCCTTTCAGTGAAGCCAGCAGCACCTCCTTTGCCTGCTCCAGGTTGCCGATCGTCGCACTGATCCCGATAACGGAGCATTCCCGTTCCTTCACCCCCATGATCCGCGAAATGGCCAGTTCCACCTGCACTCCCCGCTTACTGCCCAGCAACTCATGCCATTCATCGACCGCAAGGATCCGCAGGGGGCGAAACACATCCGGATATCCTTTTTGCGCGAGTAACAAATGAAGGCTCTCCGGTGTAATGATCAGCACTTCCGGCATCTTCCGCTTCTGCTTCTGCCGCTCACTCATTTCGGTATCTCCATTGCGGATACCGACCCGCCATTGCATACCTAATTCCCCGATCACTTCTTCCATGGCCCGTCCGATATCTTTGGCCAGCGCCCGCAAAGGAGAGATCCACAACAACTGCAACCCACTCCCTGCACGGGTGCGATAGTCATCGGGATGGCGATTGATAAAATCGATCAACGCCCCCAGGAATACGGAAAAGGTTTTCCCGCACCCCGTCGGCGCATTCACCAACCCCGAATGACGATTGATAATATGCTGCCAGGTCTGCTCCTGGAAAAGAAAGGGGCTGAGCCCTTTGTCTTTCAGCCATTGATGAATAGTGGTATATCCTTTAGTTTCCCTCAAAGTCAATAGCTCGTCTACAAAGTCTTAAGATACTCGATCACTGCTTTTCTTTCCTTATCGGTCAGTTTATCTCCGAAAGTATGCCCGTAATTTCCATAGCCGGGCAATGTAGTATTGTATACCGTCGTGCCGGATGGCGCCGCTTCCCGGGCGAATTTCCAGCCTACCCGATCATAATCATACTGCAGATTATTGAAATCCCTCGACCAGTAGGTGGGCCTTAGCTTACTATTCAATAACGCTTCCAGCGTTGGCACCGATCCATTGTGCAGGTAAGGCGCCGTGATCCAGATGCCATCCAGTGGCGGTGCAATATACCCGTTAAAAGGTTCCAGCCTGGCAGGGTGATCCCCCTGGGCAAACCAGCTTTTGTTGAACCAGTCTACGAACTGCGGGCTCTGGTAATTCGATTTGTATAAGAAACTATCCGTTCCGATGGCACTCTCCGGAATGAGCAGGTTGGGATAATCTCCTCCCTCTCCGTAATTCCCATGGCATTTCGAACAATGCTCCACGAATACCACCCCGCCTTGTCTGGCCAGGGAACTATCGATAGGATTGGGATATTTGGGCGGTTCCAGCGAATAAATATAAGCCAGCACATCATTGATGCGGCTATCTACTTCCCTGGCTTCCGAGCTATCGTTCACCGTTAGCAGGTTAGACGCCATGAGGAACCTTCCGAAATCACCCCTCCCAAACCCGTTGTAGAACATGGCATGCTTTTTTTTCAGCAGCCACCACGGCGGCGTATCAGAGGGGATCACCTGGTCGGGTGGGGTATCGATCAGAGAGGAGTCGCTCCAGCGCAACGTATTGGGATCGCGATGGGCTACCAGCAGATCGGCCAGCCGGTCTGCAGAATTGACACCCCTTACTTCGGTATATAAGCCGCCGCCAATAGCTTTCATGGCCCTCAGGAAAGGCGCCGCCGCTTCGTATTTTTTGGGATCTCCGTTTTTCAGGATCCGCTCCGCCACGGCAGCCGTATTCGGACTTAGCTTCTTGCGATCGGTAAAATCGATCAGGGTATTGCCCAATCCGATGTATAATTTGTTGTCGAAGACCTGGGCATGGCATTGCATACAATTGGGCGCTACCACCGTCTCCCCGTTTGCCGCTTTTACCGCGGTGTATTCATGGCTGATAAGGGCATTCGGGCCTTCTCTTTTCAGGTAATTCGCCTGGCTTTTGCCAAACCCGAGCAGAAAATAGGTATAAGGGATCCCGCTCTTCACATAATCGCCGGTAGTCAGGTAGGCATATCCTTTCTCTTTATCCCCGACACGTTGAGGACTGGCCGGTATAGGCACGGGTTCTTCCTCACGGAAGGGATGGAAGATGGTCGTAAAAGCCAGACAACCCATCCCTAACAAAGCCAGTATCATCCATTTTTTCATACTTGATGGTATTTCAAGGCTCGCGCTGACCGCTTCGGGCCTCTTTATTTACCTATAAATTTACTTATAAATAGCCACTTATTCCCGCCGGATCTCTCCTTACTTTCCATGCAGCTGTAATAGCTGTTTCAGATCCTCCAGCGTATTGATCTCATCCGCTTTTTTATCTTTCCTCCAGCGGTTGATCCGGGGAAATCGCAGAGCCACTCCCGACTTATGCCTGCCGGAAGCGGCGATCCCCTCAAAAGCGATCTCGAACACCAGTTCCGGTTTCACCGTACGAACGGGACCGAATTTCTCCAGAGAATTTCTTTTGACGAAAGCGTCTACTTCCCCCAGTTCCTTATCGGTGAGGCCCGAATAAGCTTTCGTAAACGTCACCAGCTTATCGCCATCCTTTACGGCAAAAGTATAATCGGTATATAAATTACTTCGGCGTCCATGCCCTTTCTGTGCATAGATCATTACGGCATCGATCACCAGGGGATCGATCTTCCATTTCCACCAGTCACCCCGCTTACGCCCCACCTGGTACAAAGATGTCTTTTTCTTCAACATAATCCCCTCGCTCCCTCTTTCCCTGGACTGCAAGCGGACAGCGGTTAACTCCTCCCAATCCCGGAAGGCGATAACCGGAGACAACTGGAGCAGAGGATGATCCGCCTTCTGAACGATTTTTTCCAATTGCCCCCTTCGTTCATACAGTGGCCTGTCCCGCCAGTCCACTCCTTCATATTCCAGCAGGTCATAGGCGATGAACCCTACCGGCACTTCATTCAATTGTTTTTTGGTCACATTCTTCCGCCCGATCCTCGTCTGCAAAGCCGCAAACGGCAAAGGGACAAAAGGATCCGGCGCATGCGGCCGGCTTCCTAACCCAATGATCTCTCCATCCAATACCGTTCCGGCCGGCAGCCGGTCCTTTAAAGCCTGATATTCCGGGAATTTTTCTGTCATTAGTTCCTCTCCGCGGCTCCATACGAATAACTGGTCTTCGCGTTGGATCAATTCCCCGCGTATCCCATCCCATTTCCATTCCGCCTGCCACTCATCCGGGCTGCCCAGCGCAGATACATCGTCCTCCAACGCATACGCCAGGTAAAAAGGATAGGGCCTGGAAATATCCTTCTCCGCCCCTTCTTCGCTCAACAAAGCGGAAAAAGAATGAGTAGACGGATCCCAGTTGCCACTGATCCGATGGGCAATGACAGAAGAGGATACTCCGACCGTTTTCGCCAACGCGTTCACGATCATTTTCTGGGATATGCCAATGCGAAATCCTCCCGTGATCAGTTTATTAAAGACCAATCGCTCATCCCTATTCATTTGCTGCCAGCAGTGAAGCACAAATTTTTTTTTGACATCCTCCGGCTCTTTTCCAATCTCCATTAACTTCTCCAGGTAATAGGAAAGACTATCCCTTCCTGTCGCGGCATCTTCCTCCGGAGCAGCCGGCCCCGCAAGGGGCAACCCAGGCCCTGAAACCGGCTTCTCCGGCTCCGGCAACAATAAGGCGATCGTTTCCGCCAGATCCCCTACCGTATGATAACTTTCCTCGAAGAGCCATTGCGGAAGCCCCATAATTTCCCTGCACCATTCCTGTAATTGCGTAGCGTTCACCGTCCTTTTAGGTTTTCGCCCGCTGAACAGGGCAATGACCCATACCTTATCCCTGTCCCCTGTGCCGGCAAAATAATCGGTCAGCGCATCCAGCTTATCATTGGTTTTGGTGCTGGCGCCCAACAGGACGAACAATTCAGCAAATAGCCGCATGCCCCCACCCCCCAACCCCCCGTTCTCACCTCCCTTTAGGGGGGCGGGGGGGCGGGAGTTTGGATACTCGCTGCTATTGCCATTGATCTCGGTCATTTCATTCTTTCTTTATTCAAAATCTTCTGTAGCTATTACTCCCCCTTCAGGGGGCTGGGGGGATCTCCTTCCGTCGGAGCCGGCGCTCCTTCCTCATCTTCCCCATACTCTGTTTTAACCTCCGCGGCCTCGATCCCCTGCTCATTCAGATACCGTGACAGCGCTGCCTGAAAACCATGTGTCACAAACACCTTCCGGGCCCCGGTGGCCTTAATAGCGGATAACAAGCCCTTCCAGTCCGCATGATCGCTCAGCGCATAACCCGCATCTGCATTTCTCCTGCGTATATTTCCCCGCACCTGCATCCAACCGCTGCAGACACCCACTTCAAATGGCTGGAACCGCCTGATCCAGGGGGATTCATCTGCTCCCGAAGGAGCGATCACAACAGCTCCTTTGAATGATTCTTTCGGCGCATCCAGTTCCACCTTTTGCACCGGAGGCAATGCCACTCCCGCATTGACCAATGCCTGGTGAACATTCCATACCGCTCCATGTACGAAGATCTCCGGCGACACAGCCGCCAGGCAGGAGAGTAACCGTTGCGCCTTTCCCAAACTATAAGCGATCAATACAGACGTCTTACCCGCGGCTTTATTCTTCACCACCCTGTTTTGGATAGCCGTAAAGATCTCCATTTGTGGCTTCCAGTTATAGATCGGCAGGCCGAAAGTAGATTCGGTGATAAAAGTATGGCAGGCGACAGGCTCGAAGGCGCCGCTCAGTCCATCGTTCTCCGTTTTATAATCCCCGCTCACCACCCAAATCTCTCCCTGGTATTCGACCCGGATCTGGGACGATCCGATGATATGCCCGGCAGGGTGGAGGCTGACCCGCACCCCGTTCATGAAAACGGGCTCCCCCCATTCTATACTTTGATAGGAATGTTCCCCCAGCCTCAGCTCCAGCAGAGGTTTCGTGAGGCGATGACAGAGATAGGAGCGGCTTCCTGCCCGGGCGTGATCACTGTGGGCATGGGTGATGACCGCCTTGTCTACCGGCCGCCAGGGATCGATATAGAATCCTCCTTGCAGACAGTATAACCCCCGATCGGTAAATTCTATTAAAGGCATATGCTTTCTATGCAAATAACAAGCCGGGACAAAGAAGGTTGGCTCGGGTCACATTGAAGAGGTTGGCCCCGCCAGATTAGTATACCCCGGTAAAGTTCCCATCCATTCTCCTAATAAAATAGAGCTTCTTATTCTCAAAATAGTCCAGTGTCATGGTCTGCTTGTTGAGAGCAGGTTCGATGTCGAAGTCGTTGAATACTTTATATTTTTTCTCCCCGATGCTGCCGCTGAGCCCCTTTCCATACTGCAGGAGTAATTTGGCAAACCGGTAGGTGGTCTCATAGCCCCGGAAAACCATATCGCTGGGACGGGAATAGAATTTCGTCTTAAAATACTGCTGGATCGACCGGACGAGATTATCGGCGGGATTGGTGTAGAAAGGAGTGCTATAGATGATCTCTTCCCCGCTGTACTGGGGACCGGTAAAATCGATATTATCCCAGGTCGGCATGCCGATAATAGAGCTGGTATAGGTCTTATTCAGAGATGCCAGGGCCTGGCAGAAATTCCGGGCAAAATTTTCATCGAGACTGCCTGCGACACAGATCGTCTGCGTATTGCTGTCTAAATAGGGAACCAAAGACCCGGCATTGAAATTGTCCTCCAGGGTGATATACCTGATCTTGAGGGGGACGGAAGCCGTGGTTTTTTCGATATCCATGAAATAATGCTGGAGATGATCCTCTTGTCCCCCCTTTTTCCGGAACAGGAGGATGGGCTTGGTGGGATAATTACGCTGCATAAACTTATAGATCCCTTCACAATGGGTCCGCAGCGTAGAATTCAGGATGACAAAGTCAGGATTATTGCTGATCCCCCCGTCATTGGGAAAGTTGACATTAATAAAGGGGACATTGGAGTGGGCTGCTGCGGCTGCCAGTTGCTGCAATTCCCCGGACGCTACATGCCCGATAATGAGCTCTGTCTTTTGAAAAGAGGGGCTTTGCAGGACCTGCGCCAGGCTTTGAGTCGTCGACCGGGTATCATAAATATGCACTTCCAGCGGCGCCTTTTCTTTTGCCAGGGAATCCAGCGCTAATTGGGCGCCTTCATAGAACTCCAGGCCGGGATTGATGAATTTGGGAAAATTCTTATCGTAACGGTAATTATTCGCGGCATCAAAAGCGGAATCCAGGTAGAGGGGAACAAAAATAGCCACCTGGTGACGGGATAGGGAATCGGGCATTGTCGGGCCAGTGGCGGTGGTTGGACGCCTGCCGCTTGTATCCCGGCTTCTGCCGGCTGAATCGACCTGGGCCAGACCCACGACAGTCTGTACCCATAAAAGAACACAACATAGAAAATATCGGAAATTGGTCTTCATATCATCTTTCAGTCCCTTCTCCCCTTTAGGGGGCGGGGGGTTATTCCCATTCGATCGTAGCCGGCGGCTTGCTGCTGATATCGTACACTACCCGGTTGATCCCCTTGACATTATTGATGATCTCATTGGAAATATCGGCGAGAAAAGAATAGGGCAGATGCGCCCAGTCCGCGGTCATTCCGTCCACGGAAGTCACCGCCCGCAACGCTACCGTGAACTCATAGGTCCTTTCATCCCCCATGACGCCGACACTCTTCACCGGCAACAGGATTGCTCCCGCCTGCCAGATCGTCCCATAAAGATGATGATCTTTTAGCCCCTGTGTATAGACATGATCTGCTTCCTGCAATAATCGCACCTTCTCCTCCGTGACTTCCCCCAGGATACGGATCGCCAGGCCGGGACCGGGAAAAGGATGCCTTTGCAACATCTCTTCGGGAATACCCAGTTCATGCCCTACCCGGCGCACCTCATCCTTGAAGAGGAAACGCAGGGGCTCTACCAGTTCCAGGTGCATTTTTTCCGGCAACCCTCCCACGTTATGATGGGATTTGATGGTAACGGAAGGGCCATGGACGGAGACGCTCTCGATCACATCCGGGTAAATAGTTCCCTGTCCCAGTAATCCCACCCCTTCGACTTTGGCGGCTTCTTCCTGAAACACATCGATAAACAATCTCCCGATGGTCTTCCGTTTAGCTTCAGGATCCGTCTGACCTTTTAGTTCGTCATAGAACATTTTTTTCGCATCGATGCCCTTCACATTCAGGCCGATCGTTTTATAACTTTCCAGCACCTGACCGAATTCGTTCTTTCTTAATACCCCGTTGTCTACAAAGATCCCGTAGAGGCGATCCCCGATGGCTTTGTGGATCAGCGTGGCCGCTACGGTGGAATCTACCCCCCCGCTGAGCGCCATGATCACTTTCCGGTCGCCGATCTGCTGGCTCAGCCGGGCAACGGTGTCGCTGACAAAATGGGCCGGCGTCCAATCCTGAGAACAGCCACATACTCCTACCAGGAAGTTCTTTATTATTTTCTTTCCTTCGACGGAATGATAGACTTCAGGGTGGAACTGCAGACAGTATAAGGGTGGTTCTTCCCCCGCACCCGAAGGTGTCCCGTTCTCCGGCTCTTTTCGGAAAGCCGCATAAGGGATATTATCCGTATTGGCCAGAACCTCAAACCCTGCAGGCAGGTCCAATATAGTATCGGCATGGCTCATCCATACCTGTGATAACTCAATGACATCCTTCAGCAGGATATTGTCTTTTTGCTTGTGTAATAAGGCCCGTCCGTACTCCCGCTTGTTGCTGTTGGCTACCCGTCCGCCGAACTGTTTGGCCGTCAGCTGGGCTCCATAACAGACGCCCAGAACGGGTAATCGATGATGCAGCGCGGATATATCCACCACAGGGGCGTTCGTATCGTTCACGGAGAAGGGGGAGCCGGAAAGGATGATGCCTTTCAGGGAAGGATCGAAGGTAATGGGTTTGTTGTAGGGAATGATCTCACAGTATACATTTGCTTCGCGCACAGCCCTGGCAATCAACTGAGTATATTGCGAGCCGAAATCAAGAATTAGAATCTTTTCCGTCATGGTGACGCGAAGGTAAAAAAAATCCCCGGTTCCTGGCGACCTCCTCGTCAAAAGGGAGGGATGGGGGGAAATTTGCCCGGTAAGGGAAGAATGGTTTTAAAATACCGAAGAAAAGTTTAATTTTTGTTGGAGTAGAACAAACCTATAAACAAAGCATTATGAGAAAAGCACTATGGATCGTACTGGCCCTGCCGGTGATATTGGGCTCCTGTCGTCATTTCCTGGGTAAAAGAATAAAAGGGAATGGGGAGATCCGGACGGAAGAGCGCAGCGTGAATCCTTTTAAAAATGTAGACGTCAGCGGGGCTGCCAAAGTATATGTCTCACAAGGTTCTCCTGCTACCGTGAAAATAGAAGGCGATGCTAATCTTCTGCAATATATAGAAGTTACCCAGGAAGGAGACAATATCAGCGTACGGGAAAGGCCCGGTTTCAACCTCGTTCCTACCGGCGACCTGAATGTTTATGTGACGGCCCCTGTATTCAGCAAGATCGCTGCTTCGGGAGCCTGCGATATCATCGGGCAGAACAAGATCTCCAATTCGGAAGACCTCTCTCTCCATGTCAGCGGGGCGGGAGATATCCATATGGAAGTCGATGCCCCTTCCCTAACTGCAAAAGTATCCGGCAGCGGCTCCATTGATTTAAAGGGAGAGACTAAGGACGTCGACCTCGAACTCACCGGCGCCGGTCATGCGCATTGCTATAACCTGCTGGCGGAAAACACGAAAGTGGATATCTCCGGGGCAGGCTCTGCCGAAGTCTATGCCAGCGTGAAACTGGACGCAGAGGTCAGCGGCGCCGGCAATGTCGTTTATAAAGGAAATGCGACGAATGTCAGCCAGCATGTCAGTGGCGCCGGCAGTGTGAAAAAACTCGATTAAAAAATGATCCGACGGCTTATATTTTTGTGCCTGGCCACTTTGACGGGCTTCGCCGGGTCGGCGCAGGCCCCCTCTGTCCCCGCCGCAACTTTTCCTTCCCCGGAAGAATTTATCAACGCCGTCTTTCATACGGTGGTCGACACCTCTTTCTCCCGGTATTACCTTATCACAGGGGCCGATACCTGCCGGTTTGTGAAATATGACTACGACGAATGGACAAAATATTATTTACAGGAATCCGTGCCGATGCTCATCCTTAATGAGCTGGCAGAGAAAGCCTACCTTTCCCGGTATCCTTATTTCTGGAAGCAGGAGCGTTTGCAGAAGGCCGTTTGTATCACGCCTCAGAAGGCAGACTCTGTTTTCTCACTGGCCAATCCCGCGCTGGAAGTACAGCGTAAGCGTCATCCTAAAAGAGCGTCCCGGCAGGTAATGAAACAGTGGCAGCAGCTGCCGGCCCAGGAAAAAACTGTTTTTAGCTTCTCGCTGCCTCAGTTTACCGATGACGGACAATATGCGGTCGTGGACCTTAATATTATCTGCGGCGCTCTCTGCGGATCAGGGCTCACCTGCCTGTTCCGGCATGGCTCTGACGGCTGGCGGCTGATCGGGCGGCATACGAACTGGTCTTCCTGAAAGCCGGGTGGCGGGGGCCGGTTCTCCCCCTTTTACAGGTGACTGCTGATCTCTGCTACGCTAGGCCTTTTACGATAGTCCGGCTCAAAATAACGATATACGATCTTCCCCTCCCGGCTGATCACATACACGGCGGGAACAGGCAGATGAGCGCCATTGTCTCCATTGGCAGCGGTGAAATCGATGCCATATTTTTTGTAATTCTCCAGCATCGCTCCTTCCACCGTATATGCCACCTCATAACTCTTCATGATCCGAAGCCCTTCGTCATGCAAGATCGGGTAATCAGCCTTGGTCTTCTCAATGGTCTTGCTGATGTTTTCCTGTTTTTCAGGGCTCACTGCGATGATGCTGGCCCCTTTGGCTGTGAGCTGCGTCATCGAATCTTCCAGCGCCTTTAATTCTTTGTTACAATAGGGGCACCACTGCCCGCGGTAGAATACAAGGACGACAGGTCCTTTCTTCAGCTGCGTCTTCAGGCTAATGGATTTCCCATGCTGGTCGGCAGCTTTAAAATCCGGGGCCATGGAATTGACTTCCAAACCCTTGGGCCCTTCCTGCGCCCATAAAAAAAATCCGCCGGTAAGCAGGATCACTAACAGTGCTATTCTTTTCATAAATAATTTATTTCTTACAAAGCTACCGGCCTTGCTTCTTTCCAGGTGTCCGCCATTTGACAGCAGGATCCGGCAGATCTTCGTAACAGGATCTTACAGATCTACATACCTCACCCGGATCCACACATCCCGGTTCCGCCCCTTATCATCCGTACAGGAGATCTTCACCGGCCCTTCGTCGGGTATGAAAAACTGCTTGCCCCCCGCCTCGCCGGCCTTATAGAACTTATTGTTGATATACCAATAGACCTTCCCTACATCGTTGCTCACCCGGCATCGTAACTGCAAAGGCTCGGGATCTTTCTTACTGATCAGGTATTCGCTGCCATTCGTCGGTGAAGTGACGACAGGAGCGCCCTCCCGGAATACTTTTTCACAAAGAGGGTTATGCGGGGGAATCGGTTGATAGGCGATCCGGTTCTCCTCGAAATATTCTTTCATCTCCGGCGAGATGAACTTATAGAGTTTTTTCTTATACCCATTCTCCGGAAGGCACAGCCGGCAATAAGATATTTTTTCATCGGCGGAGACGTAGACCTCCTGTCTATTATCGCATTTCCGGGATGGAGAGATCAGGGGAATAAAATAATCGGTCACCAGGTTCGTACAATGATCCCCGGGCGGCAAGCCCGTTTCAGAACAGACCATCCGGATATCACAATCCTTCGGCTGGGCAAACCAGGTCTGATCATCATCATAGTCGATCGTATTAAAAACAGTGAACAGCAGTGGAGTAGCCACATTAGCCCCGCTTAACTCCGGGACGCCCAGCCCCGAGAAATTGCCGACCCAGATGCCCACCGTATAGCGTTTGTTATACCCGATACTCCAGGCATCCCTGCGGCCATAAGAAGTACCGGTCTTCCAGGCGATCTTCGGCAGGTGCATGGTACTCTCCCAGTTCAACGGAAAGTCCGGCCTGTTCACCTTCGATAAGGTTTCATTGATCATAAACGTAGCAGCCGGGCTCAGGACTGTTCTGGCCGAATGCTCCGCGCCCTTTGCCGAATCGACGCCTCCTCGCATTGACCCCTCCGCCGAATCCGCCAGCGTGTATATGGGCTTCACATACTTCCCATTGTTTGCAAAAATGGAGTACATACCTGTCAATTCCTCCAGTGTGGCGCCGCAGCCTCCCAGGATCATCGACAGCCCCAGCTTGCCCTGGTCTTTTTTGATCTGCCGGAAATCGCAGACGGCCAGGTTCTGGATAAGCTTGTCCTTGCCCAGCGCCTTCAGGCTCTTTACCGCGGGGATATTCAGGGAATGCTCCAGCGCATACTCCATCGATACATAGCCGTTGAACTTGCGGTCATAATTTTCCGGGGCATACCCCTGGTAGTTTACCGCCACATCCGTAATGACCATTTTGGGCGTAAGCAGCCCTGCGTCAATACAAAGTCCGTACAGTAAAGGTTTGAGCGTGCTGCCGGGCTGCCGGATCGCCGCCGCCCCATTGACCTGCCCTCCATCCGCCGTATCCCGGAAGTCCGCGCTGCCGACGTAGGCTACGATCCGGTGCGTACTATTGTCCAACACGATCACCGCCGCATTGCGGATATTTTTCAGAGTGAGGGTCCGGGAATAATCTTTCACCAGCTTTTCGATCTTCCGCTGGGTATTCAGCTCGATGGTCGTATGAATGATATCCCCGCCCTTGCTTTTTAACTTCCAGGCCAGGTGGGGGATGAAACCGGGAACGGCGCCCCGGGTAGCCGTCAGCGGTTCCGACAAGGCATCGGCGATCTCTTTGTCCGTAAACACCTTTTCCCGGGCAAATTGCCGGAGCCATTTATTCCTTTCTTCGATGATCCGGTCGTTATGTTTGCCCATCACCAGGGAAGAAGGCCGGTTGGGTATAATGGACAATGCCGTGATTTCGGCCAGTGACAAATGATCGGGATTCTTTTTAAAATAGAGAATAGACGCCGATTTTACCCCTTCGATATTGCCTCCGTAGGGAACTTTATTCAGGTACAGCTGCAGGATCTCGTCCTTACTGTACTTCCATTCCAATTGGAAAGCGCGAAAGACTTCCCGCAGCTTATTCCAATAGGTCCGCTTTTTCGGCTCCAGCGAACGGGCTACCTGCATGGTGATCGTGGAGGCGCCGGAGGTCCGACGCATCCGGAACAGATTTTTAAAAAAAGCCCGCCCCATCGCAAATAGATTGACGCCGGGATGATAATAGAAATACTTGTCTTCTTTTTCGACGATGGTCTTACGCAACAGGGGAGAGATCTCGGAGAGTTCCGTTTTCATCCGCCATTGCTGGTCCCGCGTGAGGTAAGCGTGGATCACCTCTCCCTTACTGTCTGTAACGATCGTGGAATATTCGATCCGGTCAGTCAGCGGGAAGATCCAGTTCAGCAGCAGGAAGAACAAAAAAATGCCCACGAGGATCAGTAGGCCTTTTTTCAAGGAAGACCGGGTGAACAAGGACCGGATGAACGCCCGGGACCGGGTGAATAAATGTTCGCTATGGCGGAACAACTTTTTCATTTTCTTTCCAACGGCGGGCTGGTTCCCGCCTGATATGTATTTTTGGGAATTAACAAATTCTTATCATAGCCCCTATTGCAAATAGCCTTTCCCGTGATGTACTTTCAATGAGGAATTATTTTCCAAATATATGAACTCCTCCAATCACCCTCCTTAGCTCGTTTACACCAAATAATACCAGCAAATACCCATTTTCCCTCTAAAAGAGGGGGTGGGATGGTAATTCTACAGACTTTTTATATATTAACAGCGTTTTAGAGCAAAACACCCCCTATCAACTGACCTCTTTATGCGTAAACGATCCGGCTTATCAGCCATAACGACGATCACCCTTTTTACCATTACCTTTTTCGCAACTATTTTTTTACCGGCCTGCAACCGCAGTACCGTTAGCCTGGAATACACCAATGCGCGGGATGAAGTACCCTCCCTGGGTAACCTCATCTTCCGGTTCGACCAAGCCCTGATCAAGGATTCCCTGCTCGATCAGTGGGATTCTACGAAATATGTCTCCTTCGAGCCGAAGATCCCCGGCCGTTTTCGCTGGGAGCATCCGGACGAGCTTGTATTCTCCCCCTCCCAGCCCCTGCCTCCGGCTACTACCTTCAAAGCGACCCTGCACAATGATATCCTGCAGTATAGCTCGTACGGCCGTATCAAAAAAGGGGAGGACCTGGTCTTTCATACACCTGAACTGCGGTTGGATAATACCAATGTTACCTGGATCCTGCCGGAAGAGAATAGCAGCGCCGCCGTTCCCCAGGTCGATCTGCAGTTTAATTACCCGGTCAACCCCAATTCCCTCAAGGACAAGCTCAAGATCGAGATAGCCGGTCAGTCGGTCAATTACAATTTTCAGACCCTCTCGGCCGCCGATAAGATCACCTTGCGCTTGCTCAACCTGAAGATGGAAGACAAGAATGTAGAAGCAAAGATCTCCATTGACAAAGGCCTGGTGCCGGAAGGAGGCACTAACGGCCTGAAGGAGCTGATAGAGACCCATTCCACCATCCCTTCCCCCTTTGTCCTGCAGATCAATGAAGTCACCGCAGAACACGATGGGGAGACGGGTACCCTGAAAGTGACGACCAGCCAGCAGATAGTCGCCGCTAACCTGGCCTCTCATATCTCTTTGGTTCCCGCCGTCAAATTCACCGTAGAGCCTTCCGAGGACGGGTTCGTGATCCGCAGCGATAACTTCGACCAGTCTAAAAGTTATGCGCTTACCCTTGCCAAAGGCCTTCGCGGACGTATCGGCGGGGTCTTACACGAAGAATACAACACGAATATCACCTTCGGGGAACTGGCGCCTTCTATCAGCTTCGCCAATGGCAAAGGGATTTACCTCTCGGGGAAAGGAGCTAAGAATATCGAGGTGAAGATCATCAACGTACCGAAAGTGAAAGTGGTGGTTTCCAAGATCTATGAGAACAATTTACTAATGGCCCAGCAATATGGGTACTCCCCGAAAGAGACTTCTTCCGGCACGTCGGGGAGCGGCTCGTCCGGAGGCGGTGACGGAGATGGAGAAGAAGGAGGGGGAAGATATTATGGCGACTATGATAACAGCGGCGATCTCACCTTTGGAGATATCGTCTATGAACAGGAAATAGACACCCGCTCCCTGCCGAAAAGCGGCAACAGTGGCAGCAATCGTCTCTTCAACCTCAATATCACCGACAAACTGCCGGAGTTCAAAGGCATCTACCATGTGATGATCCGCTCCGTTAAGAACTACTGGGTAAAAGACAGCCGGTTCCTCTCGCTCTCGGATATCGGCCTCATCGCCAAAGAGGGCAAGGAAAAAATACTGGTCTTCGCCAATTCCATAAAGACAGCCGCCGCTCTGACCGGGGTGAATGTACTGGCCTACGGGTCGAACAACCAATTGCTGGGAATGGGCGCCACCAACGCCGAGGGGATCGCCGAGATCGCCTACACCCGCAAAGACATGGCCGGCTTCCGTCCTGCTATGATCATCGCCAAAACGGCGGAAGACTTCAACTACCTGCCATTCAGCACTACGAAAGTCAATGTGTCCCGGTTTGAAGTGGGAGGCCGTCGCAGCAATACTACCGGGCTGGACGCTTTTATCTACCCGGAAAGGGATATCTACCGTCCGGGAGAGAAACTGAATTTTTCCGTCATCGTCCGGGACCGGTTATGGAAATCGCCGGGCGAGTTGCCTGTCAAACTGAAATTTTTACTTCCCAACGGTAAGGAACTCAAAAGCTTCCGAAAGAGCCTCAACGAGCAAGGCTCCCTGGAAGGCAGCGTGGACATCGCCGCCTCGGCCATTACCGGCAGCTATTCCCTGGAAGTATATACTTCGAATGACATTTTACTGGCGACCCAGCCCTTCCGGATCGAGGAATTCGTCCCCGACAGGATCAAGGTCACCGCCAAGCTGGACAAGCCCTTCCTGGAAGCGGGGGATGTTTCCCGGCTGAATATTCATGCCGTGAATTTCTTTGGCCCTCCGGCTGCCAACCGCAACTATGAATGCGAGATCCAGATCAAGCAACGGTCTTTCAACCCTAAAAAATTCAACAACTACGATTTCAGCCTGGCCAACCAGGATGGGCTTTTCGACAAGACGGTCCGGGAAGGAAAGACAGACGAGCAGGGGAGTGCCGTTGAAAAATATGAAGTGCCGGAAATGTTTAAGAATATTGGTTTGTTGCAGGCCACTTTCTATGCCACCGTCTTCGACGAGACAGGCCGGCCTGTCAGCCGCAGCACTTCTGCCGATATCTTTACTCAGCCGGTATTCTTCGGCGTGGCGGATGACGGATTCTCCTATTACGCGCTGAACCAGGCCATTCAATTTCCCCTCATCGCGCTGGATAAAAACGAAAAGGTATTGAACAGCGTCTCCGCGCGGGTGCAGGTGGTCAAACATGAATACCGGACGGTCCTCACCAAGAGCGGCAGCTATTTTCGTTATGAGTCTCAGAAGGAAGACAAGCTGGTCGCCTCCGGTATCGTCACCGTCAGCGGGGAGAACACCCAGTACTCCTTTGTCCCCCGGTCCCCCGGCGATTACGAACTGCGCATCTCCATACCCGGCTCCAACAGTTATGTGAGCAGGGGCTTCTATAGCTATGGTTCCTGGGGTGGGGACAATACCTCCTTTGACGTCAACAATGAAGGGCATATAGATATCGAGCTGGACAGATCCTCCTTCTACACCGGCGAGACGGTGAAGGCCCTGTTCAAAACGCCTTTCAGCGGACGTATGCTGGTCACCCTGGAGACGGATAAAGTGGTGTCTTACCAGTATGTCAATGTGGACAAGCGCACCGCCTCCCTTGACCTGCCGCTTACCATAGACGATATTCCCAACGTATACATCACGGCTACGCTGATCAAACCGCATGAGCTGTCGGATATTCCGTTGACGGTGGCGCACGGATTCCAGTCGGTAAAAGTGGAAGAGAAAGACCGGAAGATCCCTGTAGAGATCGTGGCGCAGGCAAAGACCCGCTCCCATACCCATCAAAAAGTGACCGTAAAAGCAGCCCCGGGCAGCATGGTCACCTTGGCGGCGGTCGATAATGGCGTATTACAGATCTCTGATTTCGATACCCCCGATCCTTATGCACATTTCTATGCCAAACGGGCGCTGGAAGTGAATGGCTATGACCTTTATCCCCTCCTTTTTCCGGAAACCAGGCCCAGTCTCAGCAGTACGGGCGGTGACGGGGAGAGTGATATGAAGAAGCGGGTTAACCCCATGCCGGCCAAGCGTATTAAGATCGTTTCTTACTGGAGCGGGATCGCCAAAGCCAATGGGAGCGGAGAGGCGGAATTTGAATTCGATATCCCGCAATTTTCCGGGGAAGTGCGGCTCATGGCGCTGGCGTATAAGAATGAAAGTTTTGGTTCGAAGGAATCTACTATGACCGTAGCCGATCCTATCGTGCTCAGTACGGCGCTCCCGAGATTCCTCAGTCCCGGGGATACGGTAATGATGCCCGTTACCATCACCAATACGACGGCTGGTACGGCTACCGCCAATGCCCGGCTGAAGGTCAGCGGCGCCGTAAAAGTCGCGGGCAGCGACCAGCAATCGCTGAGCATCGCCCCCAACAGTGAGGGAAGGGCCTTATTCCAGGTCGTGGCGTCTCCGGCCATCGGGGCAGGTAAAATAGCCGTGGAAGTGAGCAGCCTGGGAGAGAGCTTCACGGATGAGACGGAGATTGGTGTGCGGCCTGCGGCGGGCCTGCAAAAGGTCACGGGCAGCGGGGCGCTTACCGGAGGGGCTTCCCAGTCCCTGAACCTGGGCTCCGGAGACTTTATCCCTTCCAGTGTAGACTATCAGTTGATGGTGAGCCGGTCTCCGGCTATGGAATTTGGCCAATACCTCAACAGGCTGGTGGAATATCCCTATGGCTGTACGGAGCAGACGGTATCGGCTGCCTTCCCGCAATTATATTATGGAGATCTGGCCGACCTGGTCCGGCAGAATAATACCGCTCAAAAGGCCAATGCGAATGCGAATATCCAGGAGGCGATCCGGAAGATCAAAATGCGGCAGTTGTATAATGGGGCTGTCACGCTCTGGGACAATGAAGGGTCGGAGAATTGGTGGGCGACCATCTATGCCGCCCACTTTTTACTGGAAGCGCAGAAGGCAGGTTTTGACGTGGACAAAGGGCTGGTAGAGACCATGCTGGGTTATATCAACAGCCGCCTGAAGAACCGGGAGACGATCACTTATTACTACAATCGCGATCAGAATAAAAAGATAGCTCCCAAAGAAGTGGTCTATGGGCTTTATGTGCTGGCTTTAGCCGGGAGGCCGAATGTCAGCGTGATGAACTATTACAAGGCTAATCCCGCGCTGCTGAGCCTGGATTGTAAATACCTTTTGTCGGCGGCTTATGCTTTGGCGGGTGATAAGAAGAGCTTTAGGGAATTTCTACCTTCGCAGTTCGCCGGCGAGGAGTCGGTGGCCCAGACAGGTGGTAGTTTCTATTCGGATGTCCGGGATGAGTCCCTGGCGCTGGACGTGCTGATCGATGCGGATCCGGAGAATCCCCAGATTGGCATCATGGCCAAACATGTTGCCGATAAGCTCCGGCAACGTACCTGGTTTAGTACGCAGGAGCTGGCCTTCAGCTTCCTGGCCCTGGGTAAGACGGCCCGACAGGCGGCAGGCGCCACGGTGACGGCGGATATTAAGGTGGATGGCAGGACGGTAGGAACGATGAATGGCAGCCCGCTGAAGCTGACGACAAAGGATCTGAAGGGCGGTGGCGGCTCCGGCGGGGGTGTCCCGAAGGTGGACATTGTCACTAAGGGAAGCGGTCGACTGTACTTTTTCTGGCAGGCAGAGGGTATCAGCGCCAGTGGAGCCTATAAGGAAGAAGACAGTTACCTGAAGGTGCGCAAACGCTTCTTCGACCGGAATGGCCGGCTTCTTACCGGTAATACCTTTAAACAAAACGACCTGGTGATCGTGCAGCTGACCCTGGAAAAGACTTATAGCACGAATATCGATAACGTCGTCATCACCGATCTGCTGCCTGCGGGCTTCGAGATCGAGAATCCCCGGACAAAGGATATTCCGGGCATGGACTGGATCAAGGATGCTGATTCCCCAACCGCACTGGATGTGCGTGACGACCGGATCAACCTCTTTGTTGACCAGCATTCCGTGAAGCAGGTCTATTACTATGCCGTTCGTGCTGTTTCCCCGGGACTCTATCGTATGGGGCCTGTGAGCGCCGATGCGATGTATAACGGAGAATATCATTCGTATAATGGCGCGGGGACGGTGCGGGTGGTGCAGTAGGGGTAGGAATCCCGGCGGGTCGGATGTTTTGTACAATCTCCGGAACTAGCGCTCCAAAATACAAAGACTCTAAAGTCCTAAGAATTGAAGACTATGAGAGCTTTGAGAGCTCTAGCTATGAAAAAAAACACTATAAGTTAGCCATGAAAAATAGCGCCTTTGGCTTTCCATCTCAAATTGATAATGAGAATGTGAACCCAAAGGCATTTTTTTTATGAAACCTGAAGTGGAATTCTGATTGACGGAGGTTTTTTCCTTAAGCGTTATAATAGCTTGATTCCGGGAATTGGCAAATTTATCCATCAAAGGTTAAAGCCTTATTGAAAGCAGAGATCTCACTGAATGACATTACAGAGAATGGTTAACCGTGAGCCTATGATCAGCCAAAACGACCTGAAAACATAACTTTTGGCTGAGTATGCTGACGGCCCACCTCCTCCCGACCCCCTAAAAGAAAGGCGGAAAACTGATCAGAAATTCCCGGATCTGCTCCTCGGTGACACTTGGATGGATCGCTTCCATCTTGACTACATTTTCTTCGGCGTCGTAGTAAGCCGAATAGTGCTCATTGGAGAAATGGAACTGATGCCGGGTGGCATCCTGCTTCAGATCGTATTGCTGACTGAGCCGGGTAATGATCTGGAAGGCCTCTTCCTGGCCGGTTACAGGGATTCTTTTTAGTTCCTTTACCATGATTTCAATCCGGTTCACCTTCTCCGGCAGGTTTACGTTAATCCACCGCTAATGAATGACCTTGGCCACTACGAAGATACTCATACTCCCGTTAAATCCACCGGTCGATGCCGGGCGATCCAACGGGAGTAAATCCCAGACCCTCTTGCGCTTCCTTTGGATAAATAGAAGTGATGCCCCGTCCCGACGCATTGCGGCTGCATGCGGTATAATTGCAGTCCCATAGGGGTATTAACAAAAAAGAAGAGGAATAAAAGAGTGAAAATCACCATTTAAAAATTTTGGCAACTATTTTAATATTAATTGCAGATATAGCCCCCATCTTTGTATTTTTACTCCATAAATATATCGCATGAAGCTTTTTGTAGCAGGTATCCCCTATGATTTCGATGATGTAGACTTAAAAGAGATGTTTGAATTGTATGGTGCTGTAAATTCCGCCAAAGTAGTTATGGATAGGGAGACCGGCAAGAGCAAAGGCTTCGGATTCGTGGACATGCCCGATGATACCGAGGCCCGTCAGGCAATCGAGACTCTGGACAATGCCTCCATCAGGGGTAAGAAAATGGCCGTAAAAGAAGCCGACGAGCAGGCCAAGGGTGGCAATCGTGGCGGCGGTGGCCGTGACAACAGGGGAGGAGGAGGACGGGATGATCGTGGTGGTCGCGATGACCGCGGAGGACGTGACGACCGTGGTGGTGGTAATTACCGTCCCGGCGGTCCCGGCAGGAGATATTAATACCCTCCCGGCAGGGGATATCAAATAATTAATAAGAGCCATCCGGCATATACTAAAAAATTAAGCGGCCCGAAAGCCGCTTATTTAATTTATTTATCAGACATTTCTCCAATGGCCGGGTATCCACCTCCAGCCTCTTCCCGTTTCCTGCCAGTGTCCGGTCTCCCATACAGTCATCGGTCTGGGCCTTTCCCAATGTCCTTCATGCCATTGATAACGACCTCCGACCCATACCCAGTCTCCCGTGATCCAGATATGCTCGCGGGAAGGGGGTGGCGGTCTTTCATAGACAATTTCTCTGGGCCTTTCATGAACTACAGCCCGCACCGTGCAGGAAGACAGCGCTCCGATGCTGATAACCAAAGCCAGGTAGATAAAAATTCGCTTCATAAAAGGGGATTTTAATTAGATAGTAGACTGTATTATAACCGGATAGGTTTAAAACCGCCCCTATATAATTTTATTTTTCCCTGCATTCCTGCATTAATGAATCCTGTATACGGGATATCTCAGATGCGCGGGCTCATAATAAAGGGAGTGTTTATAGACAAAGTCCAGCTGGGCTTCTGCATTCTGCGCAAAAGAAGGATCGGTCTTTTTCTTTTCTTCCAGTTTTTCTCTTACTTCAGGATGTTCCTTCAGCCAGGCAGCGGCCAGGTCTTCCCACCGGTAAGCGCTATACCCTTCTTTCTGTTGGAGGATCGCATCAAAAAAATTCCAGGAAAAATAAGAATCGTCCCCGGTAGGTTCCAGCATCTCCACCAGGAAACGCCTGGATTCCTGGTCAGTGGGGATCCAATAGTCTCCCCGCAGGAATTGAACGGACTCCCGGACCGCCGATACCTTCACCTCCATATTCTTGTGGTGTTTTTCATAAGCACGGGGGTAGGATTTGTAATCATCGATATGGTAGGCTTCAACAGCTATCAGCGTATCTTTAGCCAGTCGTTGCATCCGTACCCCATTCAGCTCCAGCAGATCGATCACCTCGTGCCAGCCCTGGGGGATGATATAGGCCTTGGGCGCAGTGGTGAAGGCATCCGGAATAAAATAGTCATAAAATCTCACTTCCTTTTCAAAAGGCTGCTGATGATCGTAGAACAGACGGGGCAACCCGGTCACTTCACTGGTCTTCGTCGTTGCCTGGTAGCCGCGGAACAGGATTTGGTCATATTGAGCGGTGTCCGCTTTCCAGTGAAGAGGCCAACGGGTATTCCCGAGGTCGGCAGTAAAATTTTGCTTTCTTTTGGTGATGATCTCATCGGCATGGATCGAAGCCTGCCCGATCATCACCTCCAGTAAGGCATAGGTGGATAATACCCGGTCATGGAAGGGCTTCAGCATATGCGTTTCAGGCATGAAGGCGATGGTATTGAATAAAGCAGCGTAACCACTGGAATAACGGGGAGGGTCGTAAAAAGCTTCCCAGCCCTTTTCCGGGTTGCCTTCCTCGAAATTCACATAGGGAGTCATCGGCCATCCCTTTTTCTCCATGGCAGTGAAAAGAGCCGGCTGAAATACATCGTGCAGGAACTTGCCCAGCTCACCGCCCAGCTTATTCCATTGCGAACAAAGTAAAGTCATCGTATACTGGTAATCCGCTCCATCGCTGACATGGTTATCGATCTGGATATCAGGGTTTATCCAGTGGAAGATCCGGGCAAAAGACCGGGCGTTCCGGGTATCGTTCTTGGTAAAATCCCGGTTGAGGTCCAGGTTCTGCGCATTGCCACGAAAGCCATAGCTGCGGGGACCGTTTTGATTGACCCGGGAAAAGCTGCCCCGGTTCAGCGCTCCGCCAATATTATACAAGGGGATCACGGCCAGGGCGATATTGTCCGGGATACTGATCTTTTTCGAGACCAGATCCCGTAGCAGCAGCATGCTGGCATCCACGCCATCCGGCTCGCCCGGGTGAATGCCGTTGTTGATGAGGAATACGACCTTGTGCTGCCGGTGCCATAGCGCCGGGTCGGTCTGCCCGTCATTGGAATACAGGACCAGGTGGTAGGGATACCCGGCATCGCTCATACCCATCTCTTTGATGGAAAGTTCCGGCGAAATTTTATCCAGTTGCCGGTAAAAGGCAATACACTGGGCGTAAGTGGCCGTCTCGGTACCATTAGATTTTTCAAAAGGTGCCACGGGCATCTTGGCCGAAGGCCCATCATTAGACGTTTGCCGGAGACGGGTTATATTTCCAGTAACCCGTCTTCCGGCAACAAAAGGGGTCACCAAAGGCTGGGCGGATTTCTGGACCTGGGCCTGGGAGGAAACCCGGAACGGTCCTATAAGCAAAGAGATATACAGGAGTTTTCTCATGGGGCTAAAAATAAAGAAGGCATTCCACTATGGAATGCCTCTTATCAAAAAGATTTATAAAACAGCCTTATTTGGCGGCAGCTAACGAATTTACCTTACGGGCCAGCTTACGTTTCAGGTTCGAAGCCTTGTTCTTGTGAATGATGCCTTTTTTAGCCAGCTTGTCGATCATAGAGGCTACTTCCGGCAATTTTTCACCAGCTTCCTTCTGTTCCTTAATATCCCTCAGATCCCGGATCGCATTACGGGTGGTTTTACCATAGTAACGATTACGATCCCTGCGCTTGGTGGCTTGCCTTACATCTTTTTTGGTTGCCTTATGATTTGCCATGTACTCGACATTTTTAGGACGGCAAAGGTATGCCCAACCAGTGGAAATTCCAAATTTGAAATTATCAAAATCGTAAAACAGGTAAAATTACCCTGATTCGACGCCTGTTTTTCTTTCCAGGGGCAGTCCTGACCCCTCCCCGAACATCCCTCCGCCTCCCTTCTCTTAAAACATCCCTAAAAATCAAATAAATGGTAAAATCAGTCAAAATCGTTCTGATCCGTGACTAATTTTGAACGATATTTGTGTGCCAATTTCTGGGCATAATTTGTTCAACAGCACTTCTATGAAGGACTATTCATTTATAACTAATTCTCATCCCGCTTATATTGAGGGCTTATACCAGGACTTTGTAAAGAACCCCGATGCGGTAGATCCTGAATTCAGGAAATTTTTTGAGGGATTTGATTTCGCGGTCTCACAGGGAAAGACTGTCAATGGCGCCAATGGATCTTCCAACGCCACCTATACGGCCGCTACCGGTACAGGGACCTCCAGGCCAGCCGCCGGAGCAGGAGTAATGACCACCACCGACGGAGTGGACTGGAAAAAAGAGCTGGGCGCCTATCGCCTGATCCTGGGCTACCGGAATAAAGGCCATTTAGTGGCTAAGACCAACCCCATTCGACAACGTAAGGACCGCGGCGCCAATCTTGAACTGGCTTTCTATGGATTTACGGACGAAGACCTGGATAGGAATTTTTTCGCCGGCAACCTGATCGGGCTCGGCACCACCAGCCTCCGCCAGATCCTCCAGCACTTGCAAAAAATCTATGCCGGCCATGTCGGTATAGAATTCAAATACATCAGCGACCAGAAAAAGATCGACTGGCTCACCAATGAAATGGAGAAAAAATTCCTCGACCCTCTTCCCCTGGAAAAGAAGAAGCGGATCCTGGAAAAACTCAACCATGGGGTCATGTTCGAAAAATTCCTCCACACCAAATACATCGGGCAGAAGCGGTTCTCTCTGGAAGGTGGAGAGACGACCATTGCGGCACTGGACGCCATTATCAATACGGCTGCCGACCTGAACGTACAGGAAGTCGTCATCGGTATGGCCCACCGCGGCCGGCTTAACGTACTGGCCAATATCATGGGCAAGACCTATGAGCAGATCTTCAGTGAGTTTGAAGGAACGGCCAAACTGGACCAGACCATGGGCAGCGGGGACGTAAAATATCACATGGGCTATGGCAGCGAAGTGCAGACGGATAAAGACAAGACCGTACATCTGAAACTAATGCCCAACCCCTCGCACCTGGAAGCGGTAGATCCCGTGGTGGTAGGTTTTGCAAGGGCCAAGGCCGATGTCCTTTATGAAAGCGATTATGACAAGATCCTCCCGATACTGATCCACGGGGATGCCTCCGTAGCGGGTCAGGGCATTGTATATGAAGTATTGCAGATGAGCGACCTGAAAGGCTATTATACCGGCGGTACCATGCACTTCGTCATCAACAACCAGATCGGCTTCACCACCGATTTTGACGATGCCCGCAGCTCCGATTATTGTACCTCCCTGGCCGCTGCCATCCATGCACCGGTATTGCATGTCAACGGAGATGATGCAGAGGCTGTTGTGAAATGCGCTGAAATCGCTACCCGCTATCGGCAGGAATTCAATACGGATATCTTCATCGACATGGTTTGCTACCGCCGTCACGGACATAATGAAGGAGACGATCCGAAATTCACCCAGCCTCATCTGTATTCCCTGATCGATCAGCATCCCAATCCCAGGGAAGTCTATACGCAATTCCTGATAGAGAACGGGGAGGCGGATGCAAAAGACCTGGCGAAGGAAATGGAAAAGAAATTCTGGGGTGACCTGCAGGAACGCCTGGATGAAGTCAAACAACATCCCTTACCGTATAAATATCAACAACCGGAACTGTGGTGGAAGAGCCTGCGGAAGGCGACGGGCGCCGATTTCGAACAGTCTCCTGTAACGGCCATCTCCGAAGCGGATTTCAGAAAGATCTTCGACGCCATTATGAAATGGCCGGAAACTTTCAAGCCCCTGCGTAAAGTGGAGAAACTGCTGCAGGACAAGGTTAAACTATTTACAGAGGAGACCAAAGTGGATTGGGCTACCGGAGAATTGCTGGCTTATGGCAGCCTGCTGCTGGAAGGAAAGGATGTGCGTATGAGCGGACAGGATGTACAGCGGGGTACCTTCTCTCACAGACATGCCGTTCTGCTGGATGAGAACACAGACGAAGCCTATAACCGTCTGAGCCGCGTGCCCGATGCCAAAGGACAATTCCTGATCTATAATTCCCTGCTTAGTGAATATGGCGTCCTGGGATTTGAATATGGCTATGCTTTGGCGAACCCCAATGCCCTGGTATTGTGGGAGGCCCAGTTCGGGGATTTCGGCAATGGCGCTCAGATCATGATCGACCAGTTCATTGCCGCCGGCGAACAAAAATGGCAGCGCATGAACGGTATTACCCTGCTGTTGCCCCATGGTTATGAAGGACAGGGCCCGGAACATAGCAGTGCCAGAATGGAGCGATTTCTGCAGATGTGCGCCGAATGGAATATGGTGGTCACGAATATCACTACGACGGCCAACCTGTTCCATGCCTTCAGAAGACAACAGGCCTGGTCTTTCCGCAAGCCCCTTATCAATTTTTCACCGAAGGCCAACCTCCGTCACCCCGGTACCTGGTCGAAAATGGAAGACTTTACGACGGGCGGCTTCCGGGAGGTAATGGATGATCCGTTTGTTGAAAATGCGGATCATGTGAAGAAGGTCTTGTTCTGCAGCGGAAAAGTCTATTTCGACCTGGCTGACCGCCAACAGAAAGAAAATAGGAAAGATGTGGCTATCGTGCGTTTGGAACAACTGTATCCGTTGCCCCTGACGCAGTTGGAGGCCTTATATAAGAAATACAGCCAGGCAGCTACCTGGTTCTGGGTACAGGAAGAGCCCCTGAATATGGGAGCCGCTTCCTTCCTGCAAATGAACCTGAAGACGATCAATTACGGAGTCATCAGCCGTCAGCCAAGTGCAGCTACAGCTACGGGTTATGCCAAAGTGCATGCCCAGGAGCAGGCGGAAATTATTGAGACGGCTTTTAGTATTTAGACTGGTATTACCCCCCTGATCCAGGCACGGAGGGGATAGCAAAAAGTCTTATACTTTATATTTGTCAAGAACGCGAATAGATAGAAAAACAATTTAAATAAACACACTCCCTTTGGGGAGAAGGAGGGCTAAATGATCGATATCAAAGTTCCGGCAGTAGGTGAATCCATTAGTGAAGTGACCCTGGTAAAATGGTTAAAGCAGGAAGGCGCATATGTAGAACGCGATGAAGTAATTGCAGAATTGGAAAGTGAAAAAGCCACTTTTGAGGTGAATGCTGAGCAGGCAGGCGTATTAAAGACGGTAGGAAAAGAAGGAGATACCCTGAAGATCGGGGATGTAGTGGCACAGATCGATGAAGCCGCTACCCGCCCGGCCTCGTCTGCTAATGGCAATGGCGCCGGACAGCCGACAACTGCCGCTCCCAAAGAAGCAAGTACCGCCCCGGCTCAGAGCGCGACGCCTCCCGCCGCCACGGCTATGCCAGCGGCACAAGGGGCCGTAACGGCTATTCCCAATGATATCAAAGCCACTCCCGTGGCTGCAGCGATCATATCCGATAAGAAGATCGATGCCACGTCGATCACGCCTTCCGGCACCGGCGGAAGGATCCTGAAGCAGGATGTCCTGGAAGCGTTGGCGCATCCAGGCAGAACTCCCGGCGCAGCGCTTTTCACCCGGAAAGACAGAAGGGAGAAAATGAGCAACCTGCGCAAGACGGTCTCTCGCAGGCTGGTAGAAGCTAAAAATACGACGGCCATGCTCACCACCTTCAATGAAGTGGATATGAGCAGCATCATGGCCCTCCGCGCAAAATATAAAGACAAGTTCAAGGAGAAGCATGGCGTGGGACTGGGCTTCATGAGCTTTTTCACCAAGGCCGTTTGTTATGCCTTGCAGGATTGGCCGGCCGTCAACGCCTATATCGATGGCGATGAACTGGTCTATCACGACTATTGCGATATCTCCATTGCCGTCTCCGCTCCGAAAGGTTTAGTTGTGCCTGTGATCCGCAACGCGGAAAGTCTCAGCATGGCCGATATAGAGAAGAAAGTAGTCGAACTGGCTGCCAAGGCCAGGGACAATAAACTGAGCATGGAAGAAATGCAGGGAGGTACTTTTACTATTACTAATGGCGGCGTATTCGGTAGCCTGATGTCGACGCCCATCATCAATATCCCTCAATCCGCCATCCTGGGAATGCATAAGATCGAAGAACGTGCCGTCGTAGTGAATGGCAAGATCGTAGTGCGCCCGATGATGTACCTGGCGGTAAGCTATGACCACCGGATTATCGACGGCCGCGAATCCGTCAGCTTCCTGGTGAGGGTAAAAGAATTGCTGGAGACCCCCGATCTGCTGCTCTTCGGAAAAGATCCGGTCAAGGCATTGCTGGAGTTGTAAATCACATTATTGTTAATTGTGCGCCATCGGGTGGTGCGATATATAATATGCCGCGATTTTTGATTAAATATCAAATTCGTGGCATGTTCGTTTACCACTATTTCAAAAAGCAGATCAGTTTATATTTAGTATTTTTAGAAAAACAAAATTCATGGCGGCTTCACGAAAACAGTATCTCTATCCGGTGAGTACAGTCAATGATGTAAAAGCTGTTATTGAGCCGGAGTTTCAGCCTGATCTGTTTGATAGCCAGCAATTATATGTCGATCTGGATGAGATCAGGGACAGGACATACCTGAACGATCTTTTTTTCGATCTGGGGTATAACCCGGCTAAAAAGTCATTTAATGTCATCTCCGATTATATAAAGATCATTTTTTCCGGGCACCGCGGTTGCGGTAAGTCGGCTGAATTAAGAAGGATCAACAATCAACTGAGCCATCCGGATCGGTATCTTACCGTTTTTATCGACCTGGAAAAGGAAGTGGAAGTAGGCTCTTTTCAATACGCCGATTTTTTTAGCCTGTTGATACATAAACTTATCGAAAAGCTGGAAGAGAAGAAGATAAGAGCAGGTTCAGACAGGCTCAGACACCTGGCAAGGCAGCTACTGCCGACAAAGATAGAAGAGGCCTCCGTTGATAAAGAAAAATTGGCAATTGGCGCGGAAATAGGTGCGGATGCCGGATTTAGTTTATTTGGTTTTTTGGGCCTTAAAACATCTTTCAAAGAGGCCTTCAGCGGAGAAAACGAAATATCAAAGACCATTCGGAAGGAGATAAAACAAAATACATTGAGTTTGGTGTACAATCTCAATGCGGAATTGGTGGAGACAAAAATGGCTCTTGAGAAGAGTGGGCAGGGGAAAGACATTCTGTTTATCATCGATGGCTCTGAAAAGGTAAAAACGGAAGTATATGAAGAACTTTTTATTGCAAATGGCAATATCATTTCCCAGTTAAATATAAATCTTCTGACAGCAGTACCTATCTCTGCCTTTTTTCAGATTGAGAAAGCTCCCTATAAGTTTCTCAATCGTTATACCGTGCCTATGATCAAGATAAACGGAAATGACAAAGCCGTTGAATTAATGACTGAAATAATAGCAAAAAGGATCGACTTGTCGTTGTTTATCGAGAAAGACGCTTTGAATACCTGTATCGCTTATTCAGGTGGTTGTATCAGGCAACTTTTCCAGATCGTACATACTTCTCTCAAGAAATCTTTAGGTGAAAGGATTCAGCAGAGTCATGTAGGAACAGCTATTAAGCAGTTAGGAATGTATTTATGGGAGTACCTGGATAATGAACATTTGAAAGTATTGAAAGAAGGTGAATATCGTCCCGCCGAAAAGAAAGTAGATGAATTGCTTTATATCCTGATCCTGTTAAAATACAACGGAATCACCAAGATTAATCCCCTTTTAGAAGCTTATCCCGATTTTGTAGAATGGCAGAGCAAGCAGACGAAATAAACGAACAGGAAAAGCAGATTCGTAATGAAATGCTTTTTACCCTTTCTGATAGGGACCGGGGTACGCTTGCCATGGTCATAACGCCTAATGAATGGAAGAGAAAAGAATTATATCATTTTTTGAAAGAACATTTAAAAGAGTATAGCTTCTTTGATCTCGACCTGACAACTCAGACCTATACATCTCTTTACAGGGCTTTGCAAGAATTATTGCCTCAACCTGTTTTACAATCCGAACCGGTGCAATACCTGGTAAGTGTTACCGGGCTGGAAAGTAGTCTTTACAAAGCAGAAGATGGTAAGATCGAATTTTCTTCTTTGGTAGCACAATTGAATTTTGAGCGGGAACTTATCTTTAATCAACCCTACATTGTTTTATTATGGGTAAGTGAAGGTTTTGACAGGGAATTGCAAAAAAAAGCTCCCGACCTGATGCATTGGATGTCCAAGCGCTTTGTTTTTGAGGGCAAAGGACCGGACGGGATGGAAGTAGCGGAAGCGGCCATTGAATATGGACAGGTTAGAAAGAAAGGGAAGACAGAGGAAAGGCAGGAAAGAATCCGGCAATTGGAGGATACCTGGGCAAAATTGTGCCTTCATAGTGAAAATCAGGCCAGGCTGGTCAAAGATAAGATCAACCTATTGCGATTAATGGGTAAGGAATATGCAGATGCTTTTGAGTTTCAAAAAGCAGAAGATGCATTTAAGAAAGCCATTGCGTTGAACAATAAGATTGAGGCTGGGCTGGAAAGCGAATTGTTCTTTGAACTCGGCGATTTTTATTATAGGTTTGATAGATACGAATCCGCTTTAAAATACTTTGAAAAATCTTTTGAATTTGCTGAGAAATATGGACGCCCTGATTTGGGGAATATTTATCATATGATCGGCATAGTCAATCAGAAACAACGAAAATGGTCGGAGGCGCTACAAAATTACCAGCAAGCATTAGAATGGTATAAGAAGACGGATAATGAATACGAAATGGGGGATACTTATCATCAAATAGGCGAGATATATACGAAGAAGCAAAAATGGGAAGTAGCATTACAGAATTACCAAAAAGCTTTGGAATGGAAGGAAAAGGCAGGTAATCAATATGCACTAGGTAGTACTTATCATCAGATAGGTCGTCTTAATGAGCAAATAGGAAAATATAAAGCTGCCATTGATTTTTATAAAAAGGCGCTTGAAATATATTTACAATTCGATCATCCTAATCTTACCGTCGTTAATAAATCACTAGACCGCATACAAAAGATCCTGGATCAGCCATCCTCTGACCAACAGCCCCCCAATCATGAAATTTGACAACCAGCTCCGTTACGCGGCTACCATCATCGCTTCCTATCAGGGTGAAATGCCCCTGCATACCTGGCTGAAGAACTTCTTCCGCGAGCATAAGCAGATGGGCTCCAAGGACCGTCGCCTGGTCAGCAATATGGTCTATGGCTTTTACCGCCTGGGGCATGCGCTGAGGAGCATGCCGGCGGAAGAAAGGGTCCTCACCGGATTATTCCTTTGTTATGAGATGCCCGGCGAACTGCTCCAATACTTCCGGCCGGATTGGAATGAGCGTATCGCCCATCCTCTGCCGGAAAAAATAGCCTTCCTCCGGCAATCGGGCATTGACTTCGAGCCCACCGATATTTTTCCCTGGAAAGAGGAACTGTCTGAAGCCATCGATCATGAGACCTTCTGCCTTTCTTTTCTCCGGCAGCCCGACCTCTTCCTTCGTATCCGCCCGGGACATGAAAAAGAAGTACTGGGCAAGTTGGCGCAAGCTGCCGGGACTCCCTCATCGCAGCCTTCGCTGCAACGGATCCCTCATGAGTTCATTCCCCCGTTCACCCTGCGCCTGCCGAATGGCTTTAAAGTAGAAGAATGGTTCACTCCGGATAAGGAAGTGGTCATCCAGGACTATAGCTCTCAAAAAATAGCGACCTTCCTCCAGATAGCCCGGCCTCCTTCGGCGCCTGATACGCAGCCGGCCGCCCCTCTTTCTTTCTGGGACGCCTGCGCCGCCAGCGGAGGCAAATCCATCCTGGCCTTCGACCTCAACCCTCGCATCGACATTACGGTGTCGGATATCCGGGAATCTATCCTACGCAACCTCCGCGAGCGATTTCGCCGGGCCGGCATAAAAAAATATCATTCCTTCGTAGCCAACCTCGCGGCCTCGCATCATCCCTTTTCCGGCATCGGCGCCGGGCAGTCCTCGGGGGGGCCGCAGGCCTACGATCTCATACTCGCCGACGTTCCCTGCTCGGGCAGTGGTACCTGGAGCCGCACCCCGGAAGAGCTGTATTTTTTCGATCCAAAGAAGATCCTCCATTATAGCTCGATGCAAAAAAAGATCGTGGCTAATATCCTCCCACAGGTATCCAAAGGAGCCTGCTTCGTCTATAGCACCTGCTCCGTTTTTAGAAAGGAGAATGAAGAAATAGCCGCTCTTATCCGCGATGCCTTTGGCTTACAGCCCGACCGGATGGAAAACATTAAAGGATATGATCAGAAAGCAGATTCGATGTTCGCCGCGCGGTTTCGCGCCTGATTCCGGGAAAGGGCGCCTCCGGCAACCCCATTAATTATGATCAACGATGCTAAGGGTCACCTCAAAGCCGATCTTATAGCCGGTCTGAGTGCCATTAGGAGTAGGTGGCTGATATTCCCATAACGCAGTATGCCGGTATATCAACCCTATATTTCTGGCATAGGTCTCCGTCCAATTGGTCCTGGATGCAAAAGAAGTGTCTATAATGGGCAAATTGTTAGCTAAATTGATGGAGTCATTTTTCTGCAGGACGGTGGCTGTACTATCATACACCTGGTTGCCCACGGGAAAAGGTTTATTGACGTTCTGGTAAGTATAATTCCAAAGCTGCAGGCTCAGATGGGAATCGTCACTGAAATCAAAAAAACCCTTATAGGGAGCATAGGGAAGGTGGGTATTACCCGTCCAGCTGAAGCCCTCATCCATGGGGAAGGCCAGTTTGATATACCGTAAATTGTTTTCCACCATTTCCAGGGTCTGCACAGTAGGAGTGACCATATAAGTCTCAGAAGGGGTCCACACCACACCCGTAGTATCACTCAGGTAACGTACGACCCTCCAACTTGGGCGCCCCTGGTTATCCGTAATAGCAGCTTCCACAGAATCTTTGGCCAGATAATGAGTAAGCGTATCCGATTGTCCGTAATAATAAAAAGTCAGGGAGTCCAGCCGGTAGGTAATGTATTTTCCCACCTGCAGCGGCATGAAATAACTGGTCAGCTGACTGGGAGGGTATGTATAAGTTGTTTTTTTACAGCTACTTATAGCTAGTGCGAAGGCGAGGGTAAGCAGAATAGCCGGGCGATTTCTTTGCATAGATAAAATAAAAAATCCGGGAAGCCGAACTCCCCGGATTGTCTAACGTATTAACAAATAATTTATTGCGGCCTCAGATCCCGCTTCGCTGGATAATCCCCCCGCCAATCACCTCATCTCCTTCATAGAATACGGCGCTCTGCCCGGGAGCGATACTCTTCGCCTTTTCATAAAAACGGACCCGCGCCGTATTGCCATCAGGATAGATATTACTCAGGGTCCCGCTATCCTTATAGCGGATCTTCGTAATAGCTTCCATGCCCGGGCTCAGGGTATCGTATTTCATCATATTGATCTTTCCCACCACCATTTCCTGCTGATCCAGGTCTTCTTCATCTCCTAAGACCACGGTATTGGTCTCGGGCCGGATAGCCGTCACATACACCGGCTTGCCGAAGGTGATATCCAACCCTTTCCGCTGCCCGATCGTATAAAAAGGATAACCCTTATGCCGGCCGAGTATCTTCCCTTCCTTGTTTACAAAATTCCCTCCGTTCACTCTCTCTTCGAGCCCGTCTACCTTGCGCTTAAGGAATCCCCTGTAATCATTATCGGGAACAAAACAGATTTCATAGCTTTCACTTTTGGTGGCCAGTTCCGGATAACCATAATCCAGGGCCATCTTCCGTATCTCGGTCTTGCGGTAAGGGCCCAGGGGTAATAAGGTCCTGCTCAACAGATCCTGCTGCAGCCCCCATAACACATAACTCTGGTCCTTCGTTTCATCCACCCCCTTGGCGATCGTGTAACGGCCATTGTCATGCTGGCGGACATTCCCATAATGCCCGGTGGCAATAAATTCGCAATCAAGAGCATCGGCCCGTTTCAACAGGGCCCTCCATTTAATATGGGTGTTGCACAGTACGCAGGGATTGGGTGTTCGTCCGGCGAGGTATTCGTCTACGAAATTCTCAATGACAAATCCCCCGAACTCCTCCCGGATATCCAGCACAAAATGGGGAAACCCATGTTGCACCGCCGCCATACGGGCATCATTAAAACTGTCGAGATTACAACATCCCGTCTCCTTTTTTGAAGCGCCTGCACTCGCATAATCCCATGTTTTCATCGTAATGCCTACCACTTCGTAGCCCTCATCATGCAGCATGAGAGCCGTAACGGTACTATCAATACCGCCACTCATCGCTACCAGGACTTTTCCTTTACGGCTCATAATTTATAAAATTCAGAACCGCAAATTTACGTGAAAAACCCGGATCGCCAATAACCCACCTGCCGGCGCCCCCCTCAGCTCTTCTTAAAATCCTGCATTACATCCATCTCCCCATCGCAGACCCGGACTGTTTTCCATCGGGCCCCATTTTCTATATGTATCAGATAGACAGTGTTTTGTGGCTGGATAACTTCCTTTACCCATGTTATAGTATCATCGTAATACCGGCTTTTGACCTGTTCCCTGACCTCCGCCGGCAATTCAGACTCCGAATATTGCCGCAGGGTATAAACCCAATTCCCTTTTTTACTATAGACGACCTTTACCTGTACGTTTTTTTCAGCAAACTCTGCCAGAAAACCATTCGTCAGAGGATACCATTTCTCACCCCTGGATTCCCCGAATGTGTTCCAGAATTGACCGGTTGCCTTAATGGCGGCTGCATCCGAACCTGCATTGTGTAATGGCAGCAGGACGTCCCCGCTTTTCTGAGCATAGCTGGAATGGATACTTGTAATGAAAATACATCCTGCAAGCAGGATTCGAAAGATCTTTTTCATTTTTTTTTAAATTTTACAGGTTCATTCTTCTCTTTCAACAAAAGTAGGAGAGGAAAGAGTCTGTAACCATCCAGATTGAGTGGTTGACGGCATTGGGGAGCCGTTGTGTTTTTTGAGCGAGTAACTTTTGCTTCGGAGTCGCTGAGAGCGGGCCTTCGGCCCGGTGGGCCTCAGGTCCGGGTCTAATGATGGCAGAGCTTCGCTCGTAACCTTCGTCCGAGCTGCGCTCGTTCCTCGGTTATGGCCAAAACGCCTGTGGCGTTTTAGGTCCTTCCCGGCTGCAATTTTTTCAGCAGCATTTCTTTGCGGCTTCGGGAAACATTGACGGAAGAGCCATCGGACATGACCAGGTAACCGCCCTCGCCCTTAACATATTTACAGATCTCATTCAGATTGACAACATTGGAATGATGGACGCGGACAAAGCTATAGTCTTCCAGTAATTCTTCGATCTCTTTTAAGGTGCGGGATGCGATCACTTTTTGCTGATCTTTCAGCATCAGGATCGTATAATTGCTGTCTGATGCGCAATGAATGATGCTGTTCACCGCCACCATTTGCAATCCCTCCATCGTGGGAATGGCAATTTTGCTGAAAAGGTGGCCCGGGCTCTGTAATTTCTGAAAAAGGAGATCAATTTGCTGGGGCAGGGGAGACTGCAACCTTTGCTCTACCTTCTGTACCGATCGCTGCAATTCTTCCCGGTCGATAGGTTTTAGCAGGTAATCCAGCGCGCTGAAGCGGATGGCCTTGATGGCGTATTGATCGTAACTGGTAGTAAAGATCAGCTCGAATGACAGCTCCTTTATTTTTTCCAGTAATTCAAACCCGTTCATCCGCGGCATCTCGATATCCAGGAACAGCAATTGTGGTCGCCGGTCCCGGATGGCATTCAGGGCATCGGCCCCGGAATGATAGCTGCCGGTCACTTCCACCTGCGGGCAATACCTTTCCAGCAGGATGGCCAGCGCTTCACAACAGTAGGGTTCGTCATCTACGATAATTGCCTTGATCATAATCTGTTTTTTCAAATGAGGACAGCAGCCGGTTCACCGGCAGTACTATTGATCTTGATGGTCAGGACCACCTGTGTGCCGGTGGCATTCCCTTCGCGATCATACAGGTCTTCGATCTTAAAGAAATGACTTTGTTCGCCCGCGCCCGTCAGCAAGGCCATCCGTTCGGCCGTTATCTGAAGGCCCATCGATTTGTGTTTTTCCGCAGATTTGCTTTTCAGGGAAGCAGCCCGTTTGCGCCCTATTCCATTATCCCGGATCATGCAGGTCAGGACATCGTCTTCAACCCGTATGGTTATTGATAGCAACCCTCCTCTTTCCTGCTTATGCATCAGGCCATGCCAGATGGCATTTTCAACAAAAGGTTGCAGTAATAGCGGGGGAATAGAAATATCCCCGGTGTCCAGCTCGTCTTCCAGCACGATATGGTAGTCGAAGGCATCTTTGAATCGCAACCTTTCCATGTCCAGGTAAAGCTGCAGTACTTCCAGTTCTTCCGCCAATGTGATGAGAGAATGCCGGGAATGATTCATGATCATTCGCATCAGGCGCGAAAATTTGGTCAGATAGTCGGAAGCAGCCTCCGTTTCATGACTAAGGATAAAAAAATTGATGGCATTCAGGCAGTTGAAAATAAAATGGGGGTTCATCTGGGAGCGCAGCGCCTGCACTTCCAGCTCCTTTGCCCGCTGCAGCAGCGCTGCTTTAGCCCTTTCACCTTCCAGCCGTTGTATCTCCAGTTCATTCTCAGCACGCTGGCGGAGATGGGCTTCATTCTTTCGTTTGAGCCGGACATACCGAAAGTAGATGAAGCCTATCAGCAATAATACTACGATGCCCCCGATGAGGATATTCTTTGTCAGCATTTCCTGCCGGATGCAGACGTCCTGAAGCTGTTTCTCCTTATTCAGCAAGCTGATCTGCTGCTCGAAGCCGTAGGAGGCGAATTTCCCCTTCAGTTGATCGTTCAGCACACTGTCCTTTAGAAGGATATACCGCCGGTAATAGAAATATGCGCTGTCCATCCGCCCCTCCCTGTCATATAAGGTATACAGCATTTGACAGCCGTCACGGATATTCTGCCGGGCATTCGCGGCTTTTGCCAGTACAAGACCTTCCCTCGCATACTGGAAAGCGGTTGCATTCTGTTCCAGCCCCGCATATGTTTTGGACAGGTCCTGCAGACATCGCATCATCTGGTTGCCATCATTAAGCCGGCGCTGATAAGAAAGGCTTTTTATAAAATACGGCAGGGCTGTAGCATAATCCTCCCGAAATAAATAATACTCTCCCTTACTAACCAGGTACGTGCGCAGCATCGCAGGCTTCGCATGAGCGCTGTCAAAACGCCCGTAGTAATACAAGGCGCTATCGTATTTGTGCTGGTGTGTAAGCAGCTCCGCATAGACCATCAGGTTCCATGGATCTGCCTGTTCCGGCTTAGCCTCACCAAATGCCATCCGGAAATATTTTTCTGCGGTTCCATAATCCTCAATCTGCACAAAGAGCCCGGCCAAGGTTTTGTATAGTCCTCTTGACAGCTCCGTATTGTGGACGGCTTCGGCCAGTTGTACACATTGACGGAGAATATCGAAAGCCTTTTCATAATCTCCCCGTTCCCGGTATGCTTCTCCTGTCAGCGACATCATATAGATCTCCTCCGTGCAATTCCCCGAACGGCGCGCATATTCCCGTGCCTGCCCAAAATAGTGAATGGCTTCGTCAAAACGGCTCTGTGCAAAGAGAGAAAACCCTAATGCGTAACAGGCCAGCGAATTCAGACTCTTATTGTCCGTTCGCCCGAACCAGTCCAGCGATTCCCGGGCCAGTTGTTCACTCCGGGTAAAATCATTGGCATGTATATTCATAATGATCGCCTGGCAGGCCAGGGCCACCGCGATGCCATGGCTGTAACCCGCCCGTTGTGATTCCTGCAGCGCCTGTGCGGCAAGACCGGCTGTAATATCGGTTGTCGAATCGTTCTTGTGATTGTGACTGAGATTGAGACGACTTATAGCCTGATTTTCAAGGCTATCGATCCGCCTCCGGACCTGGCCGGCGGGCTCTGGCTGTCCCTGCGCCGCCAGCGCAGAAATAAGGAATAATATGGTGCAGTAGACTCTCATGGAATGGGCCCCGGCAAACAGAGGGCAGGTCCGGCCTCTTAAAATTAAACAAACACCCTCATTCCCCTCCTACCTTTCCTCCCAAATTGAGCAATTGGCGGCCAGGGAGAACGGGAGGAGGGTTCCGTTGAGCAGTTGGCGGCACCCCGGTCTCTCCCGCAGGGCAGGCAATGGGAGCAGGGGTATGACCCGTGGGAATAACTTCAGGAAAACTTCTGCCTCTTTCAAGGCATAAATAATGTAATTTGCCCTTCTACTTTTTTTAAATTTTACCAATATGATCAAGCTACAAGTAATCGGAAACCTGGGTAAGGATTGTGTCACCAATACGGTGAATGGGAAAAATGTGATCAATTTCAACGTGGCGCACACGGAGAAATTCAAGGACGCACAAGGCAACCAGAAAGATAAGACGATTTGGGTGGAATGTGCCTACTGGACCGACCGCACCGGTATTGCCCCTTATCTCAAAAAAGGAACACAAGTATACGCAGAAGGAACGCCTGAAGTGAGGACCTATCCGAAAAATGATGGTACCACGGGCATATCCCTTACCCTGCGCGTACAAAGCGTACAATTATTAGGCAGCAGAGGCGAAGGCGGCGGCGGTGGTTACTCCGGTGGCTCCTCCGAAGGTTATGCTCCTCAGGCCAGCTCCTCCAGGGTATCCGCTCCTGGCGAAATGACAGAGCCTATCGACGATCTGCCTTTCTAAGGTAAAACGCGTAAAAGATAAAGGCCCCGTCGGGGCCTTTATCTTTCCTCCCATGCCCTTACCCATCTCTCTACCTCCGCCCGACTCACCGGTTTACGCTGATCATCCACATTGATGACATATAAATAGCCCTTTCTGCCCGGCGTAGATACAAAGGCGCTCACCAGGTTGAATTGCTCACTCACCAGCAGATGGCCGCTGGTGGGATTCCACAACTCTTTCGCACAGAGACAGCCCATCGTGGGGGTTAGCGGATAAAAGGGTTTGCCTCTGAAGAACTCCGGATCGATCGTCGTGCCATGAGCAATGATTTCCGTTCTTCCGATCCTGCCGGCGGCCCAGGCTTCCATCATCGGCACATACTCCCTCCACTCCGGCGGTAGCAGTTCCCGGTATAGACGCAGCGAGTCGATCTCCGGATCGCCCCCTTGCCCTGCATTGGCCGTACCTGTCGTGTCCACCCCCGTCCTTGGCGCATCTGCTTGTTCTAACGCCCCCGCCGAATCCCGCGACTGCTGGAAATAACACGTCCATCTTCCCTCAAAAGGCAGCAGTAATTGCAGATTCGGCGTCGGACCAATGAAATTCGTACGCGACACATCCGTGCCCTGTATGCTGTAAATCCCTTGGGGAGTGCTTCCATTTGTAATAAAATAAGGCAGATCCGGACCCGACCTGGCCAATTGCTCAAAGACCTGAAGCCTGCCCTGCCCATCCCGGACAAATCGGCCATCCGCATTCTGAACGATGGCCAGCCCGGGGTAATCCCGGTCCCAGCGCTGAAAAGAGTAGATCACCTTTTGCCCGCTCCTCCGCTGCCGGGTAAAGAGCGCGCTTATATCCGGCGTCTTTCCCTGCCTATAAGCGGTATGATAGCTAAGATAGTTTTGCAGTTCCTGCAGGATCGCCAACGTATCATAACCCGGAAACTTCTCCGTCATGCGGATCTTCAGCCTATTTCCGCTTTCCGTTGTCGTATCGGCCCGAAAAAGATAAGCGGCACACATAGAGAATAGCTTTGGATCCGTCTCCTTTTCCAGCACCGCCTGTACCGAAATGATGTATTGCCGGGGAGCTACGGCATACACCGCCTCCAGCAAAGCCTTCTTCGTATCGTAGGACAAAGAATCATACCCGCCGAAAAGAGTGGTAAAGCCCCGCTCCACCTCCGGCGAGGCAAACAGGAACTGGGAGACGGCCCAGCAGGACGACAGATACTTGTCTTCTGTATTGCTGTCCAGTGGCAGGGAAAAATTCCGGCCGATCATCCTCTCCCGAAGATCTTTTTCCAGCGCTACCCGCTTCTGATAGAATACAAAATCGGAATAAATATCTTCTCTCCTGGATTGCGCCACCACTATAGTAACGCTCAGCAACAATATGCCTGAAATCAACCACCCTTTCCCAATCCTGTTTGCCATGCGCTAAATTAAACAGAAAAACCTTCCCGGCCCCGCCCACGTCATCCTTCCCTTAGTCCGACTTCAGGCTTTTGGCCGGGCTGGACAGCGCCGCCTTTATCGCCTGGAAACTGATCGTGACGATCGTTATGATCAGCGCCGCCGTGCCCGCCCACAAGAACACGGCCGGTCCGATGCTGATCCGGTATTCATATTTTTGAAGCCAGCCCTGTAAAAAATAGAAAGCCAGCGGCGATGCGATCAGGCAACTGATCAATACCAGCCCGATAAAATCTTTCGACAACAATAGCCAAAGCTGCGGAACCGTAGCTCCCAATACTTTGCGGATGCCTATTTCCTTGGTACGCTGTTCCGCCGTATAGGCGGCCAGCCCGAATAATCCCAGACAGGAAATAAAGATCGCCAGCCCCGCGAATATTCCGGACAGCTTGCCGATCAGCACTTCCTGGCTGAACTTCGACGCATAACTCTGGTCTGCGAACTGATAACCGTAGGGATAGGCAGGGTTGAACTTGTTAAATAAAGCCGTTAATTGAACAAGGGCTTCGGGTGTCTTTATGGAGGGAGACAGGCGATATAGCAGGCTGTTTTGCCCGCCTGGCTGGCAGAAGAACATCGTTGGTTCAGCCGGCGCAAAAGGAGACTCCATCAGAACATCTTTTACCACTCCGAGAATTTGATATCGCTGCCTATTCTGGGTAACAACCTGACCAACAGGGTCCTTCAGCCGCATGCGTTTGATCGCCGTCTCATTAAAAATAATTCCGAGTGTATCGGTAACTCCCTTGAAATCCCTGCCTACCAGGACTGGTATTCTCATCGTTTTGAAATAATCTTCCGAAACAATGATCTTTCCCATTTCTATCGTTTCACCGGCCGCTTTCCCGGGCCAGTCGACATTCGAATGCCAGTTGATCGTAGTGGCCGAGCTGGATGCCTGCGTAACGCTTTCGGCGATACCGCTATGGATCAGTTCGTTCTTAAGAGCTGCATAATTGCGGTTCAGGTCACTGTTCATATCGGTCATCATCAGCCGGTTCAAAGGGTAACCGGTGGGCCGGTCTTGTGCATACCTTATCTGCTGATAAATGATAAACGTACTGATGATCAGGGCTATCGAACAGCTAAACTGCAATACCACCAATACCTTGCGAGGAAGGGAGGCTGCTTTGCCTGCCTGGAGAGAACCCTTTAAGACCCTTATGGGGTTAAAAGCGGAAAGATAAAAAGCAGGTCTGCTCCCCGCCACCAGTGCGGTGATCAGGACATAACCTACCATGAGGGACCAGAAGGTATTGTTTTCTATCGGAATATGGAGCTTATTGCCCGTCAGCAGGTTGAAAGCCGGTAGTGTCAGTTGCACTAATAACAGGGACAAGAGAAAGGAAATAAAAGTCAATACAAACGATTCCAGCAGGAATTGAAGGATCAGGTCTTTGCGGCGGGAGCCGATCACTTTTCTTACCCCCACTTCCCGCGCCCTTTTTTCCGACCGGGCCGTCGTGAGATTGATAAAATTAATACAGGCGATCAATAATACCAGCACTCCGATGATACTGAAAGTCCGGACATATTCAATAAAGCCGCCGGTATCCTTCCCGTTATTATAATTGGAATAAAGATGCCAGCGCTGTAAAGGCTGTAAAATGACATCGGATTTTTTTGAATTGAGATCATTTTCTCCTTTTTCAATATCCTTTATCTTAGGCGCGACCTGCGCATAGGAAATACCCGGTTTCAACTGTACGAAGATCTGGTAGGAATTCTCCGTAAAGTCGCCGGCACGCTGCTGCTTTACCTGGTCGGACACCTGCTCATAATAACTGAAAGGCACCAGGTAATTAAATTGAAACGAGGAGTTAGCGGGAAGATCCTTTAATATACCCGTCACCTTCAGGTCGTTCCTGTTATCGAAGCGGATCGTTTTGTTCAGCGGGTTCTCATTCCCGAACAGGGTGCGGGCCGTAGACTCCGTGAGCACAATGGAATAGGGATCTTTCAATATCTGGGCGGCATCTCCCTGTAGCAGCGGATACCGAAACATAGTCAGAAAATCGCTGGCCGTTTGCCCTCCGGATAGATAGAATTTTTTGTCGCCTGCCATGAGCCCATGGTCCCCCATCCAGTCGGTCTCCGCGACCTGCTCTATTTCGGGGATCTGGCTGCGAAGCACATCGGCCAGCTTCAGCGAGGAGGACGTAAAATTCAGGATCTCGCCGTTATTGTCAGAATTCCGCCGCACCTGGTATAACTGCTGATATCCCGGCAGGAACCTGTCATAGGAGTATTCATTATAGACCCATAATCCGATTAAAAGGGCCACCGCCATACCTGCCGCTAATCCCAGAATATTGAGGGCGCTGTATGCCTTATTGTTTATCAGATTGCGCCAGGCCGTTTTCAGATAATTTCTAAACATAGTTTGGTATTGTTTTTATACGGAATTTATTTTCCCTACTCCCGGTCCCCCAAAGTCACCAAAAAGAAGGCCAGTGTCATATCTTTTTGATTTTCAGCGCTTAAAAAAAGTCTGCCCCGCCGATTTGTGCTGTTTTGATGCAAAACCCGTCCGTTTTTAATACAGTCCACAGGGAAAAACCCTTAATTTCATCTTTTCGAGACCTACAAAATATATAACATGAAGAAACTAACGTATTCCCTTTTGCTTTGCCTCTCCGCTACGGTCGGCTTTACCGGCTGCGGCAGCCAGCCGCAATCCGCCGATGAAACAAAAAAAGATTCGGCAGCCACTGCCCCCGATTCCCCCTCCGTGACCAGTAACTGGAAGATCGGCGTGCAGTTGTGGACTTTTCACTATGTACCCTTCGTAACGGCTATTGCCAAAGCCGACAGCGCCGGGATCAAATACCTGGAAGCTTTCCCCGGCCAGCCCCTGGGCGGCGACATGAAAGACAGCTTCGGCATCCGGATGTCGGCAGACAGCAAGGCTAAGATCAAGCAACTCCTGCAATCCAAGGGTATCAGCATCATGGCTATGGGCGTTATCGTACCCAAGACCATCGACGAATGGAAAAAATACTTCGACCTGGCCAAAGAATTCGGCCTCAGCTATATCACCTCCGAACCCCTCAAAGATCAGTGGGATGCGATTGACAGCCTGGCCGGCGCCTATGGTATCAAAGTGGCCATCCACGACCACCCCAGGCCCAATGCCTACTGGCACCCCGACTCCGTGCTCGCTGCCGTGAAAGGACATCCGAATATTGGCTCCTGTGCAGACGTAGGCCATTGGGCCCGCAATGGACTCGATCCCGTTATGTGCCTGCAGAAACTGGAAGGCCATATTTTCGGTGTACACCTGAAGGATATCGATACTGCCGGTAACACCAAGGCGAATGACATGGTCGTGGGAACAGGCGTGATCAATTTCCCCGCCATATTCAAGGAGCTCAAACGTCAGCATTTTAATACCGGCATGTTCTCCATCGAAAGGGAAAATAACTGGTATAATAATGTGCCGGATGTGATCGCCACTGAGAAATACTTTAAAGAGCAGACTTCGAAATTATAAATGGTATTCCGGGCGTTCCCTGTTCTAAGGTTTTTTTGCCGGTATAGGATCTGATTTTTTTATTGTAAATTATGACCCTCTAACGATAAAATCGCAACAAGAACATGGAACGCCCAAATAACAAGAACTCCCGCCGTCAATTCCTGCAACAACTAGGGGGGACCTCCATCCTGCTGTCGGCCGCCGGCCTTTCTTCCCTTGCAGCAGAAGCCGACATTGAAAAGAGGATCCTCTCCGCCGAAAAAAAGATTGCCCCCTCCGATACCCTGCACATTGCCTGTATCGGCATGGGCATTATGGGATTCAATGACGTGGCGACCGCCTTAAAGGTCCCGGGCATTCAATTGGTCGCCGCTTCCGATCTCTATACAGGCCGCTTGCAACGGGCGCAGGAATTATATGGGAAAGACCTCTTTACCACCCGCGATTACCGCACGATCCTCGACCGGAAAGATATCGACGCCGTCATCATCGCCACCAGCGACAACTGGCATGCCCGGATCGCCACCGAAGCCATGCAAAAAGGGAAATCTGTTTATGGCGAAAAGCCGATGGTGCATCAGCTAAAAGAAGGCCTTCCCCTGATCGCCGCCTGGCATGACAGCAAAAAGATCATGCAGATAGGCAGCCAGAGGGTAAGCAGCATTGCGTATGCCAAAGCAAGAGAACTGTATAAGGCCGGGGAGATCGGCCAATTGACTTGTATCGAAGCCTCTTTTGACCGGCAGAGTGCACTCGGCGCCTGGGAATATACCCAGCCTACGGACGGATCGCCCGAGACGGTGGACTGGGACCGCTATATCACCGGCGCTCCTAAACAACCTTATGACCCTAAGAAATTTTTCTGGTGGCGGAATTACCGGGCATTCGGCACAGGCGTTGCCGGCGATCTCTTCGTACACCTGCTCTCCGGGATTCATGTGATCACTGGTTCAAAAGGGCCGGAAAAGATCTTCTCCTCCGGCCAGATAGCGTACTGGAAAGATGGCCGCGACGTGCCCGACGTGATGACGGCGATCATGCACTATCCCGACTGCTCCGAACATCCCGCTTTCGAAGTGACCCTGCGGGTTAATTTTGTCAGTGGACAGGGGGAGACCGGCGCCGTGAAATTTATAGGTTCGGAAGGAGTACTGGAGATGGGCTACAATGGCTTTACCATCCGGCACCATAAGATGGCCGCTGCTCCCGGGATCGGTGGCTGGGATGCGCTCACTACCTACCCGCAGGCCATGCAGGATGAATTAAAGCGGCAATACAACCAGCGCTATACGCCCGAACAGCAGCAGCCTTCCAGCCCGGCTCCTACCGTCTATCAGCTCCCGGACGGCTATGACGAACACCTGGATCATTTCACCAATTTTTTCAACAGCGTACGCACCGGCAGCCCGGTCGTGGAAGATCCCGTCTTCGGCTTCAGGGCCGCCGCCCCCTGCCTGGCCGCCAACGAAAGCTACTTCCAAAATAAGATCATCAACTGGGACCCTGTCAACATGAAACTGAAGGGATAATAAACAGCCATGATGAAAAATATCCTCCGTTGCAGTATCGTCTTTTTTCTGATGATCATCGTCGGCCGGCCGCTTAAGGCGCAACAGATAATCGATCTCTCCGGCGACTGGCTCTACCGTATCGATTCCCTCGATAAAGGGGAGGCCGCATCCTGGTTCGATTATCCCCTGAACGGTCACCTTCACTTGCCGGGCTCCCTTACCAGCAACGGCATAGGAAATCCGGTTACCTTGTATACTCCCTGGACAGGGGAGATCATTGATTCCTCTTTTTTTCTGCAACCGGAATACGCCCCCTACCGTCAGCCCGGTAATATAAAAGTTCCTTTCTGGCTCCAGCCGGTCAGGTATTACAAAGGAGCAGCCTGGTATCAGAAAAAAATCATCATCCCCGCGGCCTGGAAAGATCAATATATCGAACTGTTCATTGAAAGGGCGCATTGGGAGACGACCGTATGGATCGATGGAAATTTAGCCGGGCGGCAGAACAGCCTTGGCACCCCCCATCGGTACCGGCTCCGAGATGGACTCCGCCCCGGGCGGCATACCCTCACGATAAGAGTGGACAACAGGATCAAAGATTTTAATCCGGGACCCAACTCGCACAGCATCTCCGATCATACGCAAGGCAACTGGAACGGAATGATAGGCAAATTATGCCTCTTGGCCAGAAGCCCCCTGCATATTGCGCAGGTGCAACTCTTCCCCTCCGTTCAACGCAAAGAAGTGCTGGCCCGCATCACCCTGTGCAACGCGAGCGGCCCCACAGCTTCCGGGGGCGCCCCGACTCCCCTCCGCACCCTTCTTCGCCTGACCGCCTCACCGTCCAATGATCCTGGAGCCCCTGGTCTCCCACCGCTGGAGAAAGAAGTCGCCGTTCAGGGAGACAGCACCACCGTCGACATTACCTATCCGATGGGCGAACATCCCTTATTATGGGATGAATTTCAGCCCAACCTATATACCCTGCGCGTCAGCGTTACCGGGCCCGGCGGGCAGGAGGACCATCGTCAGGTCGGCTTCGGCATGCGTGAATTTTCGACTCAGGGCACTCAGTTCATCATTAACGGCCGCCCCACCTTTCTGCGGGGAACCCTCGAATGCGCCATCTTCCCGAAAACAGGTTATCCGCCCACCGATCTGGCTTCCTGGATGCACATTTTTAAAGTATGCCGCCGTTACGGCCTGAATCATATGCGCTTCCATTCCTGGTGCCCACCGGAAGCAGCCTTCGAAGCCGCGGACCGGAACGGTTTTTACCTGCAGATCGAATGCAGCTCCTGGGCCAATTCAGGATCTGCAGTGGGAGACGGCCAGCCCCTCGACCAGTACCTCTACGAAGAGAGCGGACGCATGGTAAATGCTTATGGTAACCACCCCTCCTTTTGTATGATGGCTTATGGCAACGAGCCCGCTGGCCGGCATCTGGAAAAATACCTGAAGGATTTCGTCAACTACTGGAAAGAGAAAGACAGCCGCCGGCTCTACACTACGGCCGCCGGCTGGCCGGTCATTAGCGATAATAATTATAACAGCAGCCCCGACCCCCGTATTCAGCAATGGGGACAGGGATTAAAGAGTATTATCAATACCTATCCTCCCCGGGGCGACTATGACTGGCGGGATACCATCGTCAAATGGCAGCATCCTACGGTCAGCCATGAGATAGGACAGTGGTGCGTCTATCCCGATTTCAAAGAGATCCGCAAATACACGGGCGTCCTAAAAGCGAAAAATTTCGAGATCTTTCAGCATACTTTACAGGAACACGGTATGGGCAGGCTGGCGGATAGTCTGTTGCTGGCATCCGGCAAACTGCAGACCCTCTGTTACAAGGCGGACATCGAAGCCGCTCTGCGGACACCTGGTTTCGGAGGTTTTCAGCTATTGGACCTGCACGACTTTCCCGGCCAGGGGACGGCCCTCGTAGGTGTCCTGAATCCTTTCTGGGAAGACAAAGGGTATGTTACGGGTGCTGCATACAGCCGATTCTGTAATGCCATCGTTCCCCTAGCCCGGATGCCCCGTTTCGTATACCTTAATAACGAATCGCTGGAGATACCGGTGGAAGTGGCGAACTTCAGCAGCGGACCCCTGCGGCATGTTACTCCCTTATGGACGATCAAAGATCCCTCCGGCAACATACGCTGGCAGGGGCAGTTGCCGGCAGCCGATATTGCCGTGGGCAATGGCTGGTCCCTGGGAGTTATCCATCAATCCTTACAGTCCCTTACCCGGCCCGGCCAATTGCAACTGACGGTATCCGTAGGTGTGCACAGCAATTCCTGGGACTTCTTCGTCTATCCATCACATTTGCCAGACCTGAAGGGAGAAATTGTAGTGACCCAAAGACTCGACGAACAGGCGCTCGCCGTTTTGCATAAAGGGGGGAAAGTACTGCTCACCTTGAAAGAAGGAAGTATCCGAGGCGATAAAGGAGCAGCAACAAAAGCGGGATTTTCCACGATCTTCTGGAATACAGCTTGGACTCAGGGACAGCCGCCCAAGACTATGGGTATCCTCTGTGATCCTCGTCATCCCGCCCTGGCCGCCTTTCCCACACAGTACCATAGTAACTGGGAATGGTGCGATGCTTTCACCCATGGCAGCCCTATTTACCTGGATGGGGTTGCCGCCGGCCTCAGCCCCATTGTCCGCGTCATCGATGACTGGGTGACAGCCCGGCCCCTGGGATTCATATTCGAATGCCGCGTCGGAGAAGGCAAATTGCTGGTATCGGGCATCGACCTGTTAACGGACGCTGCGGCGCGGCCCGAAGCCCGGCAGTTATTATATAGCCTGGAGCAATATATGATCAGCCCCGCCTTCCATCCCCGGCAGCAGGTAGGCGCCAAAAGGATCGAAGCTATCTATCAGTAGTCATCCCGCCCCGCCGCATCTTCTTTTTCCCGATATTTGCCCCCCTAACAACATCCCCATGGCAGATAATCATCCGGCAGCCTCTTTAATCCCTTATGAACAGCTTCTGACGTTCACCATCCACATTTTTCAAAAGATAGGCTGTCCGGAAAAAGACGCCCGCACTGCCGCCATCGCCTTGCTTAGCGCCGACCTGCGGGGAATCGATTCTCATGGAGTAGCCCGCCTGATCGGTTATGTCCGCCTCAAAGAGGCGGGCCGGGCCAACCCGACCCCGGACATCCGAATTATCCATGAGACCCCTTCCACCGCGGTCGTCGATGGAGATGGCGGACTGGGACTGGTAGTAGCGCCTTTCGCCATGCAGATCGCCATCGAAAAAGCAAAGAAGGTAGGGACCGGCTGGGTCAGTGTACAAAATTCCAATCATTTCGGCATCGCCGGATACCATGCCCTGCAGGCGGTAAAAGAAGATATGATTGGTATCGCCATGACCAATGCCAGCGCCCTGGTGGCCCCTACCTTTTCCATCGAGCGGATGCTGGGCACCAACCCCATCTGCGTGGCTGTTCCGGCAGGGGAGGAGCCTCCCTTTGTAGCCGACCTGGCCACCACCACGGCTGCCAACGGTAAATTAGAGATCCTGCAGCGAAAGAATGAATCAGCCCCTCTGGGATGGATACAGGATAAAGAAGGCCATCCTTCCACCGATCCGCATGAACTGAAGACAGGCGGGGCCTTACTGCCCCTGGGGGGTGACCGTGACCATGGCAGCCATAAAGGATATGCCCTGGGTGCTGTCGTGGATATACTCTCTGCGGTATTGAGCGGAGCGAACTATGGTCCCTGGGTACCCCCCTTCCCCGCCTATGTGCCTATGCCCACCGGCATGCCCGGTAAAGGGATCGGTCACTTTTTCGGAGCGATGCGGGTGGATGCTTTCCGTCCCGGTGACGAGTTCAAACACCATATGGATAATTGGATACGCCGCTTTCGTTCCGCCACCCCGGCGCCCGGGCATGAAAAAGTGCTGATCCCCGGCGACCCCGAGCGGGAAATGGAAGCCGAACGCCTGCAGCAGGGCATCCCTCTGCTGGCACCCGTAGTAGAAGACCTGAAAGGTCTCGCGGCTAAATTGGGAGTGAATTTCGAAATTTTCTAAAGCTTCAGCCTGTATCTTTGCCATCCGAAAAAAGCGGCGGCCAGGCAAGGCATCAACGCCAGTGCGGCCGCTCCAAAAAATAGATCAAATGAAAATAATGAAATTCGGAGGTACCTCCGTAGGCCGGCCCGAACGTATGCTGCAGGTAAGCCAACTGATCACTAAAGAGGCAGAGCCGAAGATCGTAGTACTCAGCGCCTTGAGCGGTACCACCAATTCCCTTGTGGAGATCGGGAACTCCATCGCCTCCGGCGAGCGGGAGACAGCGAAAAAGCAGATCGACAAACTGGAAGCACACTACCAATCCTTCATCAGCGACCTGGTCAAGGGAGAAAAGGCGCTTGCCAAAGCAAACTCCATTGTGGCAGAGCACTTCGAATTCCTCACCATCATCCTGAAGATATCTTTTAGCGAAGCCCTGAGTAAAGACATCCTTGCGCAGGGAGAACTGCTATCCACCAAACTGTTCAGCGTATTCCTGGAAGAGAAAGGCATCGATCACGTTCTGCTGCCCGCCCTGGAATTCATGAGCATCGACAGCCATGACGAGCCCCAGATCAACAGCATCAAGAACAGGTTGGGGCAATTATTACTGCAGCATAAGGATAAGAGCCTTTTCATTACGCAGGGATACATCTGCCGCAATGCCAGGGGAGAAGTGGACAATCTGAAAAGAGGCGGCAGTGACTACAGCGCCTCCCTCATCGCGGCGGCGATCAATGCAACGGTTTGCGAGATCTGGACGGATATCGACGGTATGCACAACAATGATCCCCGCGTCGTTAAAAAGACAATGGCCATCGAACAGCTGAGCTTTGAAGAAGCCGCCGAGCTGGCTTATTTCGGCGCCAAGATCCTGCACCCCGCCTCCATCTGGCCTGCACAATTCTATAAAGTGCCGGTGAAACTGCTCAATACCATGCAGCCGGAAGCCAAAGGCACCCTCATCACGGAGGAAGCCGGCTCTGTAGGTGTGAAAGCGATAGCTGCCAAAGATGGCATCATCGCCATCAATATCAAGAGCAGCCGAATGCTGCTGGCCTATGGGTTCCTGAGAAAAATATTTGAAGTATTCGAAAAATACCGCACCCCCATCGATATGATCACCACTTCGGAGGTAGCGGTATCCGTTACCATCGATAACGCAGCCGACCTGAAAGCTATCGTAAAAGAGCTGGAGCCCTTCGGCTCTATCGAAGTGGAAGACAATCTCACTATTGTCTCCATTGTGGGAAATGAGATCGTGCAGACCCGGGACGTGATGAGCAAACTCTTCGAAGCATTGACCCCTGTACCCATCCGTATGGTGAGTTATGGCGGCAGCAAACACAATGTATCCCTGTTGATCCCGTTCGCCAACAAGATCCAGACCCTGCAATTGCTGAATAAAGGACTGTTCGGATTGGAATGAAAAAAATAATTTATATATTTTTTTATTGCCTGCTCGCGGTCGTCCATTCCTTTGCCCAGGGAGGGAATTCCCTGTCCGGAACCGTTACCGATTCCGCAAGCGGCAAACCATTGGCCGGCGTCAGTGTATTCCTCAACAGCACCTCCAAAGGGACTATTACACGTGCTGACGGCTCTTTTGTGCTCCCGGGAATTCCCGGGGGAAGATACGAACTGATCATCTCTGCCATCGGCTACGAAACCTTTGTCACCGGGATCAGCAGCCGCAGCCTTCCCCCGTCATTAAAAATAGCCCTCCATACAAAGGCTTCCGAACTGGCGTCTTTCACCGTAGAACCGTACCTGAAAGACGGATGGCAGCGATGGGGAAAGTTCTTCCTCGATAATTTTATCGGCACAACGGACAATGCGTCCTCCACCAGCATAAAGAACAGGGAAGTCCTGCGCTTTCACTTTTATAAAAAAAGCAATCGCCTGTCCGTCACTGCCATCGAACCCCTGATCATCGAGAACAAGGCCCTGGGTTACAACCTGGAATACCGGCTGGAAAGATTTACCTGCGATTTCAGCACCAATATGATCTCTTATTTCGGGTATCCGCTTTTCCGGGAAATGACATCCGATGACCCTGCCCGCATGCAGAAATGGGAACAACATCGTCAGGCGGCCTATACCGGCTCCCTTATGCATTTCATGCGCAGCTTGTATAATGGCCAGATCCAGACAGATGGATTTATCGTGGAGCACGAAATAAATGTGCCTAACCTGGAAAAGCAGCGGGTGAAAGAAAAATACAATCCCCTTCTCGCCCAGACCGATAGTTTTTCTATCGATACGCTGCATCATTTCTGGGAGGTCCTGCGGCAGCCGGATTTTTTTAAGCGAATAGTCCGGGGCTCCGAAGGTCTGCTCACCATTCAGCCCGATCAGGCAAAGGTCTTGTTCTTTACCGGCAAATGCACCGTAATCTATGGAAATGGTAAAATGGGAATTGCCTACCAGGAATCGGCCATTAAGCTGATTACGGAGGAAGCGATCATGATCGAAGAGAACGGAAGCTATTATCCGCCTCAGGAAGTCCTGACCCTGGGTAATTGGAGCAGGACCGAAACAATGGCCAACTTATTGCCGCGGGATTTTGGAATGTACGGCCCGCAGGTCTTAAAGCGTTAAGGTTTCGGCCCTCAACCGGCATTGCGGCTTTCTGTCGGGCACTAGGGCTTGAGCCATCCGTTGGTATCCAGCCAGTTCTTCAGCCGGTCCATCCAGTTGTCTTTGGTAGCAGAGTTATTCATGCCGAACCCATGACCTCCGGAAGGATAGATATGCATTTCTGCCGGCACATCATGGCGTTGCAAAGCCTCATAGAAATGAAGGCTGTTCGCCACCGATACCGTATGATCATCGCCGGCATGCACCAGGAAGGTGGGAGGCGTCCGGGTAGTCACCTGCTCTTCATTGGAATATTCTTTTATCTTGTCCGGGCCGGGATGCTGGCCGATCAGGTTGTCCCTGGAACCCTGATGCCCGATGCTGTCTGAAAAACTGATCACCGGGTAGAGCAGGATCATAAAATCCGGCCGCAGGGAAACATTGTCCCTATTGTCGATGACGATATGGGTAAAATGAGTGCCGGCCGTGGAAGCCAGGTGCCCCCCTGCCGAAAAGCCCATAACCCCCACCCGACCGGTCTTTATTCCCCAGTCGCCGGCATGCTGCCGCACCAGTTGGATAGCCCGCTGCGCGTCCTGGAGAGGGCCGATCTCTTTATGGATCATCGTCTCATCACTGGGTAGCCGATACTTCAATACGAAGGCTGCTACCCCCATCTCATTCAGTTTTTTGGCTACCTCGATCCCTTCATGCGCCATAGCAAGATGGGTATATCCGCCGCCGGGGCAGATAATGACGCCCGTTCCGTTGGCCTTGTCTTTCGGTGGAAGATAGATCGCCAGGGTGGGGTGGCTGACAAAACTAAGGCTGTAGTAGCCTGGCCGCCTCCCGCTATCCACCTTTTCCTGGTCTTTTACCGGCCTGGAATTGGGAATAGCGGAATCGTATAAAGGGATCACCTGTTGTGCTTTTGACATATGGATCAGAACCAGGCTGGTGAGAAGGAAGAAGGTTTTTTTCATACCACCAGCATTGCATCTCCATAACTGAAGAAGCGGTACTTGTCCTTGATCGCTTTCCTATAGGCTTCCATAGCCAGGTCATAACCAGCAAACGCACAGGTCATGATCAGCAGGCTGGTCTTAGGCAGATGAAAGTTCGTTACCAGCGCATCGGCGATATTGAACTGATAAGGGGGGTGAATGAATGTATTGGTCCAGCCTTCGGAAGGCTTCAGCAATTTCTCAGCGGTAAATGAAGACTCGATGGCCCGCATGGTCGTCGTTCCGATAGAGCAGATCCGGTGATTGCCAACCCTGGCCTTGTTCACAATTTTGCAGGCGTCGTCTTCTATCCGGTAGTACTCCGCGTCCATCTTATGCTTACTCAGATCTTCCACTTCGATCGGGCGGAAAGTTCCCAGTCCCGTATGTAAGGTGACTTCGGCAAACCGGACGCCTTTTATCTCCAGCCGTTTGATCAGTTCCTTACTGAAATGCAGACCTGCAGTAGGCGCCGCTACCGCTCCCTCATGCTTGGCATAGACGGTCTGGTAACGTTCTTTATCCTCTTCATCCGGCTTGCGTTTGATATATTTGGGAAGGGGGGTCTCTCCCAGCAATTCCAATACCTGGCGGAACTCCTCGTCATTACCGTCCCAGAGAAACCGGATCGTACGACCGCGGCTCGTGGTATTATCGATCACTTCTGCTACCAGTTCGTCATTGTCTCCGAAATATAATTTGTTCCCTACACGTATCTTTCTTGCGGGATCAACAATCACATCCCAAAGGCGATTGGGCTTGTTCAACTCGCGTAACAGGAATACTTCGATCTTAGCGCCGGTCTTTTCCTTTCTGCCGTACATACGCGCGGGAAATACTTTGGTATTGTTGACGACGAATACATCCTTGTCATCGAAATATTCGAGAATGTCCCGGAAATGCTTATTCTCGATCTGGCCGGTTTTGCGGTGGACGACCATCATTCGGCTGTCTTCTCTTTTTTTCGCAGGGTGCTGGGCAATAAGGTTTAATGGGAGGTCAAACTTGAACTGTGAAAGCTTCATGTGAAATTTTAATTTTAGTATAACGACAATCGCACATGATACCAGGCAGATGGTAAAGATATAACGGAAGATGGGTTCCGGTACAAACCAGGTCTTACGGCACCCGATTTGATATCATGTTACGGCATGATTTTTACAAGCTGGCAAAGGTACGAAAACAAAACAAAAGAGGCAAATTTAAAAAAATGGGGGCGAATTCATCCTCTCATATAATAATTTTCCCTGTTTCCCGTCTTTTATGCAACTTCATAAACATTGATCAACCCTCCTTATAATGAGATCGACCCCTCTGCGAAAGTACTTTGTGGCGCTTGTTCTTTTTCTTTCCCTGGCCTCCTCCCTGGCAGCGCAGAAACGGACAGAAAAGAAATACCCGGCCTTATTATGGGAGATCACCGGCAATGGCCTTACCAAGCCTTCCTATCTCTTCGGGACCATGCATGTGAGCAGCAAGCTCGTCTTTCATCTCAGCGACTCCTTTTACCTGGATATCCGAAACGCAGACGTAGTAGCCCTTGAACTGGACCCCCAGCTCTGGCAGGACCAGCTCTTCCGCTTTCAGAACATGCAGACCAACCTCCGGTTTTATACACAGGGCTCCCCCGGCGACTATATTAACGAGCGTTCCTTCCAGCTGGAAAAATATGACGACAAGCTCAAATCCGCCCTCAGCGACGAACCTACCGTCATCAACGGTCTTCTATACCGCAGCTTCCAGACAAAGGCCGACTTTGAAGAAGACACTTACCTGGACCTGTATATCTATCAGACCGGGAAAAAACTGGGCAAACAGGCTACCGGCGTCGAAAACTATTTCCAGACGGAACAGCTCGTCATGGAAGCCGCCCAGGATATGATGAAGGATAAAAAGAAGAAAGCTTCCGACACAGACGGAGAATCCGCTTTCGATATCGAGAAGAAGACACAGGATGCCTACCGTAAAGGCGACCTCGACATGCTGGATTCCCTGGAGAAGCTGCTGCAACCCTCCGATGCTTATATGGAGAAGTTCCTCTACCGGCGCAACGAGATCCAGGCTGCCTCCATCGACAGCATCGTCCGGCACCATTCTTTATTTGTCGGGGTAGGGGCTGCCCACCTGCCCGGCAAAAGAGGGGTGATCGAGCTGTTGCGCAAAAAAGGCTATACCCTCCGTCCCGTCACCATGCCCGACCGGGATGCCATCCGAAGGGACGATATCGACAAGATCAAAGTGCCGGTCACTTTCTCCACCTTCACGGCCGATGACGGCGGTTTCACCGTACAGCTGCCCGGCAAGCTCTACCGGCGCTCCGATAGCCGTACGGCTGACTCCTGGCAATATGCCGATATGGGCAATGGCGCCTATTATATGATCGGCCGGGTAAAAACCTACGGCTGTTTCCTGGGCCAGAAAGACGAGACCACCTTAAAAAAAATAGACAGTCTTTTATATGAGAACATACCGGGAAAGATCCTTAAAAAGACCGTCATCACCCGCAGCGGCTACAAAGGCTTTGACATCACCGGCAAGACCCGCCGCGGAGATATTCAACGCTACAATATCCTGGTGACCCCTTATGAAGTGCTGGTCTTTAAAATGAGCGGCACCAACAACTATGTCGAAGGCAAAGAGGCCGATTTATTCTTCAACTCCATTGAGATAAAGAAAAATGGGCCGGCTGGCTGGACTGATTTTACCCCGCCACAGGGCGGCTTCCGGATCCGCTTGCCCCGGACGCCCTCGCAGCATAAAAATACTTCCAACGTCGACGGCATTTCCCGCTGGGAATATGAAGCCGGCGATTCTGCTACCAGCGATGCTTTTCTCGTCTGGAAAAAGACCGTACAGAACTATCGTTTCCTGGAAGAAGATACGGCCGACCTGGCCCTCATGGAAGAAAGCTTTCATTTGTCCGACTGGATCGAAAAGCCGCTGAGCAGACGCACCGGCCTGTATAAAGGAGTTCCCTGCCTGGATGCCGCTTACCTGGCAAAGGATGGGTCTATCATCAAGGCGAAATTTCTCATCAAAGGCCCGCAATACTACCTGCTGGCGGCCCGCAGCCACAACAAGGACAAGGCCTTCCCCGCATTTTTCAACTCTTTTGATTTCACGCCTTACCGATACGGCTCCTTCCGGAATTATGTGGACACTTTTATCAATATCCGCGTCACGACCCCCATGGTCCCGGATATCGATGTGGGAATGCGGGGTATCCTCGAACGGGCTTCCAGTGAAGAATTCCTCAATTCCATACCGGACTACAACAGCTATTGGCCCCGGGCCAAGACAGCTCTTTTCCAGGATGATTCCACGGGAGAGGCGGTATTCGTTTCCATGGAGACCTTCCCCAAATATTATTACCCGAAGGACTCCGCTACTTTCTGGCTGGAAGAGTGCAATGAGAAAAGGCTGAAGCAGGACTTTATCATCCATAGCAAAGAACCTCTTCGATTTTCCGATTCGGTGATCGGATTTAAATATGTCCTGGCCGATACCAATTCCTCCCGCCTCCTGCATACCTGGATCTTCGAAAAGGACAACCGGTTCTTCCGGATGATCTCCCTGGATGATTCCCTGCAGGGAGGCAGCGAATTCACCACCCGGTTCTATGCCAGCCTTCATCCCCTGGATAAGCGACTGGGTCCTTCTGTCTTCACCAATAAGCTGGACCTCTTCTTCGGGGATTTTTACAGCAAAGACTCCCTGGCCAACAAAAGAGCGAAAGACGCCATTCCCAATGTATATTTTGGAGCTGCCGGAGTGCCCGCCCTGCTCCGGGCCATTAACGGCCTCTCGTACAATGAAAAAGATTATTTCAATACCAAGACCCGGCTGATCAATGAACTGGGGTATATCAGCGATTCGACGGCCATCGGCAAAGTGGTCGGCGGATTAAAGAACATCTATGAAAAGGCCGGCGACACCAGCACCTTTCAGAATGCCGTCCTCAAAGCCCTGGCCCATCAGAAGACCCGGCCGGGGTATGACCTGCTGAAGACTCTGCTGGTGCAGGATCCGCCTATCTTCGAGAACAACTCCGATTATAACTACCTATTCCAGGACCTGGAAGACTCCCTGCCCCTGGCCCGCACCCTTTTCCCCGACCTCCTGCAACTGTCCACGGTGGATGATTATAAAGACAATATCCTTTCGCTGCTCTCCACCCTGGTAGACAGTGGCTACCTGAATGGAGCCGACTATGAATCGCATTTTCCTCAATTATATTTCGATGCCAAGATCCAATGGAAGAAGCAGGAGGGGAGAGATGAGCGCCAGTTACAAAAAAAGGAAGAGGACAACGGTGATGAGGCTGCCGGCAATGAGGGAGAAGGCGCGGGGAATCAGGATAGTCAGTTGGATGATTACGCCATACTGCTAATGCCCTTCTATGATAAAAATCCTACCGTACCCCATTTCTTCAATAAACTGCTACAAAGTAAGGATGCATCGCTGCGCCTGAGCACGAGCGCTCTCCTGTTGCGCAATAATAAGCCGGTAGCCGACTCCATCATCCGGGCCCTGGCTGTTAGCGACCTGTACAGGAGTCGCCTGCTGAAAAGCCTGGAAGCGATACACCGGGGCGACCGGTTTCCCCGCTCTTTCAGGAACCAGGTGGACATTGCCCGCAGCCTGCTCGTCGGCAACCGGAGCGATAATGAGGGCGTGGACATACAATTCGTGGATAAGAAGCCTGTACAATTCAAGGATATGAAAGGGACGATCTATTTTTTCAAATATAAGTTGAACAAAGACGATGACTGGCAGATCGGCCTCAGCGGATTGCAGCCGGTCAACCCGAAAGAAGTGAACACGGACAACGAATTCGTTCGGCTCACCGGTAAGAAGATCAGGCCGGATACTCCCGTAAAGGATCAGTTCGAACAGCAATTAAAAAAACTGCTCTTCTCTAAACGTAAGAGCGCCGCCTCCTTCTACCTGGATAATGATTACTATGGAGGAAAAAACGAGGAAGACTAAGTTTATTCCGATCAAGTGGTATTGCTATTCACTTCTCAGGCTCTTTACGGGACTGGCTATTGCCGATTTGATCGCCTGAAAACTGACGGTCAGCAAGGCGATCAGCACCGCTATCACGCAGGCGATCGCAAACACCCACCAGCTTATCCGGATCCGGTAGGCAAAATCCAGCAGCCATTGATGCATAAAATACCAGGCCACCGGCGCAGCAATGACAAAGGAGAGGAACACCAGCTTTAAAAAATCCCTGGATAATAAATTTACAATATTGGATACGGAGGCTCCCATCACCTTTCGTATGCCTATTTCCTTCGTGCGTTGCATCGTACTGTAAGAGGCAAGCCCCAGCAGCCCGAGGCAGGAAATGAAAATAGCCAGGGCGGCAAAATTGAGGAACAGCTTTCCGAACCGCTCTTCACTGCGATATTGTTTGTCGAAATATTCGTCCAGGAAAAAATAGCTGAAGGGTCGGCTGGGGATCAGCGCCTTCCATTTGTTCTCGATAGCCGAGATGGTAGCCGGCAGGTGGGCGGTAGATACCTTGATGGTAACAAGCTGACAGCCGTCCGGCTCTATGCGCATGGACAGGGGCTTGATCTCCTGTTGTAAAGACCGGTAATGAAAATCTTTCATGACCCCGATGATCATCCCTTCCCGCCCCCATTGTCTAAAACGCCGGCCCACCGCCTGTTCCGGAGAGGTATACCCGAACATTTTTACGGCGGCTTCATTGAGCACCATCGCATGGGTCGTGTCCGTCATAAAATCCCTGGAGAATGAGCGGCCTGCCAGCATTTTTATCTTGAATTGAGGAATATAGTCAAAGTCCACAAAATACAGGTCCAGGTTGGCGATCTGCATATCTCCCTTGGCATTTTGGATTTCAGAATAGGCTCCCATATTGCCGCCTCCCGGAACACTGGACGCCATACCTGCCGACTGTACTCCCGGCAGCCGCGTGACCGCATCTTTGAAAGCATGGCGGGCAGAATCCCCATTGGTATTGACGACCATTAACTGTTCTTTATTAAAGCCCAGGTCCTGGCTGCGCATAAAATTCATCTGGTTATAGACAACGATTGTAGCAATAATGAGCCCGGTAGAGATCGTAAATTGCGCAACGACCAGCCCTTTGCGTAACAGGATGCCCCTGGTGCCCGTAGCCCATCTTCCCTTCAGCACCACGATCGGCTGGAAGGACGATAATACCAGCGCCGGGTAGACCCCCGCCAGCAAACCGATCCCCACAGCCGCCAGGAACAGCAGAAATAGAGTAGACCCCTCATGAAAGACTCCCTGGCTGATCGTCTTTCCTGCCAGGTGGTTAAAGCCTCCCAGGCAAAGCATGGCAAGCCCAATGGTAAATAAAAAGGCGATCATACATAATAAGACCGACTCTCCCATAAACTGGCGGGCCAATTGTGTTCGCAAGGCTCCGACAACCTTTCGAATACCCACTTCTTTGGCCCGCTCGGCCGAACGGGCGGTAGTAAGATTCACAAAATTGATACAGGCGATCAGCAGAATAAATACCGCCACGATGGAGAAAATATATACGTTATTGATATTGCCTGTCTTATTGCCATTACGCGTAGAATGCAGATAGACGTCTTTCAGCGGCTCCAGGGTCAGGATGGCAAACATTTGCTGTTTCTTCATCTCCGTTCCGTTCCGATCCTCCAGGAATCCGGGGAGCCTTGCCTGCAAGGCGGCGACATTCGTACCGGGTTTCAATAATACATAGGCGGAGGAGCCGTAGTTGCTCCACTGCGTGTCAAGATCCGGGCGGAATTTATGGGTGAGGGTGCTCATACTGACGAGCATGTCAGCCTTTATCTGGGAGTTCTCCGGCAGGTCCTTCATGATGCCCGTAACCCTCGCCGTAAATCCTTCTCCGGTGAATAATACGGTTTGGCCTACGGGGTCGGCATTGCCGAAATATTTTTTAGCGGCCGTTTCAGAAAATACCAGGCTTAAGGGCTCTTTCAGGGCGGTAGCCGGATCTCCGTGCAGCAGCTCAAAAGAGAATACCTGGAAGAAAGTGGAATCTGCATATAACGTATTCTCTTCCTGGAACTTCACATCCCCTTTTCGGATCAGGAAACTTTCATTGCTGGTCCGGACAAAGGCCTGCACTTCCGGAAAATAATCCTTCATATTGGGAGCGACTGCCCAGGCAGGCCCTCCTGTATGCAGCACTTCCGTAGGTGTTTTGATATCCGCTACCACTCTGTAAATGCGGTCGGCTTTCCCGTGAAAACGGTCATAGCTCAACTCAAAACGGACATAGAGGAAGATGAGGAAACAGGCCGTCATTCCAACGGTCAGTCCCATAATATTGATGAAGGAAAATACGCGGTGTTTCCACAGGTTGCGGAAGGCGATCTTGAAATAGTTTTTAATCATGGAGGATGGTTTTGACGGTTGGTCCGTTAAAGTAACGCGAATAGCCAAAATGTTGCATCCCGGCACCTGTTAAATTTTGCCCCTTACACCCCCCTGGGGATCGCCTCGATCAATCTTCGGGTATATTCCTTCTGTGGGTGCGTATAGACAGCCTCCGCCTCGCCGATCTCCTCGATCTTCCCCTTGTTCATCACCAGGATGCGGTCACTGATATAACGGATCACCGAGAGATCATGAGAAATAAAGACCACGGTGAAGCCGAATTCTTTTTTCAGGTCATTCAGCAGGTTGAGCACCTGCGCCTGTACGCTCACGTCCAGGGCAGAGACGGATTCATCGCAGACAATAAAGGAAGGACGCAGGGCCAGGGCCCGGGCAATGACGATCCGCTGACGCTGGCCGCCGGAGAACTCATGCGGATACCGGTCGAAATGTTCGGCTTTCAGGCTTACCTTTTCCAGTAATGCCACTACCTGCTCCTTTCGCGCCTTTTGCGTGGAGACGAGCCCATGTACTTTCAGTGTCTCTGCAATCGCGGAGCCGATCGTGAGGCGGGGATTCAGGGAAGAGTAGGGGTCCTGGAAAATGATCTGTATATGACTTCGTAATTTTTTCATGGTGGCGGGAGTATAACCGGCGAGATCGCTCCCCCCGAACAGGATCCTGCCGGCAGTGGGGGCTGTCAGCCGCAACAGGGCCCTTCCCAGGGTCGTTTTACCGCAACCGGACTCACCCACCAGCCCCAGCGTTTCCCCCTCATATACGTCGAAACTGACCCCATCCACCGCTTTGGTGTAATTCAATACCTTTCCCAGGAAAGATTTTTTCGAAGGATACCATACAGAAAGATCCTGCACCTGGATCAGCGGTGCGGCCGCGGCGTTGATCATGAGAAGCGGTGCGGCGTCCCGTTCAGTCGCCGGGAGCGCCGCAGCCTGTGGCCTCTCCCCCTCCGCTCCCATAAAATCACTGACTACCGGTAGTCTTTCCCCCTTGACATGCAGTACCGGACGGCAGTTAAGGAGCCCCTTGGTATAAGGATGTTGGGGGTGATGGAACAAGGTGGCGACGCTTCCTTCTTCTACTACTTTCCCTTTATACAATACGAGGGCTCTGTCCGCTATCTCGGCGACCACCCCCAGGTCGTGGGTTATGAAAATAACACCCATATTTTCTGTCTGCTGCAATTCCCGGATGAGTTCCAGAATGGTTTTTTGTACGGTCACATCCAGGGCGGTCGTGGGTTCATCGCAGATCAGCAAGGAGGGGCTATTGCTCATGGCTATGGCGATCATCACCCGCTGCTTCTGTCCCCCGCTGAGCTGATGGGGGTACCGGGACAGCATGCCTTCAGGATCCGGCAGCTTCACTTTTTCAAACAGCCCGATGGCTTTTTGCCTTGCCTGGTCCGCAGGCATCCTGGTATGGGCGCGGATCGCTTCCGTTAACTGGTCGCCGCAGGTAAAGACAGGATTTAAGGATGTCATCGGCTCCTGGAAGATCATCGCGATCTCATTGCCCCGGATCTTTTGAATTTGCTCCGGGCTTTGTTTCAACAGGTCGACACAGTGATTATTGCTGTCGGTAAAGAGGATCTCTCCCGAGAGGACACGGGCGGGAGGCATCGGTAATAATTGCAGGATGGATAAAGAGGTGATTGACTTGCCCGATCCGGATTCGCCGACCAATGCGACAATCTCTCCCCGTTGCACCTGGAGATTGATCCCCTGGACCCCTGGCGCCAGGCCGCTCTCCGTTTGAAATCCGATAGTAAGGTTATCGATAGATAGCAATGAGGACATAGCAAATGCTTCAGCAAGCAAGCTACGAGCTTCGGGCCAGATTAACTACCGGAACCAATCTTTTTTACATTCTTCACGGCGTTGACTACAGGAGGGCTGGGATAATAAATCAGGCATATCATGCAATTCTGTACAGGTGGTGTAGGATCCAGGTCGAAAGTAAAAATATCCCCTTCTGCCAGGTCATTTGCGGCAAAACCGCACCTGTTGCCTGCTGTGAATACATTGGTATATGTTTTTTGTGCAATCGTATCCGTCCAGGTAGCGACAACTTTATCCGGAGAAATGTTCCCATCCAGCACTTGTATTACATAATGGGCGCAGCTTTTATCAATTACCAGTTTACCTTTTAGTTTTCCGGCGCCTCCGGAATCTTTATGGCATTGAGAAGCAGATATAAGTGTTGCTATGAACAGAACGGGTATTAAGTTGAGGCGGCTCATGTCTTTTTTCCGAATGACAGCACAGGCAGCCTCATCGTTGCATCTTCCGCCGGATCATCCTGCCTTCGGCTATCAAAATTTCAGGTGTCTCACGGTTTGCCCGTTATTGATCAATTGTTTAAGCGAATCGATCCCGATCTTAATATGTCTTTCTACATAATCGCTGGTCACTTTCAGATCGCTTTCCGCTGTCTTGACCCCTTCCGGTGTCATCGGCTGATCGCTTACCAGCAGCAGGGCCCCCGTGGGAATCTTATTGAAGAATCCTACGGAGAAGATCGTAGCGGTTTCCATATCGATGGCATAAGCTCTTATCTTCTTCAGATATTCCTTAAAGACCTCGTCATGTTCCCAAACGCGGCGGTTGGTGGTGTAGACGGTCCCGGTCCAATAATCTACCGCATAATCCCGGATCGTGGTAGAAATGGCTTTTTGCAGGGCAAAAGCCGGCAAGGCCGGTACCTCAGGAGGGAAATAATCGTTGGAAGTCCCCTCTCCTCTTATGGCCGCAATGGGCAGGATCAGGTCCCCGAGCTTATTACGTCTTTTCAGTCCTCCGCATTTTCCCAGGAATAAGACGGCCTTAGGCTCGATGGCGGTAAGCAGGTCCATGATCGTGGCGGCGCCGGGACTGCCCATGCCGAAATTAATAATAGTAATGTCTCCTGCAGTGGCGCATTGCATGGGCTTATGTTCGCCCATTACTTCTACATTATGCCAGTCTGCGAACAGGTGTACATAATTGTCAAAATTGGTCAGCAAAATATACTTGCCGAAATTCTCCAGCTTTTCACCCGTGTACCGGGGCAACCAATTCTGAACTATTTCTTCTTTACTTTTCATCGTTGTTGTCTTTCATTATTTCGGGCTTTGTCCTTTGCGCTCCTCCGATCGCTTCGTTATTCACCCGTCCTTTACCTTTTTTATGGATTCGATGGACCCGAATCATAGACGATTCGTAAATTTAACAAATAGTTTTCGCACATGATCAAAATCTACTACCCGACTCATCCTTTCAAGATAAGGGAGCCCGAACCCAAAAAAGAAGAGATCTGGGACGAACTGCGCAAAGGATGGGTTCGCCTGACTCCCGAAGAATGGGTTCGCCAGAATTTCATTCAATACCTGTTACAGGTAAAGATTTATCCTGCATCCTATATGGCCGTGGAAAGAAGGATGAAATTAGGGGAGCTCAACAAAAGATTTGACCTGCTGGTCTTTGACAAAAGCGCCCAACCCTGGATGCTGGTGGAATGCAAGGCGATAAAGGAGAAACTGGATAACCGCGTATTATGGCAGGTTCTGCGCTACAATATGGCCATTCCCGTGAAATACCTCGTCGTCACCAATGGCGAAGAATGCCATGCCTTTATCAAAGGACCCGTCGACTTCGAAGCCATCGCCACCTTACCTTCCTATAACGAATAGAAAAGGGTCAGCCACCCGGCCAGCAGACGGCGAACAATGGTAAAATAGGTTTCATGGCAGCACGTCTCCCTGCAACCCCATGGAGTTCACAATTTCGTATTCGAAGATCCCCGCTTTTACCGCCGGATCATCTTCCACCAGCTTTTTTACCTCTTCTTTGGAACGGCCGGCATAAATACCGATCGCCGCTATACGGGTATCATCATTCACCGGCATCGTCAACGCCAGAATACCCTCCGCTCTCTGTTGGAATGTATACGGCAAATGTTCGCTTTGAATGATCCTGCGGGTATCCGGGCGCCCATAATTCGCTCCTTTGGTAAGCAGCAGCAGTACATAAGGCCGTATCTTGGCCAGTTGCGGTAAAAGTTCCTGCGGTACAAATTCAAGATTGGGAGCGCTCATATAGTTGTTTTAGGCGTCTATTCATTAGAGTTGTCCAATATACGAATTTATTTCGCCCGGACATAGGCCAGCACACTATTGTTCCTGCCCGTATTCCGCTCGTCGATCTCGAACTGGTTGAGACTTTTGATCAGCGGCACCAGCTTCTTAAAGCCATAATTCCTCGGGTCGAAATCCGGCTTTTTCTTCAGTAATAAAGTGCCCAGCTCTCCCAGGAAGGTCCATCCATCCTCTCCCGCCAGGTCGTTGATGCTGTCGGCAATCAGCTTGACCAGTCCATTATCTATTTTCCGGATCGTATCTGCCTGTCTCGTGCTCTCGGCTTCCCGTGCAGCTTCAGCTTCCCGTGCGCTCTCCACCTCCCGTCCGGCCGCGGCCTCCCGGGAACTCCCGGTCTCCTGAACAGTTGTAGCTCCCTGCCTGGCCGCCACCTGTCCCCGTCCCTTGCCTGCCGCCGGGGCGGCACGGCCACCGGCTCCCGGTCTTGCCCTGGAGGCAGGAAGAGCCGGTTTAGGAGGTTGGGGAGCCTCCTTCTTTAAGATCTCGATATAGATGAATTTGTCGCAGGCCGAAATAAAAGCCACCGGCGTCTTGCGTTCCCCCAATCCATATACTTTCATCCCGGCCTCTCTCAACCGCGTAGCCAGCCTGGTGAAATCACTATCGCTCGATACGATGCAGAATCCGTCCACCCGCCCCGTATACAAGATATCCATCGCATCGATGATCATCGCCGAATCCGTGGCATTCTTGCCTGTCGTATAGCTGTATTGATGGATCGGCGTAATGGCATTTTCCAACAGCACCGTTTTCCATCCTGACACGGTCGGCTTGGTCCAGTCGGCATAGATCCGTTTAAACGTGGGAGTACCGTACTTCGCGATCTCCTCCAACATCTCCTTTATATTGGCATAGGGGACATTATCCGCATCTATCAGGACGGCAAGCCGTGGGTCTTTCAGTGTGTCCATAGTACAAGAGTTGCTCCCCTCTAATCTAGTCTATTTCCCAGACCCCGCAAAACGGGGGAGCCCCGCCTTTTCAGACAGGGCTCCCTTACTAATATCTTGTAACATCATTTCTATGGGAAAATCCCCAGTTCCGCATAGGAAGTACCCACCTTATTGATGGCTACCACATACGCTGCCGTACGCATGTCCGGAACAGTCGGATTACTCTTCCAGGCATCCATGATCTCCCGGGTGGCGGCGATCATCGTCTCTTCCAGCCCGCTATAGACCAGGTCCACTTCGTCGGCCCCGTGCATGATAAATTCTTTTTCCTTGGTACTTACCTTTTTACCGGTCAGCCCTTCTATCTGGCCGAGAATATGAGAGTTCATGTTCTCGGTAAATCTCTTCTCCATCCGTCCATAGCGCACATGACTTAGATTCTTCAGCCATTCAAAATAGGAGACGGTCACCCCGCCTGCATTCAGGTACATATCCGGTACGACCAGGATTCCTTTTTTGATGAAGACCTCATCTGCTTCCGGTGTCAGCGGACCATTTGCCGCTTCCCCGATGATCTTAGCCTTCACATTCGGCGCGTTCTGCCCGTTGATCACGTTCTCCAGTGCGGCAGGGATCAGAATATCGCATTCCAGCTCCAGCGCATCGCCCGAATTGGGAAGATTGGTAGCCCCGGGGAAATTCAGGATGCTTCCCGTCTTCTTCCGGTGCTGGAACACTTCTTCTTCGTTCAGGCCCGCCGGATTGGTAATAGCCCCCTCGTATTCGGCCAGCGCGATCACTTTGGCGCCGCCTTCCCGGAAGAACTTAGCGGCATGATATCCCACATTACCCAAACCCTGCACGATCACGGTCTTTCCTTCCACACCGGGCTTCAGCTTCAGCTTAGCCATGATATCTTCCATATTACACACTTCCCGGATACCATAAAATACCCCCAGGCCTGTTGCTTCGCGGCGACCCCGGACCCCCCCCTGCGATACCGGCTTGCCCGTTACACAGGCCAGCGCATCGATCTCGCCGGGACGCATGCTCATATAGGTATCCAGGATCCAGGCCATCTCCCGCTCGCCCGTCCCGTAATCCGGAGCGGGAACATCCGTACCCGGTCCGATAAAATTCTTTTTGATCAGCTCGGAAGTATACCGGCGGGTGATCTTTTCCAGCTCATAAGGTGTGTATTTCTTAGGGTCGATGCTGATCCCGCCCTTGGCTCCGCCGAAAGGCACATTGACGATCGCGCACTTAAAGGTCATCAGGGCCGCCAGGGCCATCACCTCATCCAGGTTCACCGATAAGGCAAACCGGATCCCTCCCTTACAAGGGGTCTTATGCTGGGAATGCTGCACCCTGTATGCTTTAATTACTTCGATTTTGTCTCCGATCTTAACAGGGAAGAACATCCGATATACCGCATTGCACTGCTTGATCTGCTCCAGGATACCGGGATCCCAGGTCGTGAAGCTGGCCGCTTTGTCAAAACTTTTTTCTACGGCTTCAAAGAACTTGTACTCATTTTGTACTGCTTGTACTGCCATAACAGTTGATTTAAATTTGTTGTTGGGTTCTTGCAATCGTTCGTTTAAACTTATTTTATTTCTTTTTCTACCCGGCTTATTTTTCTGTCCAGCCTTACGAGATAGAGGAGGAATCCGATCAAAATGATCAGGATGCAGGCTGTCAGCACATAGATCTTTCCATTACTGCGCATGTCGTAGGCGGTGTACTTCCTTTCGGCCTCCGATGACTGGGCCATCGTGAACAAGGGTAATAGATACAGGAACAGGCAGACCAGGGGGGACAGGGTTTTCTTAATCATTCAAAATACTTTTCTCTTTTATAAAATCAAGCCTGATCTTCAGGGAGGTGATCCATACGCCGAGTAAGGTCCATCCGATGATAGCCGGATAGAATACCATTCTCAGGCGGGCGTCGCTGTCCTTGAAATTCAGAGCGGGGTTACCTTCCTTGCCGGGATGAAGGCTTTCCAGCAGCCTCGGCAATATCCAGATGGTAGGGAATAACATAGCATAAGCGAAAATGGCATATACGGCGCTTACCCTTGCCCTCTTATCCATATCCGTGATAGACCCGCGTAATACCAGGTAGGCGAAATATACCAGCAGGGCGATAGCCGCGCCCAGCAATTTGGGCTCTTTGAATATCTGGGTATTGGTCGCATATTCGGTCCAGGTGTAAGAGGCCCAGACAAAACCGGTAGAATAGCCCAGTACCCCGAACAGGATCCCCACCTTGGCAAAATTCACTGAATAAATATCATGCGCCAGTTTCTGGGAACGTAAATATTTGACGGCGTAGACCACCGAGACCGTAAAAAGGATCATCATTCCGAACCACATACAAACATGGAAATAAAGATTGCGGATCGTCTCGGCCAGGATCTCACGTGCAGGAACAGGAAGTAGGAGGCCACCGGTGATGGTATAGACAAGAATGACTACACAAAGTATTTTCCACCACTTTTTTCGCATATAGTTATAATAGATTGTACCTTAACAAGAAGTCGCAAATTTAGGACAAAGCCATTCAAAATTTTAGGGGATGTCTAAAATTAGATGAAACCCCCGCCTCTTTCAGCCGTTTTACGGATTGTATTACGAAATGGAAGTTCCTTTGCATAAACCCTTAGTCTTTCCATAAAAAGGGGAACAAAACGATCGCCAGGGCCACCACCAGCACATCCATACCCACCAGCAGGAGCACTACACCGGCCAGCCCCCCCTGCAACACCGTGGCGAACACGATATTGGAGATTTTGATCAGCAACATCAGCTGGGGAATGATGATCGGGAAACCCATAATAGCCATCAGGGCGGCATTCTGCTGAGCCCGGGCGGCTATCGCGGATAAAAAGGTGAATACCAGGCTCAGGCTCACTCCCCCCAGCAGATTGATCCCTAAAAAGGCCCCCGGATTGATCACCGGATTACCCAGTAAAATGCTGAAAAGCAACCAGTTAGCAAGGCTCATTACTATCATCAGCATGGCATTGAACAGCAATTTGGCCAGGATAAAATCCCGGGCCCCGGCAATAGAGTAGAAATAGAGCATTCTTCCCTTCCCCTCCGCTAAAAAACTTTTAGCGACGGCATTTACGCAGATAAATAACTGGATCATCCAGAAGAGCCCGTTCCATACCTCCGTCTCAGGCTGTGCCATCGCCAGGTATAACACGAAAATGGTGGAAGCTACGTATAACAGCACCCCATAGAAAGTATACTGTTGCCGGATTTCCAGCAGCAGATCCTTCTTAAATAGCGTCCATATGTGTCGTAATGAGCTAATTGTTTTTCAATTTGGGGGCAAAAATACCTTCCGGCAGCCGGCGCAGAAAATTAATTTTAACAAATCTATAATTCATTTCTTTTCAGCCCCGGGTGACTCTCCGGGAGCGGATTGCTTATAAAATATCAGGGCACCCGGTTGTAATAACAATTCCTGCAACGGGGCTCATACAGGTCTTTTTCTCCTAATAGGACCTGTGTCCCAGTGCTGTCCTTACGGTAGGAATAGTTGGCAATATTTCCACATTTTACACAAATGGCATGCAACTTGGTGATATAATCAGCCTTGGCAAGCAGGAAGGGCATCTGGCCGAATGGTTTGGCCGTATAGTCCATATCCAACCCGGCCACGATGACACGAATTCCCCGAAAGGCCAGCTGGTCGCAGACTTCCGGTAACTGGTCGTCGAAGAACTGGGCTTCGTCAATGCCGACAACATCCACATCACTGGCCATCAGCAGGATAGTTTGTGAGTTGTCGATAGGCGTAGATGGAATGATACTCTCGTCATGGGAAACAATGTTCTGTTCGTGATAACGGGTATCCATGGAAGGCTTGAAGATCTCGACTTTCAGATTGGCAATTTTAACCCGTTTCAGCCGCCGGATCAGTTCTTCTGTTTTTCCAGAGAACATGGATCCGCAGATTACTTCGATCCAGCCACGTTTTTCGCCTTTTATATGAGGTTCAATGAACATAGATACATATAAATTAGGTTCGGAATTTGTTATAACTTTATAAGAATTAGTAATATTCACCCATTAAAGGCCTGTGCAATTAGTACCATGGAACGATTACAAGAACTTATTAACCAACTAAAAGAGCAGTTTGACCGAAAGGCGGAGCCTTCGCAGATGCTCTTGACTACCCGGCTCCTGGATGCAGAACTGACACGTTTGTCCAGTCATGCTGCTGTCAACCGGGGATCGGCAAAAGTAGCGGTTATGATGCCATCCTCCATGAAAATATATACAGGGCAATCGGCCGTGCAGGAATTCAGATCGGCCGCTCCTGAAGTCAGGAATGGCTCCCAGGTTTCGGAGATCAGAAATGGCTCTGCCATCAACGGCGTCCCTTCCCCCGAGCCCGAATTCATTCCCGGCCAGAAGACCGCCGCGGAATTGAGAGCCGCTTCCGAATTAAAGACCGCTGCAGAACTCCGGACCGCCTCTGAAGGGAAGACCGCCGCAGAAATGCGAACGACTTCCGATCTGAAAGTGGCTCCGGCCCGTCAGGCTGCGGCTGTTAAAGAACCGGAGAGAGGAGCCTGGCCTTTCGACCCCCTGGCCGATATACCTACCCTGGCCCAGCAACAGGCTCCCAGGGAGCTGAATGACGTGATCGGCGGCAATGGTTTATCTCCTTCCCTGAATGATAAATTGAAAGGCAACGTGCTGGAGTTATCCGCCGCCCTTAACGATACCCCCGTAAGGGATTTGAAAAAAGCCATTGGCGTCAACGACCGTTTTGTCTTCATCAGCCAGTTATTCCGGGGAGATGAAGTGATGTATGAACGCAGTATTAAGACCATCAACGGATTCCGCATCTTGCCGGAAGCGGAATACTGGATGGAAAGAGAACTGAAGGTCAAGCTGGGCTGGGATGAGAACAGGGAAGCCACCAAGCACTTTTATCAATTGGTCAAAAGACGTTTCTCCTGAATATAACCGGCGATTTTTTCCGTAGCTCCCTTTTTAGCATACACATAGCTGCGGGACGCTTCACCCGTTTGCCGGTATTCCTCCGGGTTACTCAATAACCGGTTGAATACAGACTCCGCCTCCAGCGCGCTATCGATGACGATACCTCCACCGCTGTCAGCCAACTCCACCGCCTCGATATACTTTTCGATCACCGGACCGAATACCACCGGCTTCCCATAGACGGCCGCCTCCAGCACATTGTGTACCCCGTCATCCCCAAATCCCCCACCCACATAGGTGATGGTAGCATACTGGTAAAGCCGGGACAGCATCCCTATATTATCGATGATCAACACATTCGGCTCCCGCCCCCCCGGACCCCGCCCCGCTCCGCCCGGAGCCCCGGCCCCCCGTGATGCATCGCTTCCCGCAGCTCCTGCGCCCTGCGCCCACTGCGAATACCGGATACTATACCGGAACAACAGCTCCACCTCTCTCAATCTCTCCTCACTGATCTCATGAGGGGCAATGATCATCCTTATCTCCGGATGCGTATTGGCATAATGATCCAGTTCCTCCTCATCCTCTTCCCAGGTACTGCCCGCAACGATCACGGCCTGCTCCCCGCAGAAAACCTCTATGAGCGGAAGGGACTCCGCGTTCTCCGCGATCCCGATCACCCGGTCAAACCGCGTATCTCCGCTGACACTCACATTCTCCGTCAGCCCCAGGTCCTCCAATAGTCTTTTTGAATCCTCCGTTTGCACGAACAGATGGGTGAAGCATTCGAGCATATACCGGTGTAGCCGGCCATACCACCTGAAAAAAGGCTGATCCTTACGGAATACACCCGATACCAGTAAGGTGGGAATATTCCTTTTTTTCAACTCTACCAGGTAATAATACCAGTAATCGTACTTTACCCAAAGCACCAGTTCCGGCTTCACCAGGTCGATAAACCGGCGGGCATGCCGGCGGGAGTCCAGCGGCAGGTAGAAGACATGATCCGCCCCCGTATAGTCCTTCCTCGCCTCATACCCGGAGGGCGAAAAAAAGCTCAGCACGACCCTGCACCCGGGATCCTGCAGCCGGAGGCTCTCCAGCAGTGGTCTTCCCTGCTCGAACTCCCCCAGGGATGAACAGTGCATCCAGATGGTCTTCCCCCCCTTCTCCGATCTTCCCGGCCCCGACCCGGTCGCCGCCGCCTTCATTTCCACCCGGATCCTCTCCAAAAGCCCTTTTCTCCCTTCCAGCCAGAGCTTTGCTTTACGATTCCAGGGAGAAATCAGACCAATACCTGTTCTATACAGCCAAAGAAAAACATGATAAAAAATGATACTCACGCGTCTTTTTTTTAGCGCCGGCCTATAAGCCTTAAGCTTTAAGTGAAATTAGTTATGCCGGGACGAAGTTAATAATTTATAAATGTCTGGCTTGCAGCCCGAAGCTTGTGGTTATTCCCCGTCCACAGCTTGAAAATGTCCCGTTTTTGCAGTAGGTTTGTGCCCGTTCAAACATAGATATATATGCGGCCCATTCAAATGGTAGATTTAAAGCAACAATATACGAAAATTAAGAGTGAAGTAGATTCGGCCATTCACGAGGTGATTGACCATGCCGCTTTTATCAACGGGAAGGCAGTTACTGACTTTGCAGCAGGACTGTCCGCCTATACAGGAGCCAAACATACCATCCCCTGCGCCAACGGTACCGACGCCCTCCAGATCGCTATGATGGCCCTGGACCTGCAACCTGGCGACGAAGTCATCACTCCCTCCTTCACCTATATCGCCACTACCGAAGTAGTAGCATTGCTGAGACTGAAACCTGTTTTCGTAGAAGTAGATCCCAGGACATTTTGCATCGATCCGGCCGCTATCGAAAAAGCGATCACCCCCCGGACAAAGGCCATCGTACCCGTACACCTTTATGGCCACGCCGCTCCCATGGAAGAGATCATGCAGATCGCTGCCCGGCACAATCTGGCGGTCATAGAAGACAATGCCCAGGCGATCGGCAGTACCTATACCTTCCCCAATGGCGTTACCAAAAAGACAGGCGCTATCGGCACCATCGGCACAACTTCTTTTTTCCCCTCCAAAAATTTAGGCTGTTATGGAGATGGAGGGGCAATATTTACAGATGACGACGCGTTAGCTAGCCGGTTGAAAATGATTGCCAATCATGGGCAGAGCCGGCGTTATTATCATGATCTCGTAGGTTGTAACAGCCGGCTGGATTCTATCCAGGCAGCCGTTTTGAATGTGAAATTGAAGAGCCTGGATGCTTATATCGCTGCCAGGCGTGCCGCCGCCGATTATTACGACAACGCTTTTAAATTGGCTCATCCGAAGATCACGACGCCCTACCGTGCTACCTACAGTCATCACGTTTTTCATCAGTACACGGTCATCCTGGAAGGGATCGACCGCAATGGACTGAATGAATACCTGGCCGGGAAGAACATCCCGTCCATGATCTATTATCCTGTACCCGCTCATCGTCAGCAAATGTTTGCCGAACTGGGAGGAGGGACCTACTCACTGGCCACCACCGACTGGCTTACTGAAAGGGTTATTTCCCTGCCCATGCACACCGAGCTGGATGAAGAACAACTACAAACGATTTGTTCTGCCGTATTAGAATATGTCAATAGTTAAAAGAATCTGTTAAACCTTCAAAAAAATAAAGTCTTTTATGAAAATTGCTGTAGTAGGAACTGGTTATGTAGGCTTAGTCACCGGCACTTGTTTTGCCGAGACGGGAAACGATGTAATATGCGTAGACATTGATGCAGGTAAAGTGCAGAAGCTTTCCAACGGGCAGATCACTATCTATGAACCGGGTCTGGAGAAGCTGTTTCTCCGCAATCTGAAGGAAGAACGCCTCAAATTCACCACCAATCTCGAAGAGGGCATCAGAGAGGCCCAGATCATTTTCCTTGCGCTGCCCACTCCTCCCGGAGAAGACGGCTCCGCCGACCTAAAATACATATTGGGTGTATCGGATAGCCTGGGAAAGATCCTGAAGGATTATAAGGTCGTCGTAGATAAAAGCACTGTACCGGTAGGCACCGCCGAAAAAGTGCGGACCGCCATTGCAAAAAATTATAAAGGGGAGTTCGATGTCGTTTCCAACCCCGAATTCCTCCGGGAAGGGGTAGCTGTAGATGATTTTATGAAGCCCGACCGCGTAGTGATCGGCTCCTCCTCCGAACGGGCAAAAAAAGTGATGGGAGATCTGTACAGCCCCTTTGTCCGACAGGGCAATCCCGTCATCTTTATGGACGAACGCTCCGCCGAACTCACCAAATATGCCGCAAACTCTTTTTTGGCCACCAAGATCACTTTCATGAACGAAGTAGCCCTTCTTTGTGAAAAGCTGGGTGCAGATGTCGATATGGTAAGGCGCGGCATCGGCAGTGATGAACGCATCGGCAAAAGATTCCTTTTTCCCGGGATCGGTTATGGCGGAAGCTGCTTCCCCAAAGACGTACAGGCCCTGGTGAAATCCTCCCACGAGGTCAACTACGACTTCAGGATACTCAACGCCGTTATGGATGTGAATGAACAACAGAAACTGCACCTGTTGCCCAAAATAAAGAAGTATTTTTCAGACAATCTGAAGGGCAAACGTTTTGCTCTCTGGGGACTGGCTTTCAAACCCAATACGGACGATATCCGCGAAGCACCCGCTCTGTATATGATCGAAGCCCTGACAAAAGAAGGAGCTACCCTCTGCGTATTCGATCCTGAAGCCATGAATAATGTCAGACAGCTCATCGGCGACAAGGTCACCTACGCAGAGAATCAATATGAAGCCCTCGAAGGCGCCGACGCCCTGATCATCGCTACGGAATGGAACGAATTCAGGACCCCTAACTTCCTGAAGATCGTCACCAGCCTCCGGTCGAAGGTCATATTCGACGGGCGTAACCTGTTCGACATCGCGGCCATCCGCGAACTAGGCTTCTATTATGAGAGCGTAGGCAGGGCCCCCGCTGTACCCACCGATAAAAAATAACTAATAACCCGAATACACATGATAAGACAACGCGTATTGATCACCGGCGCCGCAGGCTTTTTAGGATCTCATTTATGCGACCGGTTCATTAAGGAGGGATATCATGTCATCGGGATGGATAATCTCATCACCGGTGATCTGAAGAACATCGAACACCTGTTCAAGCTGGAACACTTTGAATTCTATCACCATGATGTTAGTAAATTCATCCATGTTCCCGGCGAACTGGCCTATGTTCTGCATTTTGCCTCTCCCGCCAGCCCCATCGATTACCTGAAAATACCCATACAGACCCTTAAAGTAGGCTCCCTGGGAACGCATAATTGCCTGGGATTGGCCAAGTCTAAAAAGGCCAGGCTACTCATAGCCTCCACTTCCGAGATCTATGGCGACCCCCTGGTCCATCCACAGACGGAAGAGTACTGGGGGAATGTCAATCCCATCGGTCCCAGAGGAGTATATGACGAAGCCAAGCGTTTTCAGGAAGCCATTACCATGGCCTATCATAATTTCCATGGACTGGAGACCCGCATTGTCCGGATCTTCAATACCTATGGTCCCCGGATGCGCCTCAACGACGGTCGCGCCCTGCCTGCATTCATCGGTCAGGCTCTGCGCGGGGAAGACCTCACCGTCTTCGGCGACGGTAGCCAGACCCGCTCCTTCTGTTATGTCGACGATCTCGTGGAAGGCATCTACCGGCTCCTGCTCAGCGACTATCACTTACCTGTAAATATTGGCAACCCTTCCGAGATCACTCTGAAGCAATTCGCCGAGGAAGTGATCACCCTGACCGGCACCAAACAAAAGATCGTCTACAAGCCCCTGCCTGTCGATGATCCCAAACAACGTCAGCCCGATATCACCAAAGCCCGGGAAATACTCGGATGGGAGCCTAAGGTAGAACGTAGGGAAGGCCTGAAAGCCACCTATGAATATTTCAAATCCCTGCCGCCTGAAGAATGGATCAAATTGCCGAAGGAATTTGTCAGCGGCAAATAAAGGTCATGGGTTTCGCGTTTCTAAAGCTAAAAACCATAACCCCCAAACCACAAACTATGAGCGAAGTAAAAATATACAAGGATCTCACCGGAAAAAAAGCCAAACTGGCTGTAATCGGGTTGGGGTATGTAGGATTGCCCATCGCGCTGGAATTTGCTAAAAAGATCTCCGTTATCGGTTTCGATATCAATAAGCGGCGTATCGGTATGATGCGCGAAGGCCTCGACCCCAGCAAAGAAGTGCCGGTAGAGGAGTTTAAGAACAGGGATATCGTCTTCACCGACGACCTCGCCGTGCTGAAAGAGGCCCGGTTCTTCATCGTTGCCGTTCCTACGCCCGTTGACAAATACAATGTACCCGATCTGAAGCCCCTGATCGGCGCTTCAGACACCGTGGGAAAAGTACTTAAAAAGGGAGATTATGTAGTGTACGAATCCACCACCTACCCCGGCTGTACCGAGGAAGACTGTATGCCCATCCTGGAAAAGGTGTCCGGCCTGCAATCCGGCAAGGATTTCAAACTCGGCTATTCCCCCGAACGGATCAATCCGGGTGATAAGAAACACACCCTTCGTACGGTCATCAAAGTGGTATCCGGTGACGACGCCGGATCCCTGGAAGAAATAGCAAAGACCTATGAACTGGTCGTGGACGCAGGCGTTCACCGTGCACCCTCCATCAAAGTGGCGGAGGCAAGCAAGATCGTGGAGAATACCCAGCGCGATCTGAACATCGCCCTGATGAATGAGCTATCCCTTATCTTCGACCGGATGGGGATCAATACCTACGATGTGATCGAAGCTGCCGGCACGAAATGGAATTTCCTCAAATTCCAGCCCGGCCTGGTAGGGGGGCACTGTATCGGCATCGATCCCTATTACCTCACCCATAAGGCTGCCGCCCTGGGGTATGAATCCAAGGTGATCTCGTCTTCCCGTTATATCAACGACGACATGGCCAAATATGTGGCCCGCAAGATCATTACCCACGTACTGCGGATCTCCAATGAACCGCGAGTCCTGGTCAAAGGCGTGACGTTCAAAGAAAATGTGAGCGACATCCGTAATTCCAGGATCGTCGACACCGTGAAAGAACTGCTGGCCTTCAATATTGCCGTGGATGTGGAAGACCCCTATGCCGTGGAAGAAGAAGTGCATGAAGAATATGGACTGCACCTTGCCAAAAAGATCGGGAGTAACTATGACGCCGTGATCGTCACCGTTCCCCATGCACCCTATAAAGATCTCGATGACGCCTACTTTACCTCCATCACCCGGGAAGGCGCCCTGATCGCAGACCTGAAGGGCAGCTATAAGAGTAAGATTATTAATAGGAAATACTGGAGTTTGTAATGGCTGATTTCACAAAAAGGATAATGATCACCGGCGGAGCTGGTTTTATCGGCTCCCATGTAATCCGTTTGTTTGTAAAGAAATATCCGCAATACCTGATCGTGAACCTCGATGCCCTCACGTACGCGGGCAACCTGGCGAACCTGAAAGACATTGAATCTGCTGCGAATTATAAATTTGAAAAAGGGGATATCAACGATGAACAACGCATTCAGGAACTATTCGGACAATATCCTTTTGATGCGATCATCCACCTGGCTGCAGAAAGCCATGTGGACCGCTCAATTCTCGACCCGCTGGCATTTGTCCGGACCAATGTCCTGGGAACGGCTAATCTTCTCAATGTGAGCCTTCGGAACTGGAAAGAGGACCTACCCGGCAAATTGTTCTACCACGTATCGACCGACGAAGTATACGGATCCCTGGGAGCAGAAGGGTTTTTCACAGAAGAGACCCCCTATGATCCCAGGTCGCCCTATTCCGCTTCCAAGGCATCCTCTGACCATTTCGTGATGGCGTATCACCATACCTATGGTCTTCCCGTTATCCTGTCCAATTGTTCCAATAATTACGGTTCCCATCATTTCCCCGAGAAGCTGATCCCTTTGATGATCAACAATATTCTCCACAACAAGCCTTTACCCGTCTATGGTAAAGGAGAGAATGTACGGGACTGGCTCTATGTGGAAGATCATGCCAGCGCCATCGATACCATCTTTCACAAAGGAAAGACAGGAGAGAAATACAATATCGGCGGTTTCAACGAATGGAAGAATATCGATATCGTACACCTGCTGTGCGCCCTTATGGATAAGAAACTGGGCAGAACGGAAGGTGCATCGGCCCAACTGATCACTTACGTGAAAGACCGGCCAGGGCATGACCTCCGTTACGCGATCGACGCTACTAAATTAAACAGGGAATTGGGGTGGTCCCCCTCCCTGCAATTCGAAGAAGGATTGGAAAAGACGGTAGACTGGTATTTGCAAAACCAGGATTGGGTGCAGGCGGTGACCTCCGGCGACTACCAGAAATATTATAAGGAGCAATATGGCCGACCGCATTGAGGCACCATTTTACTTAACTCAAACTTTTTCCAGACATGCCTTTCACTGTCACTGAATTTCCCGGATTATTTATATTTGAACCGGTCATATTAAAAGACGACCGGGGTTTTTTTTTTGAATCTTATAACGAGCAGATCTTTCAGCAACAGGGAATTCTCAATCGTTTCGTTCAGGATAATCAATCCTTCTCCCAGTATGGAGTGATCCGCGGCCTGCACTATCAGCTCGAACCTCATCCCCAGGCCAAACTAATCCGCGTACTGCATGGAAAGATCCTGGATGTGGCTCTCGATATCCGGCGGGGTTCCCCTACCTACGGGAAATTCATGGGTATTGAATTGTCCGCAGAAAATAAGAAACAATTCCTGATACCCAGGGGATTTGCACATGGATTTTCCGTACTCAGCGAGACGGCTGAAGTGTCTTACAAATGCGATGGGTTCTATAATAAGGCCAGTGAAGGAGGAATCCGTTATGACGATCCGGCCCTGGGTATCGATTGGCGCGTACCGGCGGCAGAGGCCCTTGTCTCTCCCAAGGACTTAGAATTACCCGTTTTCGCAGAATGCAGGAATAACTTTCAATTTTAGGGATAAAGCCCACTGCCGGGACTTGCCTTCGGGCTTCGGCTAAAAATTCATTCATGAAAAAGATCATCGTCACAGGAGCCAGTGGCCAGCTGGGAAAAGAGTTGAAGGTGGCTTCCGGCAATTATCCATTATTTGAATTCATTTTCCTCTCCAAAGAGGATCTCCCCATTCAGGACGCCGCGCAGACCCAACAATTTTTCGAAAAGATCCGCCCCGACTATTGCGTCAATTGCGCCGCCTATACGGCCGTCGACAAGGCAGAGACGGAAAAAGACCTGGTTTTCGCCATCAACGGAGATGCCGTAGGCTCACTGGCTGCTGCCTGCAGGAGCATCGGGACCCGTCTCATTCATATCTCTACCGACTATGTATTCGATGGTCATTCCGCCATTCCATTAAAAGAAGGCGATCCCACAGACCCCATTAATATATATGGCGCTTCCAAACTGAGAGGCGAACAACTCGCCCTGCAACAAAATAAGGATACCGTTATTATCCGTACTTCCTGGGTCTACTCCGAATTCGGAAACAATTTCGTGAAGACTATGATCCGGCTCATGCGGGAAAAAGAAAAGATCACCGTAGTCGACGATCAGATCGGCTCACCTACTTACGCCGCCGACCTGGCCGCCGTTATCCTGGAGATTATCAATGGCGGAAAATTCGTTCCCGGCATTTATCATTACAGCAACGAGGGGCAGATCAGCTGGTTTGATTTTGCGCTGGCCATTAAAGAGCTCTCGCTTAGTCCCTGCATCGTGTCCTCCATTCATACGGCGCAATATCCCACCCCTGCTCAAAGACCTCATTACTCATTACTGGACAAGAGCCTCATAAAGGATACTTATGGGATAATGATCCCTGAATGGAGACATAGCCTCGCTCTTTGTCTCGCAAAGATCGCTTCTGCCGGTACGACATAGAATGACAAGGGCCCCTACCAAACCGGGGGCTTCGCTTATGGCAGCCGGCAGTCCCCTTCCAAAAGAAAAAAGCCTGTAAATTTTTGATTTACAGGCTTTAATTCTATTTTCTGTTGCCCGACAAGGGCTCGAACCTCGACATACAGATCCAGAATCTGTCGTACTACCATTATACTATCGGGCAATGGGACGGCAAATGTAGGAAAATCCCCTGATTTATCCAACTCATATCCTTGCTTCTAACCAACCGGCAAAATCAGGCACCGTATAAAATAATTCATCCGGATGGAGCTCTTCCAGTTTCTCCGGTTCGGCTGTTTCAGCCCAGGCAGCGGCAACGATAGCGATCCCTGTCTTTCTGCAGGCCTCGATATCGCTGGGAGCATCGCCCACATAGATCACTTCCTCTTTGGAAAGGTCTGCCCATTGGCGCAGCACACTTTCTATACCTTCCGGCTTCCGGGGTCCGTGGGCGGCGCCGGTCTCCAGCAATTCAAAAAAGGGCAGCAGGCCGAATTGCTCTAAAGAAATAGCCGTACTATGTTTTCCTTTCCCCGTCACCATGGCGATACGGATACCCTTTCCCTGTAAGACCTTCAGCAATTCTTTGATACCCGCGAACGGCCGGGGGCAGGTCCCATGATGAGCTTCATAGAAATGCAGGTAGTCCGCGACGCCCTGCTCATAATGATCGGGGGCCAGTGCCTTGATCGTCCCTTCTTCGGAGGGCCCGAAAGTGGCTATTATCTCTTTGTCGCTGACGCGGCGCCGGATCAGCGGTTCGATAGACTCCCGGAAAGCCCGGATACAAAGAGGTAAGGTATTTGCTATAGTTCCGTCAAGATCGAAGATGACTGCCTTGATTTTTTGCATGGACCTCCATAGTTTAGTCTCCCGAAATTATACAATAAACTCCTACATTCGTTTATTCACCGATAGACCTAATAGCGAATTTATGAATAGCATTCTCATGATCCTGGTCGGCTGCGCTTCTCTAGGCATAGGAGCCCTCATTGCATGGCTTAAAGGGAAGAGTGATGCCGCTACTACCATCTCCGGCCTGCAGGCCCGCCTTGAAATAATACAGGCTTCCGCCGTAGAACAAAAAGAGCAGGTGATCGTCCTGCAGGGGCAATTGACTCTCACCAAAGAACAAAATGCTACGCTGTCAGCCAACCATCAGGCTGTTGTTCAACGCCTGTCAGAACAACAAAAATTTGTGGAGCAGACCCAGCAAAACCTGAAAGATGCGTTTGGCTCTCTCTCTGCCGACGCATTGAAACGAAATACAGAATCTTTTGCAGCCCTGTCAAAACCCCTTTCCGACAGCCTCACTAAAATGGATGAAAAGATCAATGCCCTTGAGACGAAAAGAGAAGGAGCTTATAGCCAGGTACATACGCTGCTGGACCAGATGAAACAAAGCACGATAGCCCTGGATAAAGAAACACGCAGCCTCGTGAATGCCTTAAAGACCAGCACCAGCCGGGGCCGTTATGGCGAAATTGCCCTCCGCCGCCTGGTTGAATTTGCCGGTATGCTGGAACATTGTGATTTTGAAGAGCAGGTCAGTACAGAGACGGACACGGGGCGTTTGCGCCCGGATATGGTCATCCGCCTGCCGGAAAGCAGACGTGTGGTAGTGGATAGCAAAGTGCCGCTGGCCGCCTACCTGGAAATATTCGAAACAGAGGATACTTCCCTGCAAAAGACCCTAATGGACAGGCATGTGGCTGCCATTAAGACTCACCTGAAACAGTTGGGTAGTAAAGCCTATTGGGATCAATTCCCGGATGCCCCTGACTTTGTCGTCCTGTTTATGCAGATCGAGAGTAGTTTTGGCGCCGCCCTGCAGACCTGGCCGGGCATGATTGAAGAAGCGCTCAGCCACCGGATCATTATTGCCACGCCCACCACGCTGATTACCATCCTTCGCAGCATAGGCTATAGCTGGAGTCAGTTGAGCACTATGGAAAATATCGAAGCTATCCGGGATGCTGCCGTGGAACTATACGAACGCAGCGCCACTCTCATGGAGCATATGGCCAATATTGGAAAGGGGCTCACGGGTACGATCAGCCATTATAACAAGGCGGTCGGCAGCCTGGAAGCCGGCTTCTTACCTCAGGGACGAAAAATCCATCAACTGGCATCTGGGTTCACCAAAAAAGCAATCCCCGATATGCCCCCTGTCGAAGTTACGGCAAGAGACATCGTCGCCATCCCGCCCGTCTCCACACCACCTTCCCAAACCTTATCTGAATGAGCTTCCTTGAAAACCTTTTCTGCAAGGAATGGCATAGAATTAGGGTAATTTATGATTTTCCCGTTTAAACCCACCCCAGGCGCCTGGATCTTAGCTGCCGATCGTCCGAACTTGCCCCTTATCGCCCTGACACGGTTATATACTTCTTCTTATACTCATGCAACGCGGCAATGATTCTGGCGGGATTCTTCCACTCAAAGAGATGGATCAGCCATAGGGTAAACCGCAGTGTCCCTTTGAAATGCAGGAGGGTATTGCCCAGCGTATTGATATTCTTGTCCCGGGCTGCGATGAAGAGCGCATAATCCGTCCCCGTTCTTTTACTCAGGTCTTCCGCAAAACACCAGGCCCCGTCCCGGGCATTGCTGACACTGAATTGAATGAGGATGGATTCCGTATTCGCTGAATGCAGACCGATCAGGGAGATCAGTGGAGACATCCTGTTTATTTCATTTAAGACCTCATATGTGAGAGAACCGATGATGGTATTGATGCTATCGAAATCCTTTTCAATATCCGGCAGGGACTGTCCCTGCATGGTCTCCACCGCCGCGATCCCCAGGTCAAGATTGATATGGACATTCATCCCCAGCAACAAATGTTGCAGCACCAATGCAGACGAATCCTTCGTGGCATCCAGGGCCGTCTTCCAGGACGCTGTCGTTGGGCTGCCCGATCTCCATTTTTCCAAGGCATCCAGGTAGCGGTTAGCAAATCGTACGTCCAACTCCTCCATCCGGGCGCCATTTTCAAACTCATTTCGGACGATCCCTTCTTTCACCCGGGATGTTACTTTATAGTAGAGGGAGGCGAAAAAACCTGCCCGGTCATTAGACCGGCGGCTATCGGTTATTATCTTATCTAACTGAAGAAGGACTTCGTCAATGGTAGTGGCCGCCATAATGCTGGTAATATACTCTTTTTTCAAAATGCGACCCGATCCCGGCCTTATTCTATTCAGCCACAGATCCTTAACCTACATAAAAACCCCGGTGAACGCCGGGGTTTTTGCGGAAACGTGTAAACTCGTATAAATTTTAGCCCAGCTTTTTCGGATATTTGAAGAAATTAAGATTTATGAACCTCCTATCCGACGAACACCTGCTGGTCAGCTCCAACGATGACAAGATCATTCTCACCGATCAACGTATCCACATGGCCGATAAGATATGGGGGAAATCCTACCAGATCACCATCTTCCTCGAAGACATCAGCTCCATCGAACACCTCTACCGGAACAATATTTTCTACCTCATCCTCGCCATGCTCTCTTTTTTTATGGCCGTCATCAGCATCGGCAGCGGGGTCAGCATTCCCACCCTTTACACAGGCTTTATCGTCGGAGGCATTTTTCTCACCCTTTGGCTCGGCTCCCGGCAACGGCTGATAAAGATCTCTTCCAGAGGAGGAGGCGCCCTTTGCTTTATCATCGAAGGAATGGACGAGACCTATATCGACGACTTCCTGCATAAAGTACAGGAAGCCAAATCCAACCGGTTAAAGGACCTCTACGGAAAATAGCGCGGTCGTCCTGCCGACGGCAATTTCATCGGGGCGATAGCCTCTCATCTTCTCTCATCATAGACCCCGAACTCAGCAATCGAGGGCGGAGTATCGAACTGATCGATCAGTATCCGCACCTTGCCTCCCCATACCCTGCCAAAACGATGGATCTTTACCCGGCTTTTATTCTGCCCGGAGAACAGCGGCCTCCAGGATCCGCTCTGAAAATATTCCAGGTGATACCCGCGGATATTCGGCTTTTCCTCTGTTATAACGATCGTATTAAAAGCCTTATCCTTATCGAAAGCAATCTCGTACCAGGGAGATTTCACCGTAGGATTGGACTGCCAGGAAGTATGAAAATTATCATCATTGCCAAAATCCATGATCCACATATCATCGCTCCAGCTGGCATTCGCCGGTTGCTTCTTTGCAATATTGGGAGAGATGACAGGCGCTTCCCCTTCGGGCAGCCTGCCTACCGGCCCCTCATTCTTCCACAGTTTTCCGATCTGCTCCAATGCGGTCAGGGCATTGGCATCGATCAGCCCATCCCGGTTGGGCGCCACATTTAAAATGAAATTATCGTAGATCTTATTATAAGGAACGATATCTTCATTCACCAGCATCTTCGGATCCTTCACCGGCGTAGCCGGAAAATCGCTCTTCCAGAACCAGGCCGCATTCAGCGGAAGACAGGACAGCGCGGGTAAAGTATTATTCTCCGTTGAAATATGCTGGCCGGCTCCCTGTTCATAGGACTTGATATCCGTATACATCAGCGCCTCCGCAGGATACTTTGCAGAATTCAGGTCCATCACCAGGCAATCCGGCTGCAGGGACTTGATCAACGTATAGATCTCTTCGAATGGGACATCGTCATAGGAAATACGGGACCAGGGGGCATCCCATCCGTCTATGATCAGGGCGGTGATCTCTCCGTAGTTCGACAGCAGCTCCGTCAATTGCGCCTTGATCATGTCGATATGCTGCCGGGTAATATGGCCGGGACGTAACTTATGATGTGTATCCAGGATCGAATAGTATAAGAGGGTCTTTAAGCCCTGTGCCCGGAATGCATTCACATATTCCCGGACCACATCCCGCTTCAGGGGGCTATGCATGACATTATAATCCGTCGTCTTCGTATCCCAGATGCAGAAGCCGCTATGATGTTTGGTCGTAAGGCAGCCATAAGACATATTGGCGGATTTGGCAGCCCGGGCCCACTGCGCGCAATCCAGCTTTTTCGGATCGAACAGGGCTGGGGAGGCCTCGGGATCGGCCCAATCCTGGTCCATGAACGTCGGAATATTAAAATGAATGAACATTCCGAATCGCAGATCGACGAACTTTTGCTGCAGGGCGTGAAGCCCGCCCGGTGACGGATACAGGACCTGTGCGCGTAGATCCAGAGATATCAGGGACAAAATAGCCAATCCCAACTTTACCAGATAATTTTTTCTCATAAAATTCATGAAAATTGTATAAAGTGTAATTTAGGGCTTAATTTTTTTAGCAAAATAAACCCGTTGTGTCTCCTGATAATTTTTTTATCAGAGGACGCAACGGGTTCCCGAACAGGTAAGTCTAAGCAGCCGCGCAGCGCTGCAGGTGTTGTGCCCTACTGCGGAGTCCAGACTTCATCCATATACCGGTACGTCCCATTGGTATTGGTATACATATAATGCACCGTGAATACCCTGGTAGCCGGATCATAGGTGCTGACTACCCCGGGTTGATTGGCGATAGGCGCTCCGGGATTGTTTTGCAGGTAACCGCTAAACTCAAGTGTATTGTCAGGATTTACCCGGACATAGAACACCGTACCGTTGTAAGCCCCCAGGTTCGCAATCGTATTAATGCTGCAGGAGTCGGAAGACATCGTGCTTAAAACCCTGGTATCGTCGATAGAGGAGGTGCTCCCGCTCGAGCCGTCGGCATTATAGTTGTGCCGGGTCCCGATAGTATGATAGGATCCCGCATAGATATTATCCAGGTGATTGATGGTAAAGAACGTTGTTTTTAAACTGCTATCCACCGTTCCGGAGCTGGCGCTGGTAAGCGTAACAGGCAGCATATACGTTGTACTGGCGTTAAGCTTACTGGTAACAACGGACAAATACAAGGGGTCCGAACTGGTCTTTCCGGCCTTGATAACCGAAGACAGGGCGGACGACGTATAACTTGCTGCTGGAAAGGGCACATAAGAAGTGCCGTATTGCAGATTATACGCGGCAATGATCGTGGTGTCTATTTTAAAATTGACCGTAACATCCTGAGAAGGGTAGTTCAGACCCCCATAAGCAGCGCCGAAGACCACCTTCTGAGCCGAATCCAGCAGCACAAGGGAAAGATTCCCCTTGGTACTATAGGCCTGAGGCATATAAATAGTTCCTTCTTTTTTATTTACCAGCGCATCGGGTTTATTGCAGGCGCCCAGGATAATACCCAGCGAAAGAAAACCTGACAATACCCAAAGGATTTTATGATTTATTTTCATATACTATCTTTTTTAGAATTTGAGTTACCATCCGGTATTTTGTACCAATTGCTTATCCACATTCAACTCCTGCTGGGGGATCGGCCACAGGTAATGCTTCTTTTGGAAAAGGCGTGTTTCAAAGACCGTCCTTTTGAAAAAGTTGACATCTGTCAGACTGCTACCCTGATTGATATTCATACCATAGAAAGATCCTCCATCCGTAGTCTCTGCAATTTTCCAGCGGCGGGTATCGAAATAACGGACATTCTCAAAAGCCAGCTCCACCCTTCTTTCCTTACGGATCGCCGTACGCATCTGGTCCTGCGACAATCCTGCAGAAAGATCAGGGACCCCCGCTCTTTCCCGGATCAGGTTCACATATTTGGCGATATCGGCATCCCCCGGTGAAGACTCATTCAGCGCCTCCGCATAGTCCAGGTAAATATTAGCCAGACGCAGCAATACCCAGGCCCTGTTACCGATCTGCCAGTCACCCGTCGTCATATTCTTACGAACGATATAACCGGTAGGTGAATAGTCATTTCCCCCTACCTGTTTGCCCGAATTACCGCTATAATATAATTCTGTCACGACCGGCCCGGAGCTAGAGGTCGTATTCAGCCAGGTGCTTCCGCTATACGTAATACCTACGTAGAAGCGAGGCTCCCGGTTGCAATACATATTATAGGTGTTGGCCTTGGTATAGGTGTCGTCGGCTGCGGAGAAGCCCGTCTCAACATAGCCGGAACCCGGATCGTTGATCGATAGTCCATTGGACATAAAATAGGCATCCACCATTTGCTGCGTGGCACCGAGACCACCGCTGGCGCGGACTGCCGGATCATAACCGGAATGATAAGGTGTTTCCTCATATTGCCGATTGGTAACACCAGACCCGACAAGAGCGAAGATCCACTCTTTGTTCCAATCGGTAAACATCACATCCCTGCAGGATAGATACGGATCTATATTTCCACTCCCGTTGTATTCCTTATACAGGTCGAACGTACCCGGCACATACTTATCGAGAAAAGCCTTCGAGGCAGCAGCGGCAGTAGCCCACTTGCCGGCATCTTTTTGCTGGTTGATCAGTTGCTTACCATCCGCATTCTTCATGGAGCTATAATCGGGATTCCCGTTAAAGAGATCGCTGGCAGCCAGCAACAACATCTCTGCTTTATAGGCCATTACGATCGAGCGGGACATCCTCCCGTTATCATTGGTGGAAGTGACGGGAACATCCGGCAGATCCGTCGCCGCTTTATCGAACTCCGAAGAAATATAATTAACGCAGGAGTCAAAAGGGGCACGGGCAAGCTGCACCGTGGATAAAGCTGCATCGGGAGCAATGGTGGTTTCCCCGATGATCACGACCGGCCCGAATATTTTCAACAGGTTGTAGTAGTAATAAGCCCGCAAGGCCCTTGCCTCCGCCTTATACCGGGCAAGCAGCTGCGGCCCGTTCGGTTGATTGAGGATCTCTTTGCACTCGTCCACATGCGCGATAAAATAAGTGGCCGAACGGATGGCGATATAATAATTACTCCAGAAGTCATTTACCCAGCTCGTCGTGGGATCCCAGGCGCCTACATTCATATAATTGCTGGCTACGAACCCCCAATCATATTCGGCTTCATCAGAACCACCTGTCCAGGGTCCTCCGCCATTGGTCCCGCCGGCAAATCGCTGATTGGCTTCATCCCTTACATAAGAATATACATTCGCAAGATATTGATCTACCGTATTTTTATGCGCAAAGACCTCTTGGATCGTAATGCGATCCTGCGGCACCTGGTCAAGGTATCCCTTCTTGCAGGAATAGATGCCTGCAAACGACAGTGTCACCAGGCATATAGATAATAATTTCTTCATAGCTGAATCATTTAAATTTTAAAAAGAGAGATTAATGCCCACGGCATAAGCGGCTACCTGGGGATACTTCACACCATTGGAGGTGTTCAGCTCCACATCCCACAAATTGAACTTGCTGAACGTAAGTACATTGGTGCCGATAAAATACAGCCGGGCATTGTCTACCCCTAAATTTTTAAAAGTTGACTTAGGAAAAGAATATCCCAATTCAACCGTCCTTAACTTCAGGAAACTGGCGTCTCTGACCCACCAGGTACTTTGCTGATCGTTATTCCCGTTCTTGGGACCGCCAAAGGCGAGACGGGGGTAGAACGGATGCTCTTTCGGATTCTCAGGAGTCCACCGGTCCGTAATGACGGAATAGGCATTGCCCTCGCCGCCATCGCCGGAGAAAGGCTTGATACTATTGCCGTTCAAAATGATCTGGGCATGCGACTGGCCCTGGAAAAAGGCGCCGAAGCTAAATCCCTTGTAAGAGATATCCGCACCGAACCCATATAAGAGAAAAGGCACATCCCCCGTACTGATAGGTTTTTGATCATAGGCATCGATCACCCCATCCCCATTCAGGTCCTTGTATTTAATATCGCCGGGCCTTACCTCCCCGAATGTCTGCGCGGGAGAATTCAGGATCTCTGCAGAATCCTTGAATAACCCTTCAGCCACATACCCAAACCCTGTAAGGACCCCTTGACCCTTGGCATTCAACCAGGGATATTTCTGATCGGGCTGATCGTTCGAGATCACTTTATTCCTGGCATAGGTAAAGGTTCCCCGGACAGACAAACGAACGTTCTCCCCGATCCGCATACTGTGTGACAGAGAGATGTCGATTCCTGCATTATTTACAATACCCAGATTGCCATTCGGCGGATTGGTCAGACCTACGAACTCAGGAACGGACTGCCTTTGCAGGAAAATACCCGTTCTGTGCTCCTTGAACAGGTCTACCTGTAAGGTCAGGCCATGCAGCAGGTTCATGTCCATCCCGAAATTGGTCTTATGCGAAGTCTCCCAGGTTAGATCCACCCCGTAGTTCTGGATATTGATCCCCCCGGTATTGCCCCTGGAAGTACCCAGGGTATACCCGTTGGCGGTGGTATTATTGACCTGGTCGAGATAGGCAAACCGGTAGGTGACATTATTTATAACGATATTACTATTCCCTACGGAGCCGGAAGAGAAACGGAACTTTAAGAACTGGATCGTCTTCTTTAAAGGCTTGAAGAAAGATTCATTCGAAGCCACCCAACCCAGACCATAGGAAGGGAAGAACCCATAACGCCGGGACGGAGCAAAGTTCTCAGACCCGTTGTAACCGAAATTATATTCCGCGAAATAACGATCTGCATAGGAATAGGTGGCGCGTCCTGCCAACCCCCTCGTACGGAAAGGAATGGAGCCGGTAAAGTCAGAAGCGAAAGCATCTATATATTCGCTTTGATTGTACAATACCAGACCGCTGATATGGTGTTTGCCCAGGGAGGTATCATAATTTAAAGCAGACTCCGTATATACCCGCCGGTTGCCCCCATTATATCGGTCATACCCCAGGGTATTGGTACCCGCATAGGTAAGCTGCAGGTTCAGGCTGCCATCCGGATTACGGCCATTGGCGATATAGGCATTCTCTCTTTTGCCATGATCGATATCCAGCTCGCTGTAATTGTCGAAGGCGAACATCGTGGTAAAGGACAGCCCTTTGACCAGCATGCCCAATTGCTGGCGCAGCCGTATATTGGAAAATAACTGTGTCTTGTATTGATTGGAATAGCCCGATTTGGCGGCAGCATCGAACGGATTGCGGAAATCGCCGTTCGGGTTTCTGCCGGAAGTCGTGTCACCGGGATAGCTAAGAGCCAGTTCCACCGGCGGCATGGACATCACGGAATTGAAAATAGAATTGGCCGCGGTGTTGCTGAGATCTGCAGGGTTTAGCTGGACATTCACGCCGGGATAAGAGCCATTGCTGTAATATCCCTGCAACCCTACTTCCAGCGCCGTGGTATTGGTCACTTTTAAATTGAGATTGCTGGTGAAATTGAATCGGGAATAACCGATACCGCTATGATACGCTTCGTTGGGGTCCTGTTTAAAGAAACCCGTTTCGTCATAATAAGCAAGAGAAACATAATAAATGGCTGCCTGAGACCCCCCGTTGACATTCATGGTAGCCCTACGGTTGGATCCTTTTTTATTAAAGACGGCGTCCATCCAGTTGACATTCGGATAGAGATAAGGATCATTTCCTGCCGCCGTGCTGTCTATATAAGCCTGAGAATATTTAGGAGCATCCCCCCGGGTGGTCAATGCCTCGTTGGCCATTTTCATATAGGTAAGGCCATCGGTCAGCTTAGGCACCTTCGTGAACGTGGTAACCCCTTCGCTATAATCGAAATTGAACCTGGGCTTGCCGGGCTTCCCCACCTTGGTCGTGACCAGCACCACCCCGTTGGCCCCTCTTACCCCATAAACGGCAGTGGCAGAAGCGTCTTTCAGGATGCTGAAAGAGGCGATATCATCGTAGTTTAGATTACTCATCGACCGCTCGACCCCATCTATCAGGATCAGGGGCTTTGAATTATTCAGCGAGGCGATACCGCGTATCCAGAGATCCGCATCGTCATGTCCCGGTTCACCGGTTCGCTGTACCGCGATCAGCCCGCCCAGGCGGCCGCCCAACTCTGCCGTCACGTTGGCGACAGGTTGCCTAAGCTCCTCTATATTCAACGTGGATTGGGAACCGATCTGGCTTATCTTTCTTTGTTTGCCATAACCGACCAATACCACCTCGTCCAGGTTGCCCGCTTCGGCATCAAGACTTATTTCCAGGGAAAGGCTGTTATTGATCGCCATGACCTGCCCCACGTACCCGATATGGGAAAAGCGCAGCTGCTGTTTGGGATTGTCGATTTGAATGGAGAAACGTCCGAGAGAGTCCGTGGAAACCCCTCTTTTGCTTCCCACCAGCTCGACCGATACCCTTTCCAGGGGTTTGTTCAGTTTGTCTCTTACAACACCCGTAATGATTATGGGGCCGGTCGCATTCTGCGCGAGCAGGGGACCCCCGAAGATCAAAAAGGCTAACAGGAAGGCTAAAAGCCTGGTAAATGCTACAGGTGTAGCTTGTCTTTTTTTTCTTGACATAATTTGCAGTTTGTTTTGGCTAATCAGTTTTGCTTTCTTTGCTTTACCCGCTTTATCCGGGTCTGGTTAAACAGGATTAAGGTTGCATCATAGGCTCTTAATATTAAGGGTGAGTAAATAGGGTTTATTTTTTTTCATAGTTTATTTATACGTCAGTTTCAACTCCGGGTTTTTAGTATACTCGTTCCAAAGCTCATCCACTGTCTTACCTGTCAGTTTCACCCAGAGATCGGGACGATAGGTTTCCGCCCGCAAAGCATAATCCAGCTTGTCGACCAGGTGGCTGTTCTTATGCTGTTGCGCCCATAACAGGAAGCGGGCCGTTACCCGGTAAGCATTGGTATAACTTTGTGTGGAACGGTAATCGGGAAGGGTCCAATGGCTTTTGAGATTATTAACCCCGTACACATAGCGGACGTAGTCGGCGATACCCTCCGTCAGCCAGCCAGGATTGTCGCCTCTGTAATCCTGTACGATATGCATGACCTCATGCGTAACCACATCGATATCTTCCGGATTTTCCTTTAACCATACGGGATTATAACGGGCTACCCCGCCACCCGTTTCGGCAACGCCGGTATAGGCGGGATCAATAAAAAACTCTACCCGTTTCAGGGTTTGCTTGTTGAATCTATGCGACTCTTGCGGGTATACGGTAAAAAATGCGTCGATCATCCGCTGGCGCGTCACGGGGTCGAAATCAGGCTGCTCATTGATAAATACGAGCGTGTATTTTCCCCGCATGATACTGTCTTTGGTGCTAAAATGGGCGGCTTGTCCCTGGGCAATGCCCTGGAAAGAAAAGGATAGAATAAGTCCTGTAGAAAATAACTTAACCAGTCTTTTGTTCATTTATTGATTGTTTTAATTCAGCGATTTGACTATTTATTAAAGGCGGGTTTGTCTTTGTCTGTCGAAAATGAATAGGGATAAGCGCCGGGCTCTGTTCCCCTCGCTTTGCCGGGTAGGGCGCCCATAGTAAGGTCCAGCGCTCCTCCCTTTTGAATGACAAAATGAGAAAGCCAGTTCTTATTATAGGATTGCCCGTTGAGCAGCGCATCCTGGATATAGATATTCCTGTCGCTGTTCCCTGGAGCCCTGATCACAAACTGCTTCCCATTCTCCAGCTGAAGGGTGGCCTTTTTGAACAGGGGAGCCCCCAGCACATACTGATCGGTGCCGGGGCAGACAGGATAGAAGCCCAGCGCAGAGAACACATACCAGGCCGACGTCTGCCCATTGTCCTCATCCCCGCAATACCCATCGGGAGTGGCTGAATAAAGACGATTCATGGCCTGACGCACCCAATACTGCGTCTTCCAGGGCTCGCCGGCATAATTGTATAGATACAGCATATGCTGAATAGGCTGGTTGCCATGCGCATATTGCCCCATGCCCGCGATCTGCATTTCGCGTATCTCGTGAATGACGCCTCCATAATAACTATCATCGAATACCGGGGGCATAATGAAGACAGAATCCAGCATCTGCACAAAGGACTTTTTGCCTCCCATCAGGTCGATCAGACCCTGTATATCATGAAAAACGCTCCAGCTATAATGCCAGCTATTCCCTTCCGTAAATGCATCACCCCATTTGAATGGATTGAAAGGGGACTGAAAGCTGCCGTCTTTATTTTTCCCCCGCATCAGCTTACTTTCCTTATCGAAGAGGTTTTTATAGTTTTGCGAGCGGCCGGCATACAATTTCAATTCCTCCGCCGGACGCTTCAATGCCTTGCCCAATTGGTAGATGGTAAAATCATCGTAGGCATACTCCAGGGTCCGGGCCGCATTCTCATTAATCTGTACATCATAAGGCACATACCCCAGCTGATTATAATATTCCACCCCATCCCGGCCCACAGAAGGTTGAGGGCCCTCCTGATTGGCGTCTTTCAGCAAGGCCTCGTACAAGGTGTTGATATCATAACCCCGAAGTCCCTTTAAATAAGCGTCCGCGACCACTGAAGCGGAGTTGTTCCCTACCATGATGCTCTGGTAGCCGGGATTGGACCATTCGGGCAGCCAGCCTCCTTCCTTATAATCGTTCAACAGGCCTTCCTGCATTTCCTTATTGATGGAAGGATAGACAAGGTTCAGGAAAGGGTACAAGGCGCGGAAAGTATCCCAGAAACCTGTACCTGCGAACAGATAACCCGGCTCCACTTTCCCGGTGTAAGGACTGTAGTGCAGGATCTTGCCGGAGGCATCTTTTTCATACAACTTCAGGGGAAAGAACACCATCCGGTAAAGGCAGGAATAGAAAGTCCGCATCTGGTCCACCGTACCCCCTTCCACCAGCACGCGGCTCAGTGCCTGGTTCCAGACAGCCTTGGCCTTGCGCTGAACGGTCTCCAGGTTGTCAGACCCGATCTCTTTCAGGTTCTGCTCTGCCTGCTCAGTGCTTATAAAAGAAGACGCGACACGGGCATTCACGGATTCCCCCCGGCGGGAAATACGAAAACCAACGACCGCGCCCACATGCTTATCATGCCATTCAAGGGAGTCTTCCGCTTTTTTATCGTGCCAGACATGCCTATCCGCAAAAGGCCTGTCGAAGACGATGACAAAATAGTTTTTGAAATTTTCCTTCACCCCACCGCTATTCCTCGTGGAATAACCGATGACCTTATTCTCTGAAGGAATGATCTTTATATAGGAGTCCTTGTCATAGGCGTCGATCACCACATAGGCGCTGTCCGTCTTCGGGAAATGAAACCTGAAACTGGCAGCCCGTTCGGTAGGCGCCATTTCGGTTGTCACATCCTGGTCTGCCAGGTACACGCTATAATAGTAAGGTTTGACGACCTCTGTTTTGTGAGAGAACCAGGAAGCGCGATCGTGTTCGGTAAAACGCAAGGCCCCCGTTACGGGCATCAGGCTGAATTCACCATAATCGTTCATCCAGGGAGAAGGCTGGTGCGTTTGCTTGAAACCCCTGATCTTTTCCCCGCCATAGGTATACTGCCAGCCGTCCCCCATATTGCCGGTCTGTGGCGTCCAGAAATTCATTCCCCAGGGCAGGGCAATAGCCGGATACGTATTCCCATTGGATAGCCCGCCCGTAGAACTGGTCCCCATCAGTGGATTCACATACTCCACCGGATCGGTGACCTTATTCACGAACTGACCATTTGACCTCCCTAAAATAACCGTACAAACGAGTGATAGAAAAACAGTTTTCTTCATAATTAAACAGCTTAAAATGTAGCATTTTGGCTGAAATAAAGATATCCACTGCTTTTCCGGGATGTTGTCAATAGACTTCAAACGAATTGTTAACAAATATTAAACGTATGGGGTATTTTTTGATATAAGGGGGAACAAGGATAACTTCCCCCTTACTAAACTCTTCATCAACTGCTTAAACTATCCAAAGTGAAGTATTCCATCACGACGCACAAGGTTATTGCCATTGTGAGTTTCCTCGTGCTCTCCTCCGTACAATTCTTCCTCTTATACAATACCTATGAATTAAAGAATGAACATTACTACCTGGCCGAGCTCAGCATTATTAATACAGAATATTCCCAGGCGATCCGGAACGATAAGGTCATGCCCGGCGGCCAGCGGATACTCGATCGTTTCATCAATCCGAATATGCGGCGCCTGGAAGAGCTCTATCTCCACGATCCCCGGGAATTCGGCCTCTTCAGCCAAAAGATCTGCGACAGCGCCTTTCATGAGCTGAGAAAGGCCAACAACATCGATAGCCTGCTTAGCGCCATCATAAAAAGGCACAATCTTTACAGGGACCTCGAATATTCACTGCTTGTACAGTCGGTGGAAGTCTCTTTCCAACGCGACAAATTCATCCCCCTCTATAATAAAAGGGAACACTACGACCTCATAGATTCTTCCCTCCAGTTAAAAGAGGGCATCCATATAGGAGGGACATTAAAGGATATTAACAGCCACAACCTGGCAACGTCGCTCATCGTCAACAGCAGCGTGGATTATAGTTACGGAGTTATCTTCGCCCTCCATGTAGATATCCGAAACAGGAGAATAACGATCCTGAAACTGATGATGCCTACCTTTCTTTTGTCCCTGTTATCCGTCTCCTCCGTGGTATTACTTTTCTTTATAACTTTCAGGAACTGGTTAAAGCAAAAGAAACTCTCTGAAATGAAATCCGATTTCATCAACAGCATCACCCATGAGTTCCATACTCCCCTGGCAGCCATTATCGTGGCCAACAAGACCATGCAGAATGAGAGGATCATCACCAATAAGGATAGTTTAATGCCTTTGACAGAAGTAGTACAAAGGCAGGCGGAGCGATTGAAAATTCTCATCAGCCAGGTGCTGGAGATCACTACCATGAATAAGATCTCTCTCCAGAAAGAGGAATATTCCCTCCATCATTTGCTGGATGAGATATTGCTGGACTACCGTCTCAAGCTGGCCGGGGCCAATGTTAAACTGATGCTGTACAAAGAGGCGCTCTGGGATGCCGTCCTGCTGGACAGGTTCTGGTTCACCACTATCCTCCTGAACATTTTTGACAACGCCATAAAATACAACAGCAGCGCGTCCAGGGAAATCACCGTTACGACCTTCAATGATAAAAAAGGCGTCAACATTACCATTTCGGATAACGGAATAGGAATGACAGAGGAGATACAAAAACACATATTTGAAAAATTCTACAGGAATATGCAAAACTCCAATAGTCAGGTGAAAGGCCTGGGACTTGGCTTATTTTATGTCAAGCAGGCGATAGAGGCACATAACTGGAAGATCGATATTGAAAGTAGGGAAGGGAAAGGAAGTACATTTATCATTAGTATACCCTTTTAAAACCAGGCAATATGAAGCCAAAAATATTATTAGTGGAAGATGAGGTCGATCTGGGCAACGTGGTGAAGCAATACCTCGAAATATCCGATTTTGAAGTGGACTGGATGCTGGACGGGAAGACTGCTTTTGAACAATTAAAAGCCCTCCATTCGAAATACCAGATCGCCCTTATAGATGTCTCCATGCCCGAAATGGACGGCTTTGAACTGGCGGAGAAAATAGTAAAAATGGGATTTAGCCTGCCCTTCCTTTTTTTGACCGCCCGTAATGAGAAACGGGACCGGTTACACGGCCTTCAAATAGGAGCGGATGATTATATCAGCAAGCCCTTTGATGTGGATGAGTTGGTCCTGCGGATAAAGAACATTATCAAAAGAAATTCGGGCGCTGAATTCGTCAGTCGCTCTTTGATCACCCTGGGGGACGTACAATTCTTCAAGGACTCCCTGAAACTGGTCATCGCCGGACGAAAAGAAATTATACTGACACCCCGGGAAGCCGAATTGCTGAATTATCTCTTCCGTAATGAGAACCGCATTCTTAAAAGAGAGGAGATCCTGACCCAGCTATGGGGGGAGAACGATTACTTTCTCGGCAGAAGCCTGGACGTCTTTATTTCCCGGTTGCGCAAACACCTGAATGCCTCCAATTACATCAGCATCGACAATGTATACGGAGTAGGTTTTGTCTTTAGCACGCATCAGCCTTGATACCAGTCACATAAGTAAGGCAAAAAAAATCTTTTGAAAACTGTGATTTTCCTGACCTTTCCGCGAATAATAATGTAGAAGTTATTTCAGCCAATGAGTACACCCCCTGTAAAGCCGGGATTTTTAAAACTGATAAATGATAATCAGAGAGTTATATTCAAGATTTGCAACTTGTACTGTAATAACGGCACGGACAGGGAGGATTTGGCCCAGGAGATCATCTATCAGTTATGGCGATCCGGCGACAGCTTTAAGGAAGAATATAAATTTTCTACCTGGATGTATCGCATAGCCCTGAATGTGGCTATCTCTTTTTATCGCAAAAAGCTAACCAGTCCCATTGTGACCGTCAAGGACAACCATCTGGACATTGCCAACCCGGTGGAAGATAAAGAAGGATTGGAAGAAAATATCGTCCGTTTACAAAAATTCATCGACGGGCTGAAAGAGCTGGACAGGGCGATCATGCTATTGTATTTAGAAGAAAAGACCTATAGGGAGATCGCTGAGATCGTGGGCATTAGCGAGACCAATGCAGCAACGAAAATCAGCCGCATCAAAGAGATCCTAAAACAAAAATTTTCCGACGGAAAAAACTGACAATATGGAAGACCAGGAATTAAAAAACATCTGGGCGGCCTACGACAAAAAACTGGAAGAGGCCAGAGTATTGAACCTGCAATCATGGGCATTGAACCTGAAGTGTTTCGAAGAACTCCAAACACAGAAGGCTAAATCGAAACTGGCATCCCTGGCGAATTTTAAGTGGATAGTCGTTCTGCTTGCGATCTCATACGTTTTATTTCTCGCTGTGCTGGTATACTTCGTCCGGTGGAGGAATATCTATTTTACCGTTTCGATAAGTATGATCGCCCTGATTACCGTCATCGCCATTATCGTATATATAAAACATATCGTCATTATAAGACAGATAACTTACAGCGATAATATCACCGATACACAAAAAAAACTATCGGATCTGCAATCCTCCACGATCGATATCGTTCGTATCAGCTGGCTTCAGCTGCCTTTCTGGTCTACCTGGTTTTGGAGTACCAAATGGATTTTTCATACGGGTATGAATTTCTGGCTGATCGCCTTTCCCATCACCTTGATTTTGACCGGACTGGCCATTTGGCTGTACAGGAATATCTCCCTGAAGAACATGGACCGGAAATGGTTTAAGATTTTGTTCGGCAGTACGGAATGGACCTCCATCAGAAAAGCGATGGAGTTTATGAAAGAGATCGATGCCTTCAAGCAGGATTTGGTTTTATAAAAGATCCCCTGTTTGTTCCGATTCGCTTAAATTATGTTGCTCCCAATCCATATCGTACTTTACGAAGAACGATAGCCATACGGCCCTTGATAACCTCATAAGCCAGGGCTGGAGAAGAAGGAGGAAGACGGCATTAAAACCTATCCAATAGAACAATCTCTTATCGTTGTCTGCCAGGGAAAACCCGATCAGTACCATCCATGCGACGAACGTGGCGGCTGATAAGGCTACCGTCAGCGCGTAACTTATATACGACGTGCCGTAATAAAACCCTACTTCTATTTCCATAACCTGGCTGCACACGGGGCACCTTTCATTCATCTTCATAAAACGCTTCAGGTCATATGGCTTTTTGGTTTGGAACATATCACCGGTTCTGCACCTGGGACATTTTTGCTCAAATAAACTCAGAAAAAAATTCGGTTTGTTTCTTTTCAGTTCTGCACACATAGTATTTTAATTCATTTTAGATGTTCTGACGATTTCTCCGGCTCTCTTTAAGGCTGTTTTGAAATCAGTCGTTACATATCTTTTCCCGATCTTAAATAATAACCTCGATTTTTTAAATTCTTCATAGACACCAGGCTGGAGGCCGCTGATGATAAGCTGTATTTTAGAATGTCTGCACATGCGCAACACATCTTCAATAGTATGCAGCCCGGTAGCGTCGATCACCGGGACATTTCGCATTCGGACGATCAATGCTTTCGGCTTCTTCTCGATGATTTTAAAGGAGTCCTTGAATTTGTAGGCAGCGCCGAAGAATAAAGGCCCGTTCAATTCAAAGACTTCTACCTCCTTGGGGATTTCGAATTGATCGGTGGCATTCGGGTCTTCGCCAGTTTCCCCATTTTCTCTGAGCAATACATTCACATTGCTTATCTGGATCATCTTCCGCATGAAAAGGAAGGCGGCCATTACCATCCCGACTTCAATGGCAATCGTCAGGTCGAACAATACGGTCAGCAAAAAAACGGTAATTAAAACGGCCGCATCACTGCGGCTACCACGGGCGATATCGATAAAAGTTTGATATTCGCTCATATTATACGCTACCACTATCAATATTCCAGCCAGGCAACCCATCGGTATCAATACAGCCCATTTGCCTACCAGCAGCATAATAATAAGCAGGGTAATGGCATGAACAATGCCGGCTACCGGGGTGCGTCCTCCGCTTTTTACATTGGTAGCCGTCCGGGCGATAGCTCCGGTCGCCGGAATGCCGCCGAAAATGGAAGAGGCTATATTGGCTGCCCCTTGCGCTACTAATTCCATATTACTCCTATGATTGCCCCCGATCATGCCATCGGCTACTACGGCAGATAATAAGGATTCTATCCCTCCTAAAATGGCGATGGCCAATGCGGGACGAATGGAGTTTTTAATCGTTGCCCAATCCAGGGCAGGAATGACAGGCGCCGGTAAAGAAGAGGGGATCCTTCCAAAACGGCTGCCGATCGTTTCGACAGGTAAATGAAATACTTGTACAACAAAGGTTGCCAGTAAAATAGCTGCCAGCGAACCGGGGATAGTGCGCGTTATTTTGGGAAACCAGGCGATAATCAACAAAGTGCCGATCCCAATGGCGATGGAATAAACGTTTATTGCATAGACATGATGGAAATAGGCTTTCCATTTATCGATGAAATCGGCTGGGACCGTCCCCATGTGCAACCCGAAGAAATCCTTCATCTGGGAGGAAAAAATAATAACGGCTATGCCGGTCGTAAACCCCACAATAAGAGGGTGGGGGATGAATTTAATAACACTTCCCAACCTGGCAAAACCCATTATCATCAGGAGCACCCCCGCTATGAAAGTTGCAATGATCAGACCGTTGATCCCATATTGCTGTATGATGCCATAAACAATGACAATAAAGGCGCCGGTAGGGCCGCCGATCTGCACCCGGCTGCCACCCAGGGCAGAAATGATAAAACCACCGATAATGGCTGTATATAAACCTTTTTCCGGTGAAACGCCGGAAGCAATGGCAAAAGCGATAGCCAGAGGAAGAGCGACTATACCAACAATGATACCGGCAACCAGGTCCTTAATAAACTGCTTTTTATCGTAGTTTTTAAGCGTGTCAAACAATTTAGGTTTAAACATAGGCCGGTACGATTATGGCTTATTCTTTTATATGAAACTTTAGCATATTCCCTATGTCTGCATGAACAACATGATAAGAAGGCGGCATTTCATCCTCCCAGCTGCAACGGGTCACCACTCTTGTACCGGAAGGCATCTCTTCTAATTGCCTGTACAAATAATAGTTGTAATAATTATATAATGACTCCGAATATAATATGCTGTCATCTATCTTGTCGGTGCCGTCTAAGTTTTCGTAAAATGAATTGTAGAAATAGAAGTGGTCAAATCGTTTTAAATCCAACTGCGTAAAGTTGCCGTGAATAAAAGACACATTGGCAATACCAAGGATATTTTTAGCGGCTTCTGCGTGCCCGACCAGGTCTTTCCGCTGCTCTACGCCGTAGAAAACAGCGGCAGGATTATACCAGGCAGCTGCTAAGCAAAATTTCCCTACGCCGCTTCCAATATCCAAAACCCGGACGCCTTTTTCCGGCACCAGGAATTGTACGGCCTCTTCTGCCACGTTTAGGGGCGTCCAGTGCCTGCGCGCTAATTGCCGGATAGGATCGGGATATAGCTGGTGGAACTGTGCATCACTGCTGAACCAATTATCTGACTGCAAGGACTTTGTTGTTATTCCGGATGACATAAATGCAAAGTTACCCTGTCTCCCCATCGGCAACGGTGAATCTTATCACCTCAAAAAGTGACTTTTGTCAATTTTTAAAACGGTAATTTTGCCAATATATGAGTATCAACGGCCTTTTTCCAATTGACAGGTGGGACTTTAAAAGCCATTCCATACTTACCGGCCTGCCTCCGGACGATATTAAACTACTTACTGCTCACATGAGCGACCAGCATTATAGTAAAGGAGAAGTTATTTTTCGGGAAGACACCTTCTCCTCCGGAATTTTTTTCATTCGCAATGGGAAGGTAAAAAAGTACAAGGCGGATAAAGAAGGCAGGGAACAGATTATCTATGTTGCCAATACCGGTGAATTAATCGGTTATCATGCTTTGCTGGCGGAAGAACGGTATCCTGATTCGGCTGCTGCCCTGGAAGACTGCTTAATCGCTTTTATCCCCAAAGAAGATTTCCTGGAAGTGCTGGGCCTATCCCAGGTATTATCACAGCGGCTGCTTAAACTGCTCAGCCATGAGTTTACCGTATTTACTAACAACGTAGCCCTCTTTGCCCAACGCAGCGTCAGGGAAAGACTGGCTACGCAATTAGTAGTAATGAGAGAAAAATATAAAGAAAACTATCAGCCCGGCATGGAGGTCGAGATCAATCTGTCAAGAGAGGATCTGGCCAGCCTGGTGGGTACGGCAAGGGAAAACATAGTCAGGATATTAAAGCATTTCAAAGAAGAAGGCATTGTCGAGACCAAAGGAAGAAAGATCGTCGTCACGGATTTGCATAAACTATTGAAAGTGGCGAATTACTGATAAGAAAGGCCCCGCACTGTGATGCGGGGCCTTGATCCTTAATCCAGCTTGATCTTTAATCCAGTTTTACCAGATGAGCTTCGATCTTTTTGCGTTGAGGCTCATACTGAGCCGGTAATTTTAAATTTTTGCCCAATTCTTCCAGGGGCTCATCTACCGTAAAGCCGGGATTTTCGGTAGCGATCTCGAACAAAACCCCGCCCGGTTCCCTGAAATAGAGGGAATGGAAATAATTACGGTCTATCTGCGGAGTGATTTGAAACCCCATTTTGACGATCTTTTCCCGGAGTTCCATTTGAGTGGCATCATCCTTTACCCGGAAGGCGACGTGGTGCACCGTACCTCCTGCACCGATCCCCCCGTTCTCATTTGGCAGTTCTACCAGGTCGATAATATTGGCTGTATGAATGGCGTCGGTAGCGTACCGATAGCGGTTTCCTTCCTGCGCGATCAGTTTGTAACCAAAAATATCGGTCAGCACAGCTGCGGTGGGTTTGATATCGTTCAGCGTGAGCGTTGTATTATAGAACCCCCTGGTGGCTACATCCGCCTTTACCTCCGTCGTCTCATAAGGTTTCCGGTCATCCGCCACTTTGGGGATCACCAATTCCAGTTTCAGCCCGTCCGGGTCTAAGAAAGTGAGATACTGCTCTCCCAGTCTTTGTGCCGGTTTGTTATAAATCACATTATGCTCTTCAAAGCGTCGCATCCAGAAGTCAAAACTTCCTTCCGGAACGGCATATCCTATTTCCGTTGCCATGCCGGCTCCCCGCCTGCCTTGTCTCACCGAACTCCCCCAGGGGAAAAAGGTCAGAATGGTACCGGCGCTGCCTTGCTCGTCGCCATAGTAGAAATGGTAAGTGTGCGGATCATCAAAATTCACCGTTCTTTTAATGAAGCGCAGGCCCAGGACCTTCGTATAGAAATCGAAATTGCGTTTGGCATCTCCGGCTATAGCCGTAATATGGTGGATACCTAGTATTTTATTCTCCATAATGATTAATTTTATGATGTAAAATTGCCCTATTCCGGGAACCTGGACATTGAACTAGGACAAGAAAAAGGATAGGCTTTCGAAGATGAAACTACTTCCTTACCAGTTTTGTTCTCACTTTGCTTAGGAACTCCGGGGAGAAGCCCAAATAAGACGCGATATAATGCTGGGCCACCCGTTGGGGGATAGTAGGGTAGCGCTCCAGGAAATCCAGGTATTTTTCCACGGCCGTCGTAGCGATCGTTTGGAACAGACGTTCCTGCAGCCTGGAGAGATTTCGCTGCACCATCAGACGGAACATCCTTTCGAAGCAGGGGCCCCCTTTCAGGAGCGCCTCTTTACTGGCCGGCGTAAGCGTCAGTATTTCACAGTCTTCCAACGTTTCGATGAACATGCGGCTAGGCTTCTGCTCGTGAAAACTGGCGATATCGCTCACCCACCAGTCCTCGATAGCAAACTGCAGTGTGACTTCCGTACCCGTTTCATTGATATAATAAGTGCGGATGCACCCGGTATTAATATAAGCCTCGAATTTACATACCTCTCCTTCTTGTAAGAGAAATGTCTTTTTGGGCACCTTTTTAGGCTGCAGGAGGCCATTAAAAAGGTCTTTTTCCTCCGCTGAAAAAGTGATATACCGGGCGGCATACCGGTTGATAGCTTCAAACATGCTTAAAGGTAGCTATTTAAAATGCCTGTAGAGGTGATGTAGGGGCTGAAAAATAGCATTTGCCCCAACTTTATTGGATAATTGCAGAATAAATCCACAAAGATCATGTTTACACACCTTACTATCAGAGCAATCGTACGGCCGTTAATAACGCTTTGGTTCCTGTGTTTTTGCTTCTTCTCCGTGAACGCGCAGGGGCATTCTCCCAAATTTAAAGTGATCGCCTTTTACACCGGAAGAGAAGACCTGGCCCATATCAGCTTTATGCACGAGGCCAATAAATGGTTCCCGGAAATGGCAGCTAAATATAATTTTTCCTATGATTCGACCAATGATTGGAACAACATGAACGCGGAATTCCTGTCTCATTACCAGGTAGTGCTCTTTTTGGATACCCGGCCGGACTCCCTCAACCAGCGGGAGGCTTTCCGGAAATACATGGAAAATGGGGGCGCCTGGATGGGATTTCATTTTGCCGGATTTGCCCTGACCCCTTCGGCCGTTCCCCAGAACTGGGACTGGTACCACAATGAATTCCTGGGATCGGGCTCTTATAAGAGCAACACCTGGAGACCCACTTCAGCCGTTCTCCGGGTGGAAGACCCCCATCATCCTGTGACCCGGCACCTGCCAAAGACATTTACCACCGCCCCCAATGAATGGTATCGGTGGACAAACGACCTGCGGGCCAACCCCGATATCGACATTCTTCTTGCCATCGACTCGACCAGCTTTCCCCTTGGCACCGGCCCCAAATTGTATGAAATATGGCATAGCGGATACTACCCGGTAGTCTGGACAAACAAAAAGTATAAAATGATCTATATGAACATGGGTCATAATGATATGGACTATGAGAACAAGACCAACCGGACCTTGTCCTATACTTTCGGTAATGAGACCGAAAGCAAGCTGATCCTCGAAAGCCTCTTATGGCTTGGCAACGGAAAGCCGCCGGCATCAGCGTCTACAAAAAAATAAGGATCGGTTTTCCCCTATCTTTACCTGATATTAGACGTAATCCCCTTTTCCCGGCATGACAAATTATATTCTTTTTATGGTATATGGTCGCATCGACGTATTCCATGAATGTAAGTTCTCTCTGTTACGACTGCTCGCCGTTTACGAAAAAAATGAGATCCCCCCGCCGGAAATTATCATCTATACCGATCAACCCGAACCATTTTTCCCGTTCCGGGACCGACTGGTATTGCATATCCGGGAGATCACGACGTCACAGGTTCAGCAGTGGAGAGGATCGATCGACTTTGTCTTCCGGCCCAAGATAGAAATGCTCCTGGATTGCTTGTCGCATTATACGGGCAAATTGCTATATACGGACAGTGACACCTATTGTCTGCAGCCATTGGAGCCCTTGTTCGATCTGTTATCCGATACCAGTGTGATCCTCCATAAATGCGAGGGGTCCATCGGCCGTCCTTCCAACCTTCACATAAAAAAGTGGAGGGCCTTTTTGCGCGGGCAAACGAAGAGCGGGCTTTCAGCCGCATTGGAAATGAATATGTGGAATGCGGGTACGATTGGCTTTACGCCCGTTCAGGCCCCTCTTTTACAGAAAGTACTGGCCACAACGGACGAAGTACACCGGAAATTCCCCAAACATACCGTTGAACAATTCGCCTTTTGCTATACTTTCCAAAAGCATCACTTGCACCTGGAGGGGGCTGAGCTCTTCCTTTTCCATTACTGGAACCTGAAGGAGTTCCGGGTAGTGTTGCAATCCTTTTTTCAAAAATACGAAGGGGCGCCGCTCTCCGTTCTCATGGAGAAAAGCGCCCTGGTATTACCCGAGAATATTGTTCCGGATAAAGTGACCTATGGCAAAATCCCGTCTTTGAACAGACGGATCAAAAGATGGGTGAAAAAAGACTGGAAGATCGACCCTTACCTGTTATTGCTGGACTAAATAAAACACAAATGAAAAAAATTATATATATAGGACAGGCCCTCGCCTTGATGGCATTCGGCAATCCTCTACCCGTCTGCGGGCAGATCCCCGACTCCCCGGTTGTTTTTATCAACCAGGTAGGCTTCGACAGCCGCGGCCCTAAAGTTGCCGTCCTGCAGTCGAATGCCTCTTTTGAAAAAAATCTCTTTATGCTTACCAACACTCAATCCGGCGATACCGTTTATGCCGGTGTGATCCGTCACCCGCAGAAAATAGAGGAATGGGCGCCGGGCAAAATATTCTACCAGTTGGACTTCTCCTCTTTTACCCAACCCGGTAAATACAAATTGCGTGTCCGGTCAAAAGGCCAGGAGTATAGTTCAGCCGAATTTCAGATCGGAGAGAGTGAGCCGGCTCATCAAATGATCTCCGCCATCATCCATTATTATAACAAGCAAAGAGCGAATACCCCTGGTGAGCTGGCAGCGGATGAAAAACTCCGGCTCTTTGGCAGCGATCAGACCGTTGACCTGCGCGGCGGATGGTGCGATGCTTCCGGGGATGTGAGTAAATATTTTTCACATCTCGCTTATGCCAACTTCGTTTCTCCTCAGCAAATTCCTTTGGTCACCTGGTCGATGGCCAGCGCCGACGAATCCATCTCCGGCCTCCTGGACAAATGGGGGTTGCGCGATTCCCTGGAGAACGAGGCCCTCTGGGGGGCCGATTACATGATGCGGGCCCTGTCCAAAGAAGGCTATTTTTATATGATCGTCTTTAGTTATTTTAATAAGAACCCCGATGCCCGCAGGGTAGTGGGACTGCATGCCAATAGTGTCACCACCGCTGAATATCAGTGTGCTTTCAGGGAAGGGGGTGGTATGGCGATTGCCGCGCTGGCCCGTATCTCGCAGTGGAAAAAGCAGGGCGCCTATACGTCGCGGCAATACCTGGATGCAGCCCGGCGGGCCTATGCCCACCTGGTGATCAACAATACCCGCTATGATGATGATGGGAAAGAGAATATCATTGACGACTACTGCGCCCTGATGGCGGCCACGGAATTGTGGATCGCTACCGACAGTGCCTTCTATCGCGACCAGGCCCGGAAAAGAGCGGCGTCCCTGGCAGACCGGATGACGGCAGACGGCTATTTCCGGGCCGGAGATACACGCCGTCCTTTCTGGCATGCTTCCGATGCAGGATTGCCCGTAGTGGCGCTTGCCCGGTACCTGAAGAAGGAGAAGGAGGGGGCCCTGCGGGAGCGTATGCTGGGAGTTATAAAAAAAGCCCTCGATTACAACCTCCGGGTCACCGGTGGTGTGAGCAACCCCTTCGGGTATGCCCGGCAGACTTTCCTGTACAAAGACTCCGTAAAGGACGGCTTCTTCATACCGCACGAAAATGAGACCGGCTGGTGGTGGCAGGGAGAGAATGCCCGCCTCGCCTCGCTGGCCACCGCTGCCCTCGTGGGCGGCAGACTCGTCTATCCTGCAAAAGACGCCACGGGTGGAGGGGCCGCAGGAGGCCCATCGACCGCAGGCGGCGGCTGGGGAGTCAAAGATCCGCTGGCCCGCTTTGCTTCGCAGCAACTTTCCTGGATACTAGGTTGTAATCCCTACTCCATGTGTTTTATGTACCAGTTTGGTAAGAACAATGTCCCCTATATGCACTCGAACTTCGGACATGGATCGGAGAGAGGAGGGATATCGAATGGCATTACCGGCAAGGACGGTAGGGGTGATGGCAGCGGAATAGACTTCAAAACCGAAGCCGAAGGCAATGAATGGCGTTGGACCGAGCAATGGATACCTCATGCTGCCTGGTTTCTCCAGGCCCTGACGGCCATTGAATCCGAATGATGCCTCACCCGGCGATACTTTTAGTTCCCGGGCACCGGAATAATTAATAATAACTTAACCTGTCTTGCGTTGGCCTTACTGGCCTCCTCTTTAGCTTTAAATTTTTTTTATATTTATAATCCGGTGGATGAGAATATTAATAATTGAAGATGAAAAGGACCTCTCGGCCAGTATTAATAACTATTTGAGCCAGGACGGATTTATCTGCGAGCCTGCCTTTGAATTTCATAGTGCGATGGAAATGATCGCCATGAATGAATATTCCTGTATCATCCTGGACATTACCCTGCCGAATGGGAATGGCCTTAATATTTTGACCGAACTGAGGAAAAACAATAATACCACCGGCGTTATTATCATTTCTGCCAGGAATGCCCTTACGGATAAGATAAACGGGTTAAATACCGGAGCGGACGATTATCTTGCCAAACCTTTTCACCTGTCTGAACTGACAGCCAGAGTATCGGCTATTATGCGGCGAAAATTATTCGATAGCAATGACAAAATTGTGCTGGACAAACTCACCGTTAATCTCCAGGGAAGAACGGTGAGAGGAGAAAAGGATACGATTGACCTGACTAAAAAGGAATATGATCTGCTCCTTTATTTTATTAGTAACAAAAATAAGGTGGTGACAAAAGAATCCATCGTAGAACATCTTTGGGGAGACAGCATGGATATGATGCCGAATTTTGATTTTATCTACACCCACGTCAAAAATCTCCGGAAAAAACTGATCGATCATGACTGTCCCGACTATATCAAAGCCATATATGGAGTAGGGTATAAATTTTTGGTGTCGGAATCTTAACCTGAATCATGAAATTAATAACCCGTTATAACCGGTTTAACCTCCCGGTCATGATCCTTACCTTTTTAATAACAGGGGTCTTCAGCTATTGGCTGATCCGGCAGGTCCTGCAAAATGAATTGGACAAGAGCCTCCGCCGGGTGCAGGGGCGGATACAGGAATATATCCGCGTGCATAAAACCCTCCCTCCAATCAATTCCTTCGATGACCTGGGCGTAGCATTCGAAAAAACAGATAAGGATAATCCTGTTGCTGTTTTCAGAACGACTCAAAAGCTGATTCCGGAACAACACGAAGCACATATTTCAAGGGAATTGGTTTCCTCCTTACGGGTAAACGGCCAATCGTATAAACTTATCGTCACCAGCCCCCTGGAAGGCACCAAACATATGACCCGGGTGATCCTGATCCTTACCACCGCCACCATTTTCCTCGTCATTCTGCTATCCATACTGTTCAACCGGTATGTCCTCTCTAAACTCTGGAAACCTTTTTATGAAGCACTCCGGCTGGTGGCCCAGTTTAAGATCTCCCGCCCCGAACCTATTTCCTTCCCGGATACTCCGATCGACGAATTCAATTTTATGATCGACCACCTTCGGTTAGCGACCGTTAAGGGAGCGGAAGATTACCAGGTATTAAAAGAGTTTACGGAAAATGCTTCCCACGAAATTCAAACCCCGCTGGCCATTATCCGGTCTAAACTGGACCTGCTGATACAGGACCCCCAGCTTACGGAAAAACATGTCGAAACCCTGAGGGCGGCATACCGGGGCATAAAAAAACTGTCACGGTTGAATCAATCCCTTTTATTGATGACAAAGATCGACAACCGGCAATTCGAAGATAAAACAGCCATCGACCTTCAGGGAAAGGTGGAAGAAAAGCTCGTTGAGTTTCAGGAACTATGGCAGGCCAACAATATCGAAGTAGCCAGTACGCTGACGAATGTCGAGATACTGGCCAACCAGGAATTGGTGGACATCCTGCTCAATAACTTATTGAGCAATGCCACCCGGCATAATGCCCTGAATGGCAAGATCGCTATCGAATTACAGCCTCATAGTCTCTCCGTCAGCAATACAAGTAATGGCAGCTCTTTAAATCAGGCAAGGATCTTTAAGCGGTTTTATAAGGATGAACAGCATAGCGGGCACAATGGCCTGGGGCTTTCGATCATCAAGCAAATCTGCGATGTCTCCGACATTACCCCCGCTTACCAGTTCTCCGGCGACATGCATGCCTTTATCTTATCCTGGTAAACTCCGCACTCAACCGGCCTGCACCTGCGGTCTACCCCCCTTTTCGCCCAACTGCCGGGGATTTGAGCTACCTTTGCCCTTCTTAACGTAAGTAGCATGACTTTTAGTGACTTAAATCTGAACAAACCTTTGCTGAACGCCTTAGACGACTTAGGCTACCAGGTTCCTACCTCTATTCAGCAGAAAGTCTTCTCCGTAATAATGTCCGGCCGTGATGTGTGCGGGATAGCTCAGACAGGCACGGGCAAGACCTTCGCCTATTTACTGCCCTGTCTCCGGCAATTGGCTTTTTCGAAGAGCAGGACCCCCCAGCTTTTGATCATCGTCCCTACCCGCGAGCTGGTTGTACAGGTCGTACAGTCGGTTAAGGAACTCACCCCCTACATGACCCTGCAGACTGTAGGAGTCTATGGAGGCGTCAATACCAATACGCAGAGAGTGGAAGTGGAACAAGGGCTGGATATATTGGTCGCCACCCCGGGCAGATTGTATGACCTGGTCCTCAGCGGCTCCCTGCGGTTGAATGCCATTAAAAAATTAGTGATAGACGAAGTAGATGAAATGCTTAATCTCGGCTTTCGCACACAGCTAAGGAATATCCTGGATCTGCTGCCCGCTAAAAGGCAGAACCTCATGTTCTCGGCTACCATTACAGAGGAGGTAGAGATGCTCATGGATACTTATTTTAACAACCCCGCCCGGGTCGAGGCGGCGCCCACCGGTACCCCAGTCGAGAACATCGATCAGAAAGCATACGAAGTCCCCAACTTTTATACGAAAGTTAACCTCCTGGAACTGCTCCTGGGCCGCGACCCTGAAATGACCAAAGTCCTGATCTTCGTCGCGACCAAACAGCTGGCAGATCAGTTGTACGAACAATTAGCCGCAAAATTCCCGGGCAGGACCGGGGTCATCCATTCCAATAAAGATCAGAACTACCGGTTTAACACCGTCAATAAATTCAAGAGCGGAGAGTATCATTTTGTGATCGCTACCGACATTATTGCCCGTGGTCTCGATGTGGCGGAAGTATCCCATGTCATCAACTTCGACACCTCTGAGGTCCCGGAAGACTATATTCATCGGATCGGAAGGACGGGAAGAGCCGATCAAAAAGGGATCGCCATCAGCTTTATTACAGAAAAGGAAAAAGAATATCAGACAGCTATAGAGGGTTTGATGAACTATAAAATTCCCATTGCCCCCTTACCGGAAGGCCTGGAGATCTCCGACATCCTTACGGAAGACGAGAAGCCAAAACCCTATATGAAAGTGATTCCCCTTGATATCCCCAAACCGGAATTTGCCGGGGGGGCGTTTCATGAAAAATTGGAAAAGAATAAAAAGGTCAATGTCATCATTCGCCATGCCGACCGGATGAAACAGAAATATGGGAAGCCAAAGACAAGGGGCGCCAAAAAGAAATGATCGGGGGTTATTTCAATTTATTCTTCCGGAGCGAATACTTATAAAAATCCTCCACCTTCGTCCTGGCCCAGGGGGTTTTTCGCAGGAACTTTAAGCTGGACTGCACAGAGGGGTTGGTAGTAAAACATTTAATCCGGATCTGCGCTCCCAACGCTTCCCATCCATAACTCTCCGCCAGATGCGTTACGATTTTTTCGAGCGTCAGTCCGTGCAATGGATCATTCGAAGGTCCTTGTGCCTGCATATTTTACCGTTTTGAGTAACAAATATAGAGAACCTGGCCTAGATTTGCCGGATGCAACTCCAACACCCCGAACTGATAGACCTGTTGAAAAAAGCCTATTCAGCAGAAAAAGCCGCTTCCTTCGCCTACCAGGGTCACGCTGCTTCTGTAAAAAATCCCATAGAGAAAGCCGCGATCAGGCAAATAGAACTGGACGAGTGGAATCACCGGAAGGAGGTTTTGCAATTAATGAACCAATATGGAATTCAACCCTCGAAATATTATGAACTACGATTTCATATCGTTGGAAAAATCATCTCCTTTAGCTGTTATGTGATCGGCTGGTTCATGCCTTTTTATTTCGCCGGCAGACTGGAGAGCGGAAATGTCTGTGAATACTTCCGGATGAAACAATACTTCAACTCCCTGGGCATAACAGGACACGATCAACTGCTCTATGAGATGGGTATGAAGGAGAAAGAACATGAAGTCTATTTTTTAGCAGGTATAAAAAACAGCAGACTCCTCCCGTTCTTCGAAAAATTATTTTCCTGGGGAGGCGGGCACAGCTTCAATAATATCGACCTGGACAAAAAATACCCGGTAGAAGAATCCGGCGATTATTGTAAAAAATAACCCCCATCCCCCCTCGCCGGACGCGCCGCCTGCGCGAATTGGGATTCCTTTAACTTCCTCCAACGGAGAATTATAGTATTTTGAAACCTTCAAATATCTCACCAACTAAAAGCTTAGAGTATGTTGAAGAACTATTTCAAAATTGCCTGGCGTAATATCACCCGGCATAAGATCTATTCCCTGATCAACATACTCGGGCTGGCCCTGGGGATCTGCTCCTGTATCGTGATCTACCTGATCACTCACTTCGAACTAAATGTTGATACCTTCCACCCGGACAAAGGACGTATTTACCGTATCATCGAGGAACTACAGTATAACGGGGATGTCCCACGAAGTGCGGCTACTGTTCCTCCAGGCGCTCCCCTGGCGGCCCGGGAAAACATCCCGGGATTGGAATCCATCGCGGCTTATCATCTTTACCTGGCAAAGATCAATATTCCCGGCAGCGACGATCCCACTAAGAAATTCGATAACAAACAGGAAGGCCGATCCACCCCTTCCACCATTATTGCAGAACCTCAATATTTTACCATCTTTAGATATGACTGGCTCGCCGGTAATCCAGCTGCTGCTTTAAAGGATCCCTTTACCGTCGTGCTTTCGGAAACCAAGGCGCGTAAATATTTTGGAGATGCCTCTCCCGATAAGATCATCGGACAGACCATGATCTATAATGATTCACTTAGGGTCCGGGTTACAGGAGTGGTAAAAGACTGGCAAGGTAATACGGATTTTCCTTTTTCAGAGTTCATCTCTTTCAGCACCATCCAAAATAGTTTTTTGCGAAAGGATATTCAGCCGGGAGAATGGGGCAATGGGAATAGTCCCTGGGACTCGCGGGCCTTCGTTAAGCTATACCCGGGTACAGCACCGGCCAGGGTGAATGCAAAATTAGCGACATTGGGTAAAGAGCATGTAAAATTGGATCCCGGCGTAAAATACAGCATGAAGGTGCAACCCCTGTCCGAAATCCATTTCAACGCCGGAGTCGATGACGGGATCCGCAAGGCGCATTTGCCTACCCTCTATGTGCTGATGGGCATCGCCGCTTTTATTTTGCTGCTGGCCGCCATCAACTTTATTAATTTATCTACGGCCCTGTCTCTGCGCAGAGCCAAAGAAATCGGGATCCGGAAAGTCATGGGCGGCAACCGGCTGAGTATCGTCTTTCAGTTCTTAATGGAGACATTCCTGCTTACCCTTGGCGCCTTGCTGATCGCTGCCCTGGCCGTGAAACCCGTGCTGTCGGCTTTTCAAGCATTTATACCGGAAGAGGTGCACTTCCATCTTCTCCATCCCGCCACCCTTGGTTTTATATTGCTGCTTACCGTGGGCACCACCTTACTGGCCGGCTTTTATCCGGCAAAGATCTTGTCCGCCTATCTGCCGGTCCTTAGCTTAAAAGGCTCCGGCGCACAGGCTGGGCAAGGGAAATGGTATCTGCGGAAAGGGCTGATCGTTTTTCAGTTCGCCATCTCCCTGATCTTCATTATCAGCGCGATCATCATCAGCCGTCAGATTACCTATATGCGCAGTCAAGACCTGGGCTTTACCACCGATGCCATCCTTTCGGTATATACCGATCCGGGGGATAGCGCTAAAAAAATGCAGCTTTTCGCGGAACGGATACAACAGCTACCCGGTATAAACAAGGTCTCCCGTCAATCTTTTACCCCCCTGAGCGATTTTCGCACTACGGTGCCGCTGCAATATAAAGGCAAAAAGGAAACGGAGGTGCTGGCTGCCCTGCAGATAGCCGATTCGAATTTCATTTCGCTGTATGAAATTAAGTTGCTGGCAGGAAGAAATCTGCTGCCGGCTGCTAACAGAGATAGCATCAAAGAATTTGTGATCAATGAATCCTTTGCCGGTGCGCTGGGCTTTAAGAGGCTGGAAGAAGCCGTGGGGCAATTTATTTACCTGGGCGATAAGCCCATTCCCATTGTTGGTGTGGTAGCTGATTTCCACGAGAACTCCTACCATGATCCGATACGGCCTATAGCTATCATGGATCTGGCCCAGCCGGAAAATAGCCTCGCGATCAAGCTGGCTGCCAAAGGCAAGGAACTGGGGAGCGTCAAAACCACCCTGGCGAAGGTGGCGCGGGTATGGAAAGGGATATATCCCAACGAACCCTTTGCCTACCGGTTCCTGGACGAGACGATCGCTGCCATGTATGAAAAGGAGCAGAAGACGGCCACTTTGATGAACATAGCTACGGGCCTCACTATCTTCATATCCTGTATGGGCTTGTTCGGCCTTTCTATGTTCACGGCGGGACAAAGAACAAAAGAGATCGGGATCCGCAAAGTGTTGGGAGCCAGTGTGGCGAATATTACTTCCCTGCTTAGTAGGGATTTCATGATACTGATCGGCATTTCCCTGGTAGTGGCATCGCCGGTCGCCTGGTTCATCATGCACCGGTGGCTGCAGGACTTTGCTTACCGGGCCCCTGTCCCTGCGTGGATCTTTGTGCTGGCCGGAGGCGCGGCCCTGCTGCTCGGGCTGGCCACGGTGAGCTTTCAGGCCGTTAAGGCAGCTATGGCCAACCCGGTGAACAGCCTCCGTACGGAATAAATTGCTACGCGGCATCTTCGGGCCTATTCCGTTCTCAAACTATCGGCCGGATTTGCCAGGGCCGCCCGGATAGCCTGGGAGCTGACCGTGATGATGGTGATCAGCACCATTAGCAGCCCCGTAAGAGCGAAGATCCACCAACTGATACGGATATGGTAGGAGAAATTTTGCAGCCACGCATGCATGGCCCAACCCGCCAGGGGCGATGCAATGACAAAGGAAATGAGCACCAGCTTCAGAAAATCCTTCGACAACAGGGCCGCTATACCCGATACCGAAGCTCCCAGCACTTTGCGGATCCCGATCTCTTTAATTCGATTCTCCGCCATATAGGCCGCCAGGGCAAAGAGGCCGAGGCAGGAAATAGAAATAGTCAGCCCGGAGAATATCGCCGCCAGTATTCCAATATGCTTCGCATCTTTGAAACTTTCGGCATACACATCCTCTACCACCTTATAGTCAAAAGAGTAGTCCGGATTATACTTTTTAAAGATCCCGCCGATCTTTTTCAGATTGGCCGCCATTGAATTTTTATCGTTCAGTTTGAAGCTCACCGTGCCAAATTCATGGTCAGGGCCCTTTATGATGATCGGCTGAATAGGATCATAAGGCGATCCTGGTATGAAATCATTCACTATGCCCACGATCCTCCATTTTCTACCGTGATTGCTGATCGTCTCTCCCACAGGGTTTTTAAGACCGGTTAGTTTCGCGGCCCTTTCATTCAGGACGGCGGCGGTAGAATCCTCCGGATATTGATCGGCGCTGATATCGCGTCCGGAAAGGATGTTCAATCCCATGGTCCGGACAAAATGGTTGTCTGCCAGGAAGGATATGCGGATGTATTCCGGTAATCCCGGAATAAAAGGTTTTCCTAAAGCTACCAAGAAAACCGGGGATTTTCTTCTCCTCGATATTTCTGGAAGGAAAAGATGGACATTCCCGGTTGGATATTCTGCCAATGTGCGGGCAAAATGGGCGATCGGGCATAATAGCCGTAAAATTGACAATTATTAAAAAATTCCTATCTTGTGATTGGTAGCGGTCAACCGATTCGTAAAATATAAACCATGATGCAGCTTTCATTCCACGCTCCCCACTTAAAAAAATTAGCGAGCCTCTGCCTCCTGGGAGGCACCACCCTGTTATACGCGGGAGCCTTGCAGGCCCAACAAAGAGACTATCCGATCAGCCCCGTATCCTTCAAACAGGTGCAACTGACAGATTCCTTCTGGTCTCCGAGGATTGAACGCAACCGCACGGCCACCATCCCTGCCTCCTTCGCCCGCTGCGAAAGCACAGGTAGGGTCAGCAATTTCATAATGGCCGCCCGGGGCATGGCTTCACAACAAATGACCGATCAGGGGATGACTGCTCCTCCAAAGGGTAAGTTCTGCACAAAATATCCTTTTGACGATACCGATATTTATAAGACGATTGAAGGCGCTTCCTATTCCCTGGCCGTACATCCCGATCCGGCCCTCCGGGCCTATGTCGATGCATTGATCGATACGATAGCGCATGCCCAGGAACCGGATGGGTACTTATATACGGCCCGCACGATCGACTCCCTGCATCCGCATCCCTGGTCAGGGCCTGAACGCTGGGTGAAAGAGCATGAGCTCAGCCACGAGCTGTATAATTCAGGGCATATGTTCGAAGCAGCCAGCGCCCATTATCTTGCTACCGGCCAACGCAATTTCCTGGACATCGCTCTCCGGAATGCGGACCTCCTGGTACGCACATTCGGCCCGGGCCGGCGGGAAGTAGCTCCTGGTCATGAGATCGTTGAAATGGGCCTGGTACGTCTCTACCGCATTACCGGGAAAAAGGAATACCTCGAACTGGCGAAATTCTTTATCGATGCAAGAGGAAAACGGGTCTATGATTCCCATAGCACCGACGAATGGAAGAACGGCGAGTACTGGCAGGATGACAAGCCGGTAACGGCGCAGAATGAGGCCGAAGGGCATGCTGTTCGCGCCATGTACCTGTATTCCGGGATGGCCGATGTGGCCGCGCTCACCGGGGACAGCCTGTACATCGATGCGATCGACCGGATCTGGAACAATATGGTAAACAAAAAGATCTATGTACAGGGCGGCATCGGAGCCGTGGGCGACGGGGAACGTTTTGGCGATGATTACGAACTGCCCAATGGAACGGCGTACAATGAGACCTGCGCAGCCATCGGTAATGTGTTCTGGAACCAGCGCATGTTCCTCCTGCACGGGGATGCGAAATATATCGACCTGATGGAAAAGGTCTTGTACAATGGCCTGCTCTCCGGCGTAGGACTCGATGGCAAAACTTTCTTCTATACCAATGCCATGCAAGTCATCGACGACTCTGCCCATAAGGACCTGGAACGGGAGCGTTCCGGCTGGTTCGAGTGTTCCTGCTGTCCTACGAATATGCTCCGCCTCCTGCCTTCCCTTCCCGGGTATGTCTATGCGCAGAAGGGCCATGACCTGTTTGTCAACCTGTTCATCAGCAGCACGGCTCAATTGCAGGTAGACGGTCAGCCTTTGCAGGTGATCCAAAAGAATAACTACCCCTGGAACGGGCTCCTGTCTTTTACCCTCCTTCCTGTTGCCCCGCTGTCCCTGACGGTGAAGCTGCGGATACCGGGCTGGATCAGGGGCCAGGCCATTCCTTCGGCCCTCTACTCCTTTGAAAAAGACAAGCCGGGAGCCTCCGCGCCCCACAAAGTGGAAATTCTTATCAATGGCAAACCCATTTCCTATAGGATAGAGAACGGATATGCCGTGCTCAACCGCACCTGGCGCAAAGGCGACCACATTACTATGAACCTGCCCATGCCGGTGGAGAAAGTGGTAGCGGATTCCCGGCTTACCGACGATACGGGTAAAGTGGCCGTACAACGGGGACCCCTGATGTATTGCGCGGAGTGGAAGGATAATGGAGGAAAGGTCAGCAACCTGCTCCTGCCGGTAAACAGCCAATGGCTTCCAAAGAGGAGACCAGACCTGCTGGAAGGCTTGACGGTTCTTACCGGGCAGGCAGCACGGCGGACCGACTCCACCACTTTATCACAGACCATACCGGTTACCCTGATCCCCTATTACGCATGGGCCAACCGTGGCAAGGGTGAAATGACCGTCTGGCTGCCGGCTGCACCGATGGAGAAAAGCACTGCCCCACATTAAATAACGCAGCATGGGAGCCGCTCTCGCGCAAAACCCCTTCATTATGGAAGGGGTTTTCCATTTTAGTATGCCGGAGATGGGAGGAATCACGCTTTTATAGCTCAAATCCTGCACCCGAAACGCACGGCTATTGCGCAGCAGCATGCCTTCCGTGTGTTTGGTACAAATGCCAAAACAATACTGGCTTAAAACTTGACTTTTACTGCCTGACTAAAAATTCTTAAAATTTAAAAATACAAAAATGAAAAATTCTCTTAAAGCAATCCGTTTTGTATTTGCTTCTTTATTGATAGTAATTGGATCTCAGGCAAATGTGCTTGCTGAAAGCAATAAGAACATAACGGGGTCTTCCGAGCTTAACGCCATAGAAGTCATTGGCGGCATTGCTATATTACTGCTTATATTAGTGCTGCCTCTGGTAAAAAGCTGCAACAAGGAAATTGCTCGTAAATAATTGCAGGACGATCGCCTTGAAAACGGAGGCGATAACTATACGATCTGAATCTATCCCGATGCCAATGGCCGGCCGGCGGCATCAATTTTTCTTTGGATAAAGCGACAAAGTAAAATCCGGTCCCTAATGAACAAGGCCTTCTTCCACCTGGAGGAAGGCTTTTATTTTTGAATTGACCTATCTTCGTCAGGATCAATTACTCGTTTTATGCAGCTGACTATCACCGGATACTCTACCGTCCTTTTTTCGACCTGGTATTTTATAGAGGAATGGGGAATTCTTTTCGATGCCGGGGAGGGTATGATCTCCAGCCTTCTCCAGAAAAGCCGGAAGATCGACCAGGTATTTATTTCACACGCAGACAGGGACCATCTCACAGGGTTGCTACAATTCAACCAGCTCAACGCCCGGCCTGGTTATCCCATCATTCATTATCCAAAAGATTCCGGCTCTTTCACTGCCCTGGAAACGTTTTCGAAAAAATTCGATCCCCAGGTGGCCGGCACGATTTGGGCTCCCGTTACGGAAGGAGAGGAGATATGGATTTCTCAAGATATCCTGGTAAAGCCCATTCGTAACGAACACGTACCGGTGGACCGGCACATCATCAAGAGCCTGGGTTACCAGGTGATCCAGGTCAGGAAAAAACTAAAACCGGAGTATGCCTCTCTATCCGGAGAAGACCTTCGGCAGCTGGCGGAACAGCAGGGAAGAGACAGCCTCTCTATGGAATCCCGTGTCAATCTCCTGGGTTACTCAGGGGATACGCCCGTGGAAGACGCCGAAAGATGGAATAACACGAAGGTCCTTATCCATGAAGCCACTTTTTTAGGCAATGGAGAAGATAGAAAAGTCCGTGCACATGGGAATAAACATAGCACCCTGGAAGAAGTGATGGAAATGGTAAGCGTCCTGAATATAGAACAATTGATCCTGGGGCATTTTTCCAGCCGTTATTCCCCGGAAGAAATAGACCGCCACATCAAAGACCTTTGCGAAAAATATTCGATCGGCATACCCGTTCACCGCGTATTGCCCGGAGAAACGATCCATTTAAAAGTTGCCATTTAAATCGGAGTCAGCTACAGATTTTAAGAAAGATATCCGTCGGTAGGTGGCTGGGAGAATAATTATTTCACATTAAAATATTTTTGGATTATTAGAATAAAACCTTACTTTACATAGGGTTTACACTTAGATGGAAAGTAAATGGAATTAAAGATTAAACTTGCTTTCTATCACCCTCCCCTGCCTAAACGGATCATAACTTTCATAACGCTATTGTACCTTATAGGCGACGCGCAAGTGTCGTTAGAATGACCATACGTCTTGTATCTCCTGATTAGTTAGCAATGTTATTATTAGTTTGATCGGTCGGTGAAGAGTCTTTTTACCGGTTGGCAATTTAATCAATTCATAAATTTTAAAAATCACATCTCATGTTTGAACAAATCCTTGCAATGGTAAAAGAACATATGGGTAACAACCCGGAAGTAGCCGCAGCTATCCCTAGTGAACAGGCCGATGCGGTTCACAATGAAATTGCGTCTCACATAAATGAGACCTTGCAAAGTCAGGCTGCGACGCCGGCCGCTAATACCGGTATTTTATCCAAGATTGAAAGCAGCCTCAGTTCAGGCGGCCTGGCTACTAGTGTGATTACCGGAGGTCTGGTAGGCACCCTGGCGAGTAAGTTTGGCTTACCCGCTGCGGTTACTGGCGCCATTGCCGCAGCCATACCCGGTCTGTTGCAAAAGTTCACTAATAAACCAAACGCAGCAAATGCTGCAAATGCGTAAACAATAAATAAACACTTATGAAAAAAGCCACTCGCTGTCTTTTGACAGCGGTAATGATTTGTATTGCCTCGTCCATACTTTTTTTCTCTTGCGGGAATAAAGATGCCTCTATACTGGCAGCCATCGACTCAAAGAAAAAAGATATGAAGGAAATGTCGGGAATAACGGCTTCCGTGGACAAGGGCGTTGTTACGTTAAGCGGCGAATGTGCCGATGCGACCTCTAAATCCATGTGCGAGCAATCTGTTAGCAGCATTCCCGGGGTGAAGCAGGTGATAGACAACTGCACCATCGCTCCGCCGCCGCCACCGCCTTCCGCTCCGGTTGTCATTGCCGCCGATGACCCTTTAACGAAAAACGTTGCCGACGCTATTAAAGATTATCCTGGTGTATCAGCCACTGTTAAAGACGGGGAGGTTACGCTAAATGGAGATATCAAACGGGCGAGCCTTCAGAAGCTTATGATGAGCTTACATACGCTGAAGCCCAAAAAGATTAATAATCAGCTTACCATTAAATAAATAATCTATGGCCCTGCAAGATAAATACAAGGAATTACTGGATACTGCGAAAACGCTGAATATCGCCAACCTGCAGGTGAGGGAGCAGGATAATGTACTTTACATAGATGGAGAAGCCCCTGATGGCGCTGCCAAGGATCAGTTATGGAACATCTACGCCAAGCTGGACCCCGATTTTAGAGCCGGAGACGTAGTTATGAACGTTAATGTTTCCCAGGCAGCACCTGGCAGCAAAGCAACCGTAAGTACCGATAGTTCAAACCTGAACATCCGGAAAGGACCTGGTACGGATCAGCCTATTGTCGGCAAAGCGGCTCACAATGCGACAGTGGTATTGGTAAGTAAAACCAATGACCAGTGGTGGCTTATCAGGACGGATAAAGGGGAGGAGGGGTATGCTTATGCTCAGTACCTTTCGCCGCAAAGCTGATTGAAAGGCATCCTGGCCAAAATGGAAGAACGAGGCAATATAGTTGTTATAAAGCCGCTTTGGCTGTTTTGCGCCAGCGAATAGATGGGCAGTGGAGGTTTGCAATAGCTCATAAAAATAAACTGTTGATTTATAGGCGTTTAGCTGACTAACCCCCGTCCCCTGAAATTCCTGTTTTGGGAAGCCCTGCCGGCATTTTGATCTGGAAAGAATAGTATACGATTTCTCCCTAATCAGCGTTAATAGTAGGACCATAATCCGTCATCCCGACACCCTAAACTGAAAACGACTCTATGAAACACATAGATTATCTCTATTTCAATATCTATAACTATTTCTATAAGACAAGCCAGGACAGACAAAGTTTCAATACCCGTATTCAGGCCATGTATTTATTCTCACTCGGCTCAGGGGGATGGCTGCTGTTAATGCAGGCGCTCTATTTACACATAATAAGACATGCCTGGTTTTCATCACAGGCGGAATCTGCTGTTTTTGCCATTTCCATTTATATACTAACTGCGATTCTCTTTAACTATATTTTTATCGTTAAGCATCGCGACCTGCAAATTTTCGGGAAATATGAAGAGTTATCGAATCAAAACCCGAAAAGGAAATGGCATTTGATTATTTCTTTCAGCGTTTTGGCAATGCCTTATCTGGCTCTCTTATTCTTTGCCTTTTTTTCCCCCCGACACGGGCAATAGGCCCTTTCCCTAATTTATTGATGGTATGATATGCTTACCGATCAATTCAATGGATTGCTGCAATTGTTCATGGGACAACCCCGCATTGTCCATCTGAAAAGTGAATCTGGAAACACCTCCCAATGCTTCGCTATGACGGAGAAGTTTTTCAGCTACTTCCTCAGGACTACCCACTAACAGGGCGCCATTGGGTCCAATCTGCGCTTCAAATTGAGGCCTGGTTACCGGGCCCCATCCACGTTCTTTGCCAATTTTTGTAAAGGTTTCGGCATAGCCGGGATAATAATTATCCATAGCCATTTTGGTGGTGCGGGCAACATAGCCTAATGAATGGATGCCCACCTTTAATTTTTCGGGGGGATGACCCGCTTTTTTGCCGGTTTCTCTGTACAGGTCAATCAATGGGCGAAAGCGATGTGTTTCCCCGCCAATGATGGCCACCATGAGCGGTAAACCAAGCAAGCCGGCGCGGGCAAATGATTGCGGCGTTCCGCCTACACCCAGCCAAACGGGCAGCGGATCCTGTACTGGCCGGGGATAAACGGCAATACCGTTTAATGCGGGCCGGAATTTGCCTTGCCAGTTTACCACTTCATGATCCCTTATATGGAGGAACAGATCCAGCTTTTCAGCAAAGAGGGCATCATAATCCTGAAGCTTATAACCAAATAGTGGGTAAGCTTCTACAAATGAACCACGGCCCGCTACAACCTCTGCACGACCCCGGGAAATGATATCCAGCGTGGCAAAATTCTGAAAAACCCTCACCGGGTCGGCCGCACTTAAAACAGTAACGGCGCTGGCTAACCGAATACGTTTGGTGCGTGCTGCAGCGGCAGCCAATATTATTGCCGGAGCGGCATCTAAAAATTCCTTACGATGGTGTTCGCCTATGCCGAATGCATCAAAACCCACCTGGTCCGCTAATTCCATCCGTGCCAACAGGTTTTCCATGGCATTCATATTGCCTTTGGCATCGAGGGCGTTTTCCAGGGAGCCTGTAGCAGCAAAACTATCTATTCCTATTTCCATTTTTTCTTTATTAATCCTATAATGGAAGGCAAGTTATGAAAGATATTTGCATTACCGTTGAAGGCTTTTTACATAAGCGGACGGCGACATGCCAAATTGTCTGTTGAAGTCTCTTGAAAAATTGCTGTTCAGGTTGTAGCCGACAATATGAGCGACCTCGGTGATTTTGTATTCCCCTTTTGCCAGGAGCTCTGCGGCCTTTTTGAGCCGGGAGAGGGTGATGAGCTCATTGGGCGTCAGGTTGGAAAGACCCTTGATCTTCCTGTAGAAAGTGCCCCGGCTTATGTGCATCATTTTGGCTAATGTGTCCACGTCAAGGTCAATATTAATTAGTGATATTGGCGTCGATGATGGTTTGGAGTTGCTGCAGGAAGTCGGTATCTGCCTTCGTGGACGCCATGCCATGGCAATTTGATGATGAAACCTGACCTGCAGCAGGCGATGATCCATTATTACGATTTTCTGACGGGCTATGAGAATGTCCTGCGGGATGGGGGAACGTTCAACAATCCCACCCTCATCTCCGTCGACGGAAAAGTTTCGCTGAATAACTGGCCGCCGCAAAATGGCAGCGTGTCTTATATGGGCAAGGACTTTGGCAACCGCCAGGTTATCCACCTGATCAATTTCGCCAATGCCGCGTCCTTTGACTGGTGCGATACCAATGGAAGCCAGGCGACGCCCAATACCTTTCAAAATTTGTCTTTTATCCTTACCTTGTCAAAACCGGTGACGGCCCTTTGGATGGCGTCCCCGGATGTCAACGGTGGTGCAGTGCAGGCCATCCCTTTTACCCGGTCGGGTAATTCCATTTCTTTCATCCTGCCTTCCCTGCAATACTGGGATATGGTGGTAGCCGAATATTAGAACTATGCTGAAAATAACGACCAGGAAACATGTCTTCAGGGCCTTGTGTATCATCGTAATGGCCGGCTGTCACCGGTATGCGGGGGCACAACGCGTGTTGTTACATACCCGGGCCTACACGGTGTATGCGGACAGTATCGTGCAGCAGGCAAAATACAGGGCCCGCGTTTTGTCGCGAACAGAGATGGTGTCCGATTACCGGAGCCCGGCGAGTAGGTACAAAGATGCGCATATCAGCTTTAAGTTCAGTATTAATGGAAAGGATAATGAACTGGCCGCCGGAACAGATCATCATTTTACCTGTGTTGTAAAGGATGGGAGTTGTGTGACGCCTTTGATCCGTTTTGGCACGCAATTAAATGAGCCTGCGCCTCCGGAACCGGTCTATCTTGCCCCTAAGACAGGGCTGACACTTCGTGTTGATCTCGGCAATGTATTCCAGGCTTTTGACAGTGTTGGATACTATACAACGGTGAAAGGGGACAGACTTTACAAGCAGGATTTTAAGGACGTCTATGTGGCGGGAGGCACGCTGCCCATGATATGGGATTTCGACAATCTGGTCAACCATCCACAGCTGAAGATGAAAGAGCAGGGCCCTGGTCATATATATGAGGCCACCTTTGAGCTCAATAACCCGGAAGACGAAAAAAAGACCGACGGCTCATGGACCCTGGGCCGCGATATAGCCCGGTTTCCACAGTACCATTCGGATCTCGCTATTTCCGATGCCATTTACAATATGTCCCTGGAGGAAATGTGCAAAGCCGTAGAAGCCGACAGCACTTTCCGGACGGGTAAGGAGTGGGCGGGTGTATGGACCCGGGATATCAGCTACAGTATAATCCTGTCCATGGCCTATCTGCAGCCGGCAGTAGCGATGAAAAGCCTGCTGCGAAAAGTGAACGGTAAGGGCCGTATTATCCAGGACACCGGTACCGGGGGCGCTTATCCCTGTTCCACGGACCGGATGATCTGGGCGGTAGCGGCCTGGGAAATATATATAGCTACGGGTGACGAAGACTGGCTGAAGAAGGCTTATGGGATCATCAGGAATTCCATGGAAGACGATGGCGCCGTGGTTTATGACCCTGAGACAGGGTTGGTCAGGGGAGAGTCCTCTTTTCTTGACTGGCGGGAGCAGACCTATCCGATGTGGATGCAGCCGGCGGATATTTTCCAGAGTGAATGCCTGGGCACCAATGCGGTTCATTTCCGGGCTAACCAGGTTTTGGCGCGAATGGCGCTTATCCTGAAAGATGAGGCTACGGCCCAACGGCATTTGGCATTGGCGGAACGTATCCGTAACGGCATCAATCACTACCTGTGGATGCCCGGCAAAGGATATTATGCGCAATACCTGTACGGCAGGCGTCATTTGATCATTTCGCCGCGGTGGGAGTCACTGGGGGAGGCGCTCTGTATATGCTGGGATATTGCGGATAAGGCCCGGCAAAAAGAAATCGTGCGCAACGCTCCGATGACGGCTTTCGGTATTCCCTGTATTTACCCGGAGATACCGGGCATTCCGCCTTATCATAATGAAGCTGTATGGCCTTTCGTAGAAACCTTCTGGACCTGGGCCGTGGCTAAGGCGGGTAATGAAGCTGCCGTTATGAAAGGCATTGGAGATATATACCGGCCTGCGGCAATGTTTGTTACCAATAAGGAGAATTTCGTGGTGGGCGACGGGGATTTTTCCGGAACGCAGATCAATAGTAGTAATATGTTGTGGAGCCTTTCGGGGAATATCAGTCTCGTTCACAAAGTGCTCTTCGGCATCCGGTTTGGCAGAGAGGGCCTGACGTTCGAGCCCTTCGTTCCCCGGGCTATGGGAGGCAGGAGGGAGTTGCAAAATTTCAACTATCGGGAGGCGACGCTGGATATTGTTTGTGAAGGGTATGGCAGCCGGGTGCGGCGGTTTGTGTTGGATGGGAAAGACTTGCCGGCACCTGTCGTAAGCGCTGCCCTGAAGGGCAGGCACAGGGTCTACATCCGGCTTTCCGGGACTGCTGACCGGCCTGGACCGGAACGAATGGTGCCGGATGTGTATTCCGTGGCTACCCCGGATGTTAAAGAAGAGCACCGGAAGCTGGTATGGCCGCCGGTAAAACATGCCGCTGTGTATCGGGTGCTGAAGAATGGCAAGCAGGCGGCAAAGACCAGGGAGACAGGCTTTGTATTCAGTGGAGATACCGTAGCCGAATACCAGGTAGTTGCGGAGGATTCGGCCGGTGTATCCTCTTTTGAGTCCGAGCCGTTAGTCGTCAATACGTTGAACCATACAAAATTTTACCAGGCAGAAGATTTTGCTCCTAAAGCAGTCTATGACTATAAAGGGTACACCGGGGAAGGGTTTATTGAATTGGATGAACGGAACAACAGGGTGGCGACATTGCCTGTTGTCATCGACACGGCAGGAACCTATTTTATCGATTTCAGGTATGCCAATGGCAATGGCCCGATCAATACGGAGAATAAATGCGCCATCCGGACAATAAAACTAGATGGTTTGCCGGTAGGTACTATTGTCATGCCACAGCGAGGCAAGAACGAATGGAGCAATTGGGGATATACGAACCCTGTTCGATTGCACCTGGTCAAGGGAGCGCATATTATTTCCCTTTCTTTTGAAAAGTATGATGAGAATATGAATGGGGCTATCAACCAGGCAATGCTCGATGGGATGCGGGTCATGCGGATGGGGGAATAGGGATAGGAGAGCTTTTGTGGAATAAGACGAATACTATTTCCGGACAATTTTCTTTTTTTAGACATCTGGGAAATAATTAATTTAGTTCTTATGCAAATAATACGAAGCATCCAAAACCGGATATATGAACTAAGAGGAGAAAGAGTTATGCTGGATCGAGACCTGGCTAATTTATATGAGATTGAGACTAAAGCACTTAATCTTGCGGTAAAGCGAAATATAAAAAGATTTCCAATAGATTTTATGTTTCAACTCACCAAAGAGGAAGCCGAAAACTTGAGGTTGCAAATTGAAACCTCAAGTTTAGATGAGAATTTGAGGTTGCAAAATGAAACCTCAAAAACTTGGGGAGGAACAAGATATTTGCCTTATGTTTTTACGGAACAAGGGGTTGCCATGTTAAGCGGTATTCTGAGTTCTGATAAAGCTATTAACATGAATATTGCCATTATGAGGGCTTTTGTGGAAATACGGCGAATTGTATTCAGGCAAAATGATTTAAAAGAACAGTTGAAAGAAATCAAGGAAAGATTAGGTGAACATGATGCACAGTTGAACCATATTTATGACGCGATGGAAAATTTGCTGGATGAAAAGGCCGCCCAAAGAAAGTGGGATGACCGGGAGAGAATTGGATTCAGAAAATAAAAAGCCAACAGGCGGACGCCGGAGGATAAGTAATCTTTTGGTCTAATTCCCGATCAGATTTATTTATAACAAGTGATAAGAATTATGTATGCCAGTATGGCTGCACTTAGCGCAAATCCAATGAGCGTATATTTAGCAAATTTCAGCGAAGCACCCT
>DASWFF010000062.1:0-61895 GCA_036394375.1 Puia sp.
TTGGCCGCGGTCAAATATATCCCCTGCACCTGCGTCAACTAAAATCAGCTGCGAACCAGTGTTAATCAGAAATGCGTTAAGTCCTATTTTGTAAGGTCCGGATTCGTCATTAGCTTTAAGTGCCGAATCTACCTCCCCAGATTTGGCGTCGACAAATAATTGCGCAACCGGTCCTTCAGTTACGCCGTCAGACAAGGCTGTTACCTGAAAGTCGCCGACTTTAATGCGGTAATAGCCCGGAGCTTGAGCAAGATGAGTGTTAGGATGAGTTTGCAGGTGCTTAACCTGGGATGACGCGATGATAGGGCTCAACATTACCACCATAAAGAGTATGCGTAGAGTTTGGATGCTATTATTCATTTTTTTTTATTTGCTTGTTTAGTTTGCTTAATAAGTTTTTCGAGGCTTTAAAAGGCTGCTGCAATTCGTTAATAATGAACTGCAACAGCCCTGTCACCTCTGAATTAATCCGTTAACCTCAATTATTTTGGAAGTGGTATCGTTCCGAATTCATTTCCAAACATTGGATTGCCGCTAACTGATGATTCTTTGGTCGCTTCATCCTGGATAATATCCCAATGTTCAGCCAAAATTCCATCTTCAAACCGTATAATGTCTACCACTATCCAGTTTGGACCAGGAAGACCAACAAATCTTCCATGGCACATTACATAATCGCCATCCGCCATTATCATGTTTTGTTCATACCTCACAGTTTCAAAAGACTTTACCAAATTACGCAATCCGTCTCGGCCAGGCGGGATGTGAGCGCTATGCTGAATGTAGTTAGGTGACCAATATTTATCAAATGCGGAAAAATCGCGTTGATTAAATACTTTATCAAATGCCTCTCGGGCAATAGCTATGTTTTTTTCTTCAGTTGTTGGTTTCATTTTTTTAAGATTTAAATTGCAATAAAACTTTGCCCCCATTTATGGTATGTTGTAGTGCCTCTTTTATTCTTTCAGGAGGATATATTTCTGCAATGGGAACGTTTATTTTTCCTTGTTCCAACAGCTTCAACGATTGGAGCTTTGCCTCTTTTAACTTAGGGAGGTAGGTTGGTAAATACATAAAGAACCCGTGAATTGTTATACTTTTGAAAATAAGATCAAGTTGGCTTACAATAATGGGTTCGCCGCTCATGATGGCATAAGAAACGAGATGGCTTTCATTACCAAGAATTTGGGCAATGGAACCTGCTGCCTTACCGCCAACAGCATCAAGCCCTAACTTTATTTCTACATTATTGGTAAGTTTTTTCGCTTCACTAACAACATTTTCATCATCAATTAAAACAACATCTGCACCTGCTTTCAGCGCTATATCTATAGCCTCTTTTCTTCTGACTAATCCTAGCGTTTTTATACCTTTTGATTTTGCCACCGCGATGATAGTATTGCTTACAGAAGCATTTGCTGCGTTGAATACTATCCAATCACCAGCATTTAACGAAACGAATTCTTCTAGCAACAACACCGCCGTCGGTGGGTTTATGGAAAACATTGCCGCTTGCTGTAAATCTACGTCTGCTGGCAGTATAATCAGATCTGCAGCTTTGGCTACAACCTTTTCACTCCAAGCAAATGTGCCGAACGGAATAGTCACTATATCGCCTGGTTTAACAGTTGAAACAGAACTACCAATCGAAGCCACTCTGCCTACACCTTCACCCCCTATTACGGAAGGCAATTCAGGGTGTATGGGGTAAGTACCATTCGCCAATAATAAATCACTCGGATTCACAGGGCTATACAGAACCTCAATAATGACTTCATCATTTTTAATTGCTCCGATATCATTAATTTCTACAACGTCGATGTACTCAACTGGACTACCGTACGCCTTTAACTGAATTGCTTTCATTTAATTATTTTTTTAAGAAATTTATATTACATTTGTACTTGCATATTGCAATAACAAATGTACAAAGTAATTGCAATATGCAATAACTTTTTTTATCTTTTTTATGAAGACAATAAACAGAAGGTCGGAATGTCCCATAAGTTATACCATGGATATATTTGGTGACAAATGGACTATGTTGATTATCAGAGATTTACTTTTTTATGGTAAAGATTCCTTTAGTGAATTCTTATGTTCGGATGAAAAGATTGCTACAAACATTTTAACCGATAGGCTCAACGTGTTGCTTCAAGAAGGGTTCGTTACAAAGCATACTGCACCAACCAATAAATCCAAATTTTTATATCGCCCTACCGAAAAAGCGATTGAAATGATTCCGATACTCAGTGAGATAACGCTTTGGGCAGAAAAATATAATCCTGGCGACGCTGCAATGGCCATAGCAGAGCCGTTAAAAAAGAACAGGGCTAAGGCGTTGCGTGACCTTAGGAAAAAAGTGGAAGAGAGGTTCAAGGCTGAATAAATATGACAATCGCGCCTTTTACTATGTAAGTCCGGTGGTTACAGACAAAATCTGGCTGCACGATCAATTGTTTCTTTCTGATCTTTTTTACCTTAAGCAATGAAATATAGTAATTCAATGGAACATATACTTGATAACCCAGCCTACAACGCCTTAGTATCTGGCAATAAAGACCTGTCGAACGGAAATGAAGCCATAAAATATTTTTCAAAGGATGTCGCGCCATTTGTTGGATTAAAAAATGCGACCAAGGAAAATTTTGAATATCTGTTTGAACTCATCCCTTTCGACGGCTTTTTTGCATTTATAACGCCCGTAGAAACCGCTATTCAAAGTCCATGGAAGAAGATAAACCAGATGCAGGTCTTACAGATGATATATGATAAGCCGATGGCAGCTCCAGCAGATGATTCAGAGATAGTGCGATTAACCAAAGAACATGTGCCCGAAATGCTTACCCTTACGAAACTGACTAATCCGGGTCCCTTTGCCGTCGATACGATCTACTTCGGGAACTATTTCGGCATTTTTAAAGATGGCAAGCTGGCAGCAATGGCGGGGCACCGCCTACATGCGTACAATTATGTAGAAATCAGCGCCGTGTGTACCCATCCTGAACATATTGGGAATGGCTATGCAAGGAAGTTGATGAATTTCCAGATCAGGAAAATTCAATCAAATTCGGAAACGCCCTTCCTTCATGTGAAAGCTGAAAATGAGCGAGCTATCAATGTGTATAGAGATCTGGGCTTTGATACCAGAAAAGAAATATTTATATACACGTTTCAGAAACAGTAACCTATTTAATAGAGTGCTCATAAAAAAACCTACAAGGTTTTGAAGCCTTGTAGGTTTTTCTCCGTATCGGAACGATTTGATTATTCCAGTTTAACCAGTTTCAGAGTACGTCTTCCATGTGATTTATCCATGAGACTAATAAAGTACATCCCTTGCGCGTAGTTACTGGTATTGAGGTCTACTTTATTTTCACCTATTGTACTCCTTCCTTCCTTGAGTGATATTACCCTGCCAACAGCATCAGTGATTTCAACAAAGTATTGGTCTTCCATCGTGGCTGTAAACAGCAGGTATGAAGTACCCATTGAAGGATTGGGATATACCTGAATGGCATTGCCATCAATGCCGGGCTCAACAATGCTGCCTGCGTGACTTAAAATACTAGCTGCATGGCCTGAAACAGTAACTGCTAAACTCCTGATGGCAGAAACGCCACAGGCATCGCTTGCTTTGACAGTTACACTACCGGAAGTAACTCCCCAGGTCACTCGAATGGAATCCGTTCCCTGGCCGGAATTGATGACTGCACCGGTCGGGACTGTCCATGTATAAGTAAGGCCTGCTTTTCCGATGACAGCATAGATCAGGCCTGCCTGGTTCGAAGTTACAGTTTTGGGACCGGAGATAGTAGAGGGTGTATCAGGTTTGCCGTTCACTATAATGTTTTGGCCATTATCAGCGCTGGTAACTACCGGATAGCTGCCTATAATACGTACGCGGTAACCAGTGCCGTTTGTCTGCGAGCCGGGCATAGTGGCATTGATAGTTACAAGTTGAGCATTACCGATAGGATGTATGCTGTCTTTACCAATATTTACAGGGCTGGAGAAGCTGCCGGTGGCTGCGCTCAACTGTGCTGTAAACACATTACCAGCCTTATATGCCCCATATGCTTTTGCAGTTATGACAAAGCTGCTTCCCGGGCAGGGCGAAAGAGAGGAGACTTTAACGCTGTCTATTCGTAAGGGATACACGTTCACATTCTTTCTGCTGGTATCTGCTCTGCATCCATATTGGTCAGTCTGGATCAGCTTGATAGTTTGAGGCTGACCAGGGGTATTCCATAAGAGATTAGCTGTATTGGCTGTCTGGGTAATTGTAGCAGCCGGCGCTATCCATGTCCAGGTACTACCGGTAATAGCAGGTACACTATACGGATAGGTAAGTGAGGCATTTACATTGCTGTCTCCGGTAATGGTCGGAGTGGCTGGCCGCACATGAATCGTAAGGGAATCATTGCCGGTAACCCCGGTTACAACAGGGTTGGTGCTCGATACCCTTACCCTGTATTTATTTCCGCCAGGTAAATTGTCTGGCAGCGGACAGAGAATAATAGTATTGCCTGTGCCCGTATAACTTCCTATTACTCTGGGGGCGGCAAAACTACCATTGGCATCACTTAGCTCCGCCCTGAAAATATTTCCCGCATTGTAAGTGCCGTCGGCCTGGTAAGATACGCTAAGGGTATCTTTATTACAAGGGGCTTTATTGGAAACACTGTTAACAATAATAGCAGGAGCTGCGATAGTGGAGGAAACAGTAAAACTGAATTCATTGTCCAGACTCCAGCCTCCGTTGATGTTTTTTGAACGTATGAATAAGTTATGGCTTCCATGACTTAACCCTGCGATATTAATCGGTAGTTTGAAATTTGGCAGGTTGGTCACGGCATCAATCGCTACCGGTATACCCTTGCCAAACCCGGGATCTTTATCAATATAATATTCTACCTGTTTCAGGTTAGGAATAGGGCCGGGACCCGTGGAATCGGCCGGATAAGGCTTTGCAAAAAGCCATTTATTATCCAGGCTCCAACCTCCATTGGCATTCTGGGCACGGATACCCAACAGATGTACTCCATTGGAAAGGCTGTTAGGATTGATATTTATCCCAATATTAGATAGACTGGTACCGGGTGTAAAGCTGATGGCAGTGGCTTTGCCATAGCCGGGATCTTTATCAATATAATATTCCACCAGTTTCAGGTTAGGAACAGGACTCGTGGAATCGGCCGGGTAAGGCTTTGCAAAAAGCCATTTATTATCCAGGCTCCAGCCTCCATTGGTATTCTGGGCACGGATGCCGAATATATGCACCCCGCTGGTAAGGCTTGCAGGATTGATATTTATCCCAATATTAGATAGACTGGTACCAGGAGTAAAGCTGATGGCAGTGGCTTTGCCATAACCGGGATCTTTATCAATGTAATATTCCACCTGCTTCAGGTTAGGAACAGGGCTCGTGGAATCGGCCGGATAAGGCTTTGCAAAAAGCCATTTATTATCCAGGCTCCAGCCTCCATTAGCATCCCGGGCTCTGATACCGAGTATATGTACCCCGCTGGTAAGGCTTGCAGGATTGATATTTAAAGCAATATTTGTAAGGCTGGTACCGGGAGTAAAGCTGATGGCTGTGGCTTTGCCATAACCGGGATCAATATCAATATAATACTCCACCCGGCTCAGGTTGGGCTGGGCACTAAGGCACCATGCCCAAAATAAACCTGCCAAACACCCCGCCCAGCGTTTTATAAGCTGTATCATAAAATTTGTTTTATGGTAAATGGAGGGCGTTAATTATTGCTGCGGACGCTAAAGGTAATGGTATATGGATTGGTGCTGGTAATACTGGAAGGCGCCGTTAAAAGATAAAAAGATGGAACGGGAGGTATGCCACTTAGTTTATAAGGATTAACCCCTCCAAAGATGCCACAGTCCGTGCCGCCGAATCCTCCATGAATTGCCGGGCTCCCGGCTTTAAGTACCCAACGTCCGTCATTGCTGTAAGTAGTTTGAGTGGAATAGCCTACAAAAACGTTGTTTTGCATGGCTGCTGTAGTTATATTCTGATCGCTATTGCCAGTCGGAACAGGGTAGGCATCGCTGGTACCTATGCAATTCTGAAACACGCAATTAAGCTCGTTTAAATGATAATATAAAAATATATTGTTCTTTAATAAAAAAGTACCATTAAAAAAATCAGCCCCACTATTGAATATGTCGTTATTAAATTGCCCGTTAAGCCCGCTTGCTGCCCCTGAGCCCATGCTAAAAGAATTTAGATAACAATTGTTCACGCTAAGATTAGAAACTATGCCACCGCCCCAATAATAACCCAGACTTGCCAGGTTACATTCTCTTATTTGCCAGTTGTTACACAACTTGTCATTGAAATAAATACTTCCATTGCAACGGCTGATGGTTATATTGCTTACAGGGTTTTGATAATAGGCAAGAATACTTATACCATCCAAACCTAAGAATACGCTATTAGAGGCTGTTGAATCAAGATAGACCTGTATGGTCTGGCTGCCGGTAATATTTTGAAGATTAGCATTTTTGCCGGTGCCGGCGACAAAATAACCATAACCGATCAAAACGAGCTTCTTCTTAAAAGTTGCACTCCAGCTTCCCGGAAATACTAAAATAGTGTCCCCCACTGCTGCGGAATCATTTGCAGCTTGCAGGTTTGCATAATCCGTTCCCGGCACGGGCGTTCCAAAATATCCGACCCTGTGGATCTTTGCATAGCTATTAATGGATAATAATAAAAAGATTGCAAACACCGTAAGAAGTATTAACTGTTTCATAAAATGTTTTTTAATATAGAATTAAAAAATACCGAAATAGCTACTTTACAGACTATGCTGAGAAGTGGAGGAGAGGAGTGCACAAAAAAAATGGATTCTTTAAGAGGGAGGTATTAGCGAAAGGGTTCAACAATTGGGTGCGTTGAGAGAAGAGTTGAAAGGATTTACTCTAAGTTAAAAAAAATATTTTGAACCGAATATTAATTATTTTGAGCTATGCGGCTAACCTGGGTCTGGGCAAAGCTGCTGCTATTGTGCTTATTCTCCGTACTTTGCCGGGTTCATAAGAAGACCGAGCGATTTAAAACCGGCCCAGTTAAGAGGATGCATATATTCTTTGTTTCCAATTAACCCGAGTTGTGCCTGACGGAGTGCGGCTGGAATTGTTTGTCCTTCACACAAACCAGTATAAAACTGATCCATCAGTTGCATGGTTGCCTCATCCGGTACTTGCCAAAGAGAGGATATCACTGATTTTGCACCTGCGACTATAAAAGCATTTGACATGCTAAAGCCAGCGTCCAGTGCAACATTACCCAGCCCTGTCTGGCAGGCGCTAAGAACGACCATTCCATTGCGGAATCCCCGGTCAAGCTGGTATATTTGGGAGGCTTTAACCAGCGTATCGTATAATACGAAAAATGATTCATCGGGTTTTTCCATATTGATCCAGGCGTGAGAGGCCATGTGCAAAATCCTGCAATGAAAGCCTTGCTCGTATAGTTTCTTATAATTTACCTCGCTGTTCAGGAAATAAGGGGTATTCAATAAAGCCGCAATAGTTGCTAATTCCTCTTTTACTCCGTCCAGGTTATTTAAAGGAAGCCCGGTTTTTTTTCTCTGCTCCGTGAAATCCGTGAGGCCCATTATTAAGGGAGGGCGCCAGCCATTCCGGCCGGTTCCTGCCGTGGCATCCCTATCATGAATATAAAATGCGGTGAGGGAGGATAAATAGCTTATTTCATATTTTTCTATCAGGTATTCATTCGAAGGAGTCAGGAGTGCGCAAAAAGGCAGGTAATCCAGTTCATGATCTGTTAGGAGAATAATTTTTTTTGTATCCAACAGGTCTAATTCTTCCCGGAATTTAGCTGGAAAGAGTTCTATGTAAAGATCAGCCATTATGCTGTTAAAAAATTGCGTATCGGGCGGTTTCAACGTAATCCCTTCTCCATCCGTCTGCAGGTAACTTTTTAATAACCGGCTCGTTTTTTCCCAATCGATTATGGAAAAATGAAGGCCCCCGGTGGTTGTTTGTAACCATGCTAACATGCCGAGAGGAGTCAATAAATAACTGATGAGCTGTGCACCTGTTGATGCCGGTATACGGGCCAACTGTTCTGCGTGAATGGGTTCTACGGCATTGACAGACCCCCTGAAGTCAGTAAGCAGGGGGAAGATTGCCTGTTTGGGAAGCCTGGAATGAGAGACGGACCGACCCATCCAATTGATCATGGACCGGTTTCTTATTTGTTCTGCCAGCTCGTACGCTTTTACCATCTCCTCCGGTTGTTGGAGTACGCAAAAGCTAATATAGTCTCTGCCGATCATCTGGAAAAACCCGGAGAAATTATAATTGGCCAGATGGCCAAAAGCACCGCCGCCACTAGTGAGGCTAAAGGAAATATATTCGAATTGCCTGAAAACCGATTCATATAATGAGACCACCGGGTAAGTACGAAGGAGGTCTTTTATATTTTGAGTCTGGACCTCATACTTGTTCCATATATAGCTGAAATACGGCTCCTGCTGTCGTGGATGGCTCAGTTCCATCATAAATTCAATCAGATCGATAACGGCAAGTTCTTCTAATATCAGCCAGTAGGCTCCTTTATCATCTTTGTTTTTTTCATAAGCAGCTAGTCTTTTTTTAGTAAGACCTTTGCGGAGCGTAGTATAGTTGGCTGCCACGCTCAACTCCCACGCGGCGGACAGCATATGATCTGAGAATGCCATTTTCGCCGCCTCTTCCTTATCTTCCAGGCCCATTTGGTGAAGTAAACCGACGGCATCGGCCCGGATCAGCTTTTTTGTCTGTTTCAGTTTTGCTTTTACGGTGTTCTGAGCAACAGGGTCCCGGTTGAGTGCAGCGATATATTGTTCGCGGGCAATTACGTTGAACTTTTCATCCGTAACGTTTAAACTGATCTCATTGCCACGGACCGTCAGATCCATTAGTTGTTCAAGAAGTATCCTGATATTCCTGGCAATATTTTCAATACCTTCTTCCTCTTTAAAATGATATGCAAAAATTAAAGCGATGCGGTAGCACAGATAAGCATCGGAAAGGCCTCCGTGGTTTTTATATTTAAGTCCCAATACATTCAGTTTCCGGGCGAGATTCAATAAAGAGCTCTTTATTTCCGGATCATTATGCGATCTCAACATACCCAGGCAATCCATCATGCTCATGTTGCTATCCAGTACAAAGACTTCACCCTTGTCGGAAACAGGACATACCTGTATTTCGTCTTCCAGCGGGATCAGCAATATAAAATGCCGTGTGGCTTTAAATGCTTCTATTATTTCATCGAGTGTTTGCATGACAACTAGTGCGATAAGTGCAGGGTGATGCCCGGTTTGTCTTTGTTTTCCGGGTAAATGGCTTCATAGTGATAACTATTTTTTAAATCTTCATTATCCCACATTTCATTAAAAGCCGTGTGATAGTTAAAATAAAAGGTAAGCCCGGGGCCGTTATGTTTCAGAAGTTTGGCAACAACCATTTCATCCGGATGCTTATATCTTTTGCCATTCGAGGAGATCAGTATTTCTTTGCAATCGATCTTCTCCATGATACGGTCCTGGTTACTTTTTTTACTGCCATGATGAGCCAGTTTCCAGGCATCCACTTTCAAGCGTTCTTCGCCGGAGGCCTCCAGCATCGGATCAATGGCGGCTAACAATATATCCGAGGGGGCGTCTGCAGCGAACAGGCAATTTTTCCCTTCATAGGTAGCGATGAAAGCGATACTGCTGCAATTGGCTGTACTGGTATCTGCATCAGGCTCTGCGTCTTGCAGCTCTTTTAGGTGATCTCCTAATGTATCTGCGTAGCGATGATCCTCCTCCCATTTCTTATTTACGTCTTTGCCTTCCAATTCCTCATCCCAGACCGGGATAAGTGCCGTCAGGCCGGCAATATCCGGGGAGAGTAAGGTGATCTTCATACCTCCCGGCAGCGTTACCTCCGGTAGGTTCGTATAATCATGTATACAGATGGCTTTCCCGCCAAAAAGTGCATTATGTGCAAGTCCTTTAGCGACGATCAGGTTTGTCAGGTATTCCCCTTGCAGAGAGCCCAGGGTATCATCACCCACCGCTTCTGCAGCTTCGGTAAGCTGGTCACGTCCATTGAACCACACTTCTTTAATGCTAAGAGGCAGGGAGGATTGATTTAACAATTTCACGGTCCCATCGATATGATCTATATCGATATGGGTTACAACCAACAATTCTAATTCCCGTATGTCCGGGACTACCTCCTGTAATGCTGCCCATAACTCGTCAAATATATAAAAGGGCCCCCCATCGATCAATATATAATACGGGTGTTGCCGGGTGCCATATTCTATCAGGATGGAATCACCGAAGGCGGCGGGCAGTAAGTGAATAGTATACATAGATCAGGTTTTAAGCTTCCAGTCAGCATCCCCGTAGGCCACCAGGGAAAGACCGGCAAAGATGCCCTGAGATAGCAGACCGCGTCGCAGTTTGAGCATGACCTGTCCCAACAGCATATCCTGCTCCTGCTGTTTCAGATATTCCACCAGCTTCACGACAATGGGGCCGGCGCGGCGACCATTGATCCTGGTAAAATTGGAGAGGACGATGGCGGCGCCTTCCTGGATCAATTTGCTGCTGATATCAAATCCCTGGTTATTCAGGTCATTCGTCTCGCAACCGATCACGATCATAAGCGGTGACCGTTTTTCCGGAACAGGCTTTATCATGCTTGTATCAAAATAATTCTGCAATAAAAATTGGTGATCTCCGATCTCAACCTGGTCTTCGTTCACGTCCATTCTCTTTTCAACATGCACGATCAATATCATGCTGTCAGGATTTTGTTCCTGTGTTAACTTTTTCCAGTTATCCCAATCGCATGATTCGACTGCTTTCACGGAATATTTGGTGATCGCGTCGCTGACCTGTTTCCGGGTGGTAGCGACAGCCGCATCCACTTTGTTACTGGAAGCGTACAGGGTATAATTTAATATCTCCAGGGTCCTCCGATCGTTGGTAGGTTGTGCCTTGATCAGGTAATCACCCGGTTCAGCGTCATCCCGCTCCATGGCGGAACGTTCGATGACCTGGCTAAATCCCCAAAAGCCAAAGGGGCATACATGCGGGGCAGGGGAAATTGTTTTATCATAGCAATTTTTGCAGGCACCCTGCTCCAGCGCTTCTTTTGATCCCGGGCATAAGGTAGCGTCCGGGGCCGGGGGAGCCAATTGATAAACGAAATCAAGAGGTACAAAACCAGGTCGGTTGGTGACGATCTGTAAGGGGCCTTCAAGCACATGTTTATTGAGGTGCTGGACAAATAATTTATTTCCTTTTATGGCCAGTTTTCTAAGGAGAGCTACATTGTTGATGTGAAAAAGATCTTCCGGGTGTTTGTCGATATCCATTACGGCTTTTTGAATGATCTCTTTGATCTCGTTCATGAGTTCAGCAAGGGCAGGAGAAAAAAACATAGGCAGGGTTTTGCCACCCCTCATACCACTCAACGATGCGCCGCCCTGCCGTTCTTTATAGGTATAAGAGGCATCATAGTGGGTTCCTTCAGAAAGATTACTGAAATCCGACCGGGTGCAATAGACAAGCTTTGTGCTGAGGCCATCATGCGCTGCATCCTGGTCGGCTAACCTTATCCTTATTTGCAGCTTGATCTTCTGCAGTAGTTTATTGTTATTGTGGCGCACGGCTTCAATCTCTCCCGTAAAATAATCCTGTGAGCCCGTCTTACAGGTAAAAACGGCAATCGTGGAATTTCCAAGGCGGGGTAATGTAATAGTTGATCTTTGTTCATCTGCTCCGTCCAGAGGTCTGAATAAAATATCGATCAATTCTTCCTTTACGGTTTGATCTTTAAAGATTTCGCCGGTATCCAACGGAGCCGGATCATGAGACCATCCCGCTTCGTCAAGGCCGATGCGGGTTTCCAATAAATAATCCTTTTCGGGTAAAAGATGATTCTCCACTGTGGATCGGTCAGTTGCGGTAAGGATCTTTACTTGCAGAAAGCGGGGGGCATCAGGTATCGGAGTTGTTGGTTCGACCGCAGTTGGAGCAGCTGTTGCGCCCCCGACATATTCCGGCTCAGGAAAAAAATAATCAGGCAGTGTTATTTTCCCAAAACCAGGACCTCCTTTTATTTCGAATCCGCGGTCTGCGGAGGAACCTGATTTTTCAGGTTGTTCCACATGCAGGTGAAAAGTGCCGGTGCTGTATCGATCATACAGCACTTTAGTAAGTTCTGCGATACCCAGGGCTGTGTCAGATTCATGATCATACCTGAAATAGGGAACTTTCTCAACAAGGTAGTTGGCAAGCTGTATAGGAGTATAGACCTGCTTAGGGATGATGCGACTGTTAATAGTAAACAGGGCCCCGGGTCGTTGAAAGCCCTTGTCCAACCCGATAATGATCCCTTTAATAATATTAGAAAGCTTTGTTTCGACTTCGACCTTTGGGTCATAAAAAAAAAGGCCTTCTGCACTTTGAGGTTTGACGGCCTGCAGAATATTGTTGTCATGTGAAAGCTCAATGATCAGGTTCTCGAACCAAAACGGAAGGTCTGTTTCGGGCGAGACAACAAGAAGACCGCTGGGTTCAACTTTTGTTAGGATATAGCCGATAGCCTTTATAAAATCCGGATCCTTACGCTTATCGCTCTCATTTCCCAGTATAATAACAATGTCTGCTTTCCAGTTGTTATACGTCAGATGGTTTACGGCATTGCCAATTCCCTTGGTAAAAAGAAGAATATTAACCCGGCTGGCTTTTTGATCCAGGACCTTTATTTCGGTGAACAGAGAGCTCCAGTATCCCAGATGCAAGGTCAAGGCAAGTGCAGCATCTTCCTGCATAATACCGACTTGCAATGGCCAGCGCCAGGCGGTAGCGGCTGTGCTCTTGTAATGGCTGTAGATAATTGCCATAGTTAAGGTTTACTAAACCCCGACAAGATAGTATTTATTTTTTTATTAATATAATGCCTCAAAGGGAATTGAACTCTGGGCAATTCCGGTTTTTTAGTCTACATTGTGAATGGAAACCTTATTTTAACATAAATATTTTTTATTTTAATGCATTGCTGATCTTGTTAAAATATGATGCTGAAAGGCCCGTTACAAAATGAAAAGCTGTTGTTACAGCAGATCGCAGAAAGCAATCAACGGTCTTTCGCCCTTTTGTTTGATCACTACCGTCCTCCTATCTATACCACGGCGCTCAGGATGACGGGTAGCGCCTGGGCCGCGGAAGAGATCGTACAGGATACTTTCTTAAAAGTCTGGCTCCACCGGCAAAGCCTCCCTGGCATAGAAAATTTTACGGGCTGGCTATATACCATCGCAGAAAACCTGACTTATAATGTCTTCAGACGCCGGCAACGCGAAAGGCGACATTCCCTGCAGCTTACGCAACAAGACTTCCCCCTGTTTCAGAACAATACAGACCAGGCAGTGCAGGAAAAAGAATACCAGTCACTTTTACATACCGCCATCCGGCGGCTGCCCAATAAACAGCAACAAACCTATTTGCTGATCAAGCAGGAAGGTATGAAAAGGGAAGACGCCGCCTGTACCCTGCAGGTTTCTCCCGAGACCGTAAAATGGAATCTTGAGCAAGCCATGAGGAGTATCAGGGCTTTCTGCATGGCGCACCTGGACAACTTACCTTCTATTGTTATCCTATTGTCTTTTTTTTCCGGAAATCGCTGACGGATACCCCCCCAACTGCCTTTCTGCGTTGTCATTATACGTAGCATTCGCTATTCACCTTTTTTATGACTATCAGCAGACTGGAATACTTATACGAACGCTGTATCAATAATATAGCCACCGTGGAAGAAAGGGCGGAGTTCGCCTCTCTTTTACAGGAGCCCGGAAATGAATCCGCCGTCCGGCAATTGCTGCACAGGGCTTACCGGGAACCTAAAGATACCTTGGACCTGCCAAAAGATACGGTAGCCTCCATATTGCAGGCGATCCTGCAGGCGGATGATACTGGTGGAAAAAAGACACCTGTCCGTAGCACGTCTCCGTCCCTGCGACGTACTACCTGGTGGGCCGCTGCAGCGGTGCTTATAGGGGTGCTTACCGGAACGTACTTCCTGGCCGATCATCACCCCAAACAACAACCAGCTCTTTCAACGGCGGCCACCTCAGCACAGAGCAGGGTACTGCCCGGGGGGAATAAGGCAGTACTGACCCTGTCGAACGGGTCCAACATCATTTTGGACAGCGCTGCCAACGGTCGCCTTGCCCAACAGGGCAACGCAGCTATCGTAAAACTCGCCAATGGCCAACTGGCCTATACGGTCTCCGGGACAGCCGGTGGTCAGGTACTCTATAATACCATGAGTACACCCCGCGGCGGTCAATACTGTTTGACCTTACCGGATGGTACACGGGTATGGCTGAATGCAGCCTCCTCTATAAAATACCCGACAGCTTTCGTCGGTAAAGAACGTCGCGTGGAAATTACCGGGGAAGCCTATTTTGAAGTAGCTAAAAACACCGGCATGCCTTTTAAATTGACCATGAATGGCGTCGAAATAGAAGTGTTGGGTACGCATTTTAATGTCATGGCCTACGCAGAAGAGCATATGGTACAAACCACTTTATTGGAAGGCTCGGTGAAAATAAAAAAAGATGGCAGCGAAAATTTGCTGCTGCCGGGCGAACAGGGCTCTGTTATAAACGATAAAGAGCAGCAGGCCTCCTTCCGGAAGAGCAGGCTGGAAGACATCGATATAGAAGAAGCTGTGGCCTGGAAAAATGGCATGTTCCAGTTCAATGAGGCAAGTATCGAAACCATTATGAAACAGGTAGCCCGCTGGTATGATGTCGATATCGTTTATAAAGGAACCTTCCCCTATGTATTCGTAGCTACGATATCGAGAAATGAAGAACTATCCAAACTACTGATGTTACTGGAACTAACGAATAAAGTCCGTTTTAAAGTGGAGGACAGGAAGATCATCGTCATGCCCCGGTAATCAATGGACTTAACTAATTGACCCAAATAAAAGCCGCTCCGGGTAGTGACCGGAACGGCAGACAGTTCGGGTCAATCCAAATATAGTCGTGGAAGACTGCTTTGTTAACCCAAAACTTCTCAAAAGTATGCAATTTCAAGCTCTTTGCAAGCCGGGCTCTGTAATGCCGTTAAGGCAATATGGCCGGTTATTCACCAAAACTATGTTAGTCATGAAGCTAACAGCTATTATTTTACTGGCAGGTTTCCTGCATGCCACCGCCGGCGTGTATTCACAGACGGTCACGCTCACCGTAAAAAATGTCCCCCTAACGAAGATCTTCAGGGAGATACAGCGACAGACAGGCTATCGGTTCATTTATGAAAAGACGGACCTGCAAATGATCAAAACCGTAAGCCTGCAGGTAAGATCAGCCAGCATTGAGGACGTGCTGAACAACTGCATGGCCGGTAAGCCTTTAACCTACACCATTGTTTCCACCACCATCGTCGTAACAAAAAAAGAAGAAACGAAACCTCTGGTCCCGGCGGCGGCGGCGCCTCCCCCCATACAGATTTCAGGTACCGTGAAAGGCCCGGATGGGATACCGCTGGAAGGTGTTTCCATCCGGATCAAAGGGACGAATAAGGGAATCCAGACCAATACCCTCGGCGAATTCACCCTGTTATCCCCCGATAGAAATGCCGTACTCGTGATATCCTTCATAGGGTATGAGACCAGGGAAGTATCCGTCAACAACAATGCTATGATAAATGTGGCATTACAACTGGCCGTCAACAGCATGCCGGATGCAGTGGTCACTACAGCGCTCGGCATCCGGAGAAGCCGCAATTCCCTGCCTTATGCAGCCCAGCAGGTGAAGGGAGATGAGATCAGCAAGACCAGGAACACCAATTTCATCAACGGCCTGTCAGGTAAAGTGGCAGGCTTGCAAATATCCCAGAACAACTCCCTCGGTGGTTCGACCAACGTCATACTCCGTGGATTCAAGTCCATCACGCAAAATAACCAGGCGCTGTTCGTAGTGGATGGTATGCCCTTTGACAATGCCAACAGCAATACGGAAGACCAGCAGAATGCCAACGGGGGATATGACTACGGCAACGCTGCGACAGATATCAATCCCGATGACATAGAATCCATCACGGTGCTGAAAGGCGCGGCGGCATCGGCATTATACGGATCGCGCGCCAGCAATGGAGTGATCCTCATTACGACCAAAACCGGCGGCCGGGGCGTCCGGATCACCGCCAACTCCGGAATCACCGTAGGATCCGTCGACAAGAGCACCTGGCCCAAATACCAGCACGAATACGGGGCAAACTACGGATCGGTGAATGCCTACGGGTCCCCGGACGGCAATTTTCTGTATGGACCGGTATTCGGAGGCACCACCCCTTCCCTGGTGGTTCCCACTACGGAAGACGCCTCGTATGGCGCCGCTTTCGATCCCAACCTGCTGGTCTACCAATGGGACGCTTTTTATAAAGGCTCCCCCACCTATGGCAAAGCGACTCCCTGGGTGGCCGCAAAGAATGGTTCCATCACTTTCTTCGAACATCCCGTTAACTATAATACAGGTGTTTACATAGACGGTGGGGGAGATCGCGGTACTTTTAAGCTGGGCTACACCCGAACGGATGACAAAGGTATCCTGCCCAATAGCAGCATTTCCAAAGACCTGTTGAATTTCGGCAGCACCTATAAGATCACAGACCGGCTCACCGCCGGCGGCTCCGTCAACTACACCAATATCAACGGAAAAGGCAGGTTCGGCACCGGCTACACTACCAACAACGTAGTCTATGCCTTCAGGGACTGGTGGCAAACAAATGTAGACTTCAAATCCCTGAAAAATGCCTATTTCACAACAGGGAAAAATATTTCATGGAACATGAGAAACCCTTTCCAGTATGACAATGGCGGTGATGCGCCTGCCTACACCAACAATCCCTATTTCGCCCGGTATCAGAATTATGAAACAGATAACAGGGAACGCACTTTTGGCAACGCTTACCTTAATTACAAGGCGACAGACTACCTGAATGTACTGGGCCGCGTCTCCCTGGATACCTACAACCAGGTGCAGGAAGAACGGTTTGCGACCGGCAGCAAGGAAATACCTTCTTACACGGTGTCCAACAGTTCGTTCCGGGAAGTCAATTATGATGTGCTTATAAATTTTGGGAAAGACCTTTCCCCCGATCTCAACCTCAAGGCCCTGGCCGGCGCCAATCTCCGGAATACCAACACGGCTTCCCTCCGCGCCACCACCAATGGAGGCCTCGTAGTACCGGATTTCTACGCTTTATCCAATTCAATCAACTCTATCAATGCGCCTATTCAGAAAGAGATGAAGATACAGGTAGGCGGTGTTTTTGCAGGAGCTACCCTGTCTTATAAAAATATGCTTACCCTCGATGTGACAGGAAGAAGGGACAAATCCTCTACGCTGCCGGCTAACAACAATGCCTATTTCTATCCATCCGTCTCCGGCAGTTTTGCCTTTTCAAAGATGTTGCCGGAAGCAAGATGGCTGTCTTATGGCAAACTGAGGGCCAACTATGCCGAAGTAGGCAATAGCGCCCCGGGATTAAGCATTTCAGACGTATACAATACTGGCACCCCCTTTGGAACGGCCAGCTTGTTCTCCCTGCCGGTCACTAAGAATAATGCCGGGCTCAGGCCCGAACGGACCAAGAGCTATGAAACAGGGCTTGAAATGAGCTTCCTGAAGAACCGCGTCGGATTCGATCTCACCTACTATGACTCAAAAACAGAAAACCAGATCACCCAAGTGGTTGTCTCCCTGGCCACCGGCTATAATGCACGATGGGTCAATTTCGGGGCCATCAGCAATAAGGGAATCGAATTGTCCTTATTTGGAACGCCTGTCCAAACCGATCATTTCTCCTGGACGATCAATATCAACTGGAGCAGGAACAGGAACACCGTCTTATCGCTCAATGAGGGCACTTCCAATATCACTCTCCGATCTTATTATGTTGGTTCGCTGAATGCACAGGTGGGCAAGCCGTACGGGGTCATCGAAGGGACGGATTTTGTTTATACCGATGGACAAAGAACACTCGACAATACAGGGCATTACCTGGTGAATAGCAATTCCAGTAACCCTATCGGGAATACCACGCCAAAATGGACGGGCGGCATCAACAACGCCATTAAATTCCATTCTTTCTCCCTGAGTTTCCTGGTGGATATCCGCAAAGGCGGGGATGTCTTCTCCTATGATATGTACGCAGGGCTCGCCGACGGCCTATATCCTGAAACGGCAGGACTGAACGATCTTGGCTCTCCTTCCAGGAATTCACTGGCGAATAAAGGCGGAGTTGTTTTACCGGGTGTCACGGCGGATGGCAAACGCAATACTATCCGGGCAGACAACAGCCAGTCCTGGGGTTTATACGGCGGTTTCTTCTCCGCTGCAAAAGGCTATGTCTATGATGCCGGGTATATAAAATTGAGAGAGGCGGCCTTGACGTATTCCTTACCCCTCAAACTGGTATCAAAAATTCACCCGGTGCAGGCAATCGATGTATCCCTGACAGGCAGGAATCTCTGGATCATCCATAAAAACCTTCCCTATTCTGATCCCGAAGAAAGCCTTAGTTCCGGTAATACCCCCGGCTACCAGGCGGGCGCCATCCCTACTACCCGTTACATCGGTTTTAATCTAAAACTCAGGTTCTAAATTATTTCAACATGAAAAAGATCACGCTGCTATTTATATGTTTTCTATGCGTTTTGACCGCATGCAAAAAGAATATTGCCTCGCTGAATGTCGATACCAAATCACCGGTGAACGTCCCATCTTATACCTTGTTCAGCTATGCCCAAAAAAATCTCACCGACCTGGTGACTACCCCGGATCAATTGATCAACGTTTTCCGCTTGCTGACACAGCAATGGACGGAAACGACTTATACGATGGAAAGCAATTACCAGTTAGATGCCAGTAATATACCGCAGACATGGTGGGGGGTGCTTTACCGCGACGTGCTGAACAACCTGGAGCAGGCTAAAAAACTGATCCCTGCTGCCATGGCCGCTCCCGCCGTGGAAAGGAATCAATTGGCGATCACCGATATCATGGAAGTATACGCTTATTCCATATTAGTGAACACCTATGGGAACATTCCTTATAAACAAGCTTTAAACCCTACCCTATATCCCACACCCGAATATGAGGATGCAAAATATATATATTACGACCTGCTGACAAGACTGGACACCAGCATAGCCGCCCTGGATCCCGCATCCGGCAGCTTTGGGACGGCAGACCTTATCCTCCAGGGAGATGCCGGCAGATGGAAATTATTTGCTAATTCCCTGAAACTCAGAATGGCCATGCTGATAGCGGACATCGACCCCGCTACCGCCAAAACAAAAGTCGAGCAGGCCGTGAGCGCAGGGGTCCTGCAATCCAACCAGGATAATATTTCCTTCCAATATCTTTCCGCCCCTCCCAACACCAATCCCTTATGGAATTATTTTGTACAGACCGGCAGGATAGATATTGTAGTTGCCAGCACGCTCGCCGACAGCATGAACAAATTAAATGACCCCAGGATACCTTTTTATTTCACTACGGATGCCAGCGGCGTGAATTACAGCGGAGCTATCCCTGGCAAGAATAATACCTTCGCCAATTTCTCCAAACCCTCCGCAGGAATGACGATGCCCGGATACCCCTCCTTGTATATCGATGACGCGGAAACGGAGTTTTTGCTGGCAGAAGCCGTTGCCAGGGGCATGAATGTCGGCGGATCCGTAGAAAGCCATTACAACTCAGCTATCAAAGCATCCGTCCTATATTGGGGAGGCAGTTTACAGCAAGCCCTGGATTATCTCGCCAATCCTAAGGTGGCCTATGCGACGGCAGCAGGCAGTTCTTTTAAAGAAAAGATAGCTCTGCAGAAATGGATCGCGCTGTACAACAGAGGATTCGAAGCCTGGACGGAAATGCGGCGATTTAACTATCCCACGCCCATACCCCCGGTCAGCGCCATTTCGGGTTTCCCGGTCCGCTTCCGATATCCTTCCGGCGAACCCACTACTAACGGAGGAAATTATACCAAGGCGTCGGCTGCCATCGGCGGAGACCTCATGACCACCAAATTATTCTGGATGCCATGATTTTTCTCAGACGACAGGCCGGCGCCGCCGGCCTGTCGTCTAATTTTAATATTATAAATATGACCAAACGTTACTCCCTTCCTCTGTATTTCTTTCTCCTGGTATTCCTGCCTGCCAACAGGCTCTTTGCCCAGTCCCCTGCGACCACTATCCCTATCGGCATTACGGATAGCCTCTATTCCGCTGTTTTAAAAGAAGGTCGCACCCTTAAGGTCTATCTTCCGCATTCTTATACCGATTCCAATGCGCGGTCAGGACGCTACCCGGTGATCTACCTGTTGGATGCAGCGGCAAATTTCAAACCCCTGGCCGGCATGATGGAGTTTTTAAGCGCCGGCATAGACGACGGCAGCCTGGAGATCCCGGAAATGATCATCGTAGCCATCGACAATACCGATCGAACCCGCGACCTGACGCCTACCCATACCCTGCGGATGCCTGGCAGTGATAAGGAGGAGAGCTACCTGCAGAGCAGCGGCGGAGGTGACCACTTTATCCGCTTCCTGGAAAAAGAGCTGATACCGCATATAGATACCAACTATCGAACGGCAAATTACCGGATATTGATCGGTCATTCTTTCGGTGGGCTGACGGCCATCAATATCTTTTTGCACCACACCGCTCTGTTCAATGCCTATATAGCCATTGATCCAAGCCTGTGGTGGGATCAGCAATACCTATTACGGCGGGGGATAGCGGCATTGGCAACGCGGAAATTCAATGGCACGGAGCTTTACCTGGCTGGCGCGCATACACCTGCTTACGGCGCCGACAGCCTGACCATGAATATACACCATGGATCCATCCGGCAATTTGCCCGTGCATTGAATAAATACAGGAACAACGGCCTCCATGCGAAATGGCAGGATTTCCCCGGCGAGGAACACAGCTCCGTGCCCATGCTGGCGGAATATTATGGGCTGAAATTTCTTTTTGATGGCTACCTCCTCACCTTCAGCAAGGTCTATAATGATCCCGCTGCTATTATCCCGCATTATGACAGTCTTTCGACAAAATTCGGCGTGCGTTTCAGGCCCCCCGAGAGCGCTCTCAACGGCATAGCATCCTATGCGCTTGCCGGGCACGAGACGGATAAAGCCATCCGGATCTTCGGCGCCAACCTGGAATACTATCCCGATAGCTATGCGGCTAACCTGGGTCTGGGTGATGCGCTCCTGCAAAAGGGGGATAAACAAAAAGCCCGGGCCTCCTATGAAAAAGCCCTCCGTTTGCATGACGATGCTGCTCTTCGGGCAAAGCTGCTCAAATAGGTGGTTATATCTTTTGACCTAAGCCAGAAAATTCCTATCTTTATTACCTAAGAAGCCCCCAGCTTTCCTATAGAAATCCCAATCGCTTACTGTAAAGTTGATATCCTCTTTCCAGTCCTGCCAATATTCTTCGTTAATCGCAGACCTGTTTCTTTTTGTTGATAAACCTTTCTGTTTATGAAGAAAATTTTAGCCTTATGCATCGTATCAACCTGTATGATCGTAGTCTTCCTCTTCACAGGATGTCAAAAAGATGCCAAGGACCCGCTTGATAAGGACGAATTGGTTCCTTGCCAGGTACAAAAAATAGTTATTCCGGGTAGCTTGCTGGTTGCTTCGAACAGGATTCAACAGAGACCGTATATAGCCCAAAATATTCCGTACAAAGTCCAGCATCTTTCGGGTGGAATAGCTCCGGGAGCCTCCGACACCTTGATTTTCACTTACAATAAATCGGGCAATCCTGTCAGTGGCATTCATCAAATGAACATAGGTGAGAACCTGTTATTCAGATATGATAAATGGAACCGTTTAACTGAGTATATAAATATATATCCGGATGAATTGGGGGACTACTGGCATAAATACACCTACGACAATAAAAAAAGCGACCAGATTATCGCCGATACTGCCTTCAGGGATTTCGTTAGCTCTAACGGGAAGCTGATCAATTATAACGATATAGATCTGACTACTTTTAAATACGATTCAAAGGGCAGGATAAGCCAGAGTACCGAATATGTCCTGGGGGATACCATCGTAAGGCTGTACAATTACAATGCTCAGGGTAATCTGCAGAACCCCGGTTCTGTTTATGATAATAAGCTGAATATACACCTCACCAATAAGATATGGATGTTCATTGACCGGGATTACAGTATAAACAACCCGGTTGACAATGGAAACTATACCTATAATAGCATGGGTCTTCCGATAACGATAAACACTAATTCGCAGTCTGTTGTGGCTGGATTTCAATTTATCGTCATCGGTTATCCCTTTGGCATATCCAAGGACATTATCTATTATTCCTGTCCATAAGTTATCGCAGAGCCTGACCGTCTACAGGGCCAGCTCTATTTTGGGCGGTAATAATTTATAAACTACCGGTGTAACTATCCGGGATAATATAGTTGAACTTATTAAGCCCCCTATAAGTACAAGCGCCAGGGGAGAGATGAGTGGATTGGAATTTAAAGCAATAGGCAGCAACCCGCAAATGGCCGTGATCGATGTCAGGATTACCGGAAGAAACCTGATCTCACCAGCTTTTTCGATGGCTTCGATCAGAGGCATTCCCTGCTGACGGAGCTGGTTTGTAAAATCTACGAGAAGAATTGAATTTTTTACCTCGATCCCTGCAAGACCGATAAAGCCGATGATAGTAATATAAGACATCGGATAGCCGGTAAGGAATAAGATGAGCGCCCCCCCGACTACTCCCAGTGGGATGACCGATAATACGATCAGCAAGCCTTTGAACGTTTTAAATTGCAGGATAAGGACCACTACGAACAGGAACAGGGTTGCGATGACGACCGTCATAAATCCCCCCGCGAACGTATCGTCCTCACTTTCCGCCTCCCCTGCCAGTTTATAATAATACCCGGCAGGCATTTGGATGCGATTGAGCTCCGGAACCAATTGCCTGAGCACATCGTTGGCCAGAATACCTGCACCAGTAGCCGCAGTGACTTTTGCAAAGCGATTCTTGGAAAAGCGGTTAATGGCCGACGGTGAATTTTCAAAAGCCAATTGCGCTACCTCGTTGAGGGGGACCGGTGTGCCGGAAGCGCTATTGATAAACAGATTCTGAAAGACCTTCATCGTAGCGAATTTGTCCTTGGGCGCCCCCACTACAATATTATAGTCGTCGCTGTTCTCATCGGTAAAAGATCCCAGGGTCAGGCCGGCAATCGCCAGTCGCACCGTACGGTCGATATCCAGGGTCAGTATGCCCAGGGTCCTTGCCTTTTCCCTGTTGATCTTCACTCTCAGATCGGTTTTATTGGAAGCCTGGTCATTGTTCACGTTTACGACCCCCTTGCTTTGAAGCAGCAATTGTTCCACCTGAGAAGTCAGTTTTCTCAGCGAATCCATATTATCCCCGAATACCCGGACGGATATGGGCGCTTCCATTGGCGGCCCTTGTACGAAATCATTTACTTCAATTTTGGCCCAGGGGAAATTGCGGAACTGTTTCCGGACGCCTTCAATGATCCTGCCTTTTTCAAACGCTTTCGTATCATCATTTAGCAGGACAAAAAGCTGGGCGAAATCCGCTTTCTCCTGTTGCTGCGGCACATTATAATATATCCTCGGATTTCCCTTCCCCACATTGCTGGTGATATATTTTACGTACGGTTGATGAACCAGGCTGTCTTCGACCATCCGGGTTATCCTGTCCGTCTCATACAGGTTGCTTTGAAGGGAAGGCTTGATATCGACAAGGAACATTGGTTTCTCCGAGTCGGGGAATAGCTTAAACCCGACCTTGCTAAAAAGAGGAATGGAACTTATAAAGAGCAGGAATGCGATCAATAAAGTCAATTTCGGCCACCTAAGGGCCCTGTCCAGGAGGGGGGCGTAAGTAGTATGGATAACCCTTTTCAATGCCCGCATAAAAATATTACCCTTCGAATTATGTTCCGTTTTTAAAAACCTGCTGGCTAAAAAAGGCACAATGGTGAGTGATACAAATAAAGAAGCGATGACAGACGTAATAATGGCCAGGGGTAATCCCCTGGTAAACTCACCGGGACCGCCGGGTAAAAAAACGAGCGGAAGAAAGGCGATGATCAGGGTGGCGGTACAACCCAGCACCGCCAGCCCGATCTGTTGGGTGGCCAGCACGGCTGTTTCTTTTTTGCTATGCCCTTCCCGGAGCCAGCGCTCGATATTCTCCACTACGACGATGCTGTCATCAACCAGTAGGCTCAGGGCGACGATCAGCCCCACAATGCTCATCTGGTTGAGGGAGATATTAAAAAAGTTGAGCCCCACGAGACCTAAAGCCAGGGAGAGAGGGATGGCAACCATAACGATCAGGGATGGTCCGAAACCAAGCGGCAGCAGGGTGATCAGGACCAATACGATCGCAATGAGAAAGTCCTTACCCAGGTCGTTCAGCCGTCTCGCCACATTATCCGCCTGGTCGAAGACCCGGATCAGCTTGATATTGGCCGGCAACTTAGTTTCGAATCCGGCGATAGCAGGCAGGAATTTCTGCTGCGTTTCGGCTATGTTCGTACCAGCTTTCAACGTCGCGCATACCAGCACACACCGGTGGCCGTTGACCCTGGTAATATGCTTTTCTTCTTCATAATTGAAACGCACGTCCGCCAGGTCTTTCAGCAAAACGATCTTACCATTGGCATTATAGACCACCGTGCCTGCGATATCTTCCACATTTGCATATTTTCCGCTTGTCTTAACATCGAAAGATCTGGTATTGATATTGATGCTTCCGCCGGGTATATTGACCGCTTCCCCCTGGATAGTGCCGACCACTGTATTCAACGGGATCTTTAACCGGGCCAGTTTATCCAGTTGCAGATCGATCCGGACGATCTGTTCGGGGAATCCGGAATATTCCACATTTTTAAGGGCGGGGACCTTTTCCAGCGTTTTTTTTAACTGATCTGCCTGGTTCCTTAACGTCTTATAAGATGCGTTTTCGGATGCCAGCGCGATTTGCAGGATATTGACTTCGCCAGGGTCCATTTTATTTATTTCCAGCTTGTATATATCAGCGGGCAATTCACTGCGAAGGCCGTTTATTTCCCGTACAACGTCCTGGTATTTTATCTCCCAGTTGGTGCTGTATTTAAAATCGATTCTAGTGACGGATTGACCATCCTGTACGGTAGAAACCAGCTTATCCACATCATCCAGGTCATATAGTTTCTTTTCTATGGGTTTTACGACCAATTCCTCCATGTCTTTGGAATTGGTTCCCGGATACACCGCAGTGATAAGGAATGAAGGCGGATGCATCTCGGCGTCCTCAGACCGCGGCATGGTTAACATGGTAACTACGCCGATAACCGCAGTCATGACGGCCACCACCAAAGTAAACTGATAATTTCGTACCGTATAAGAAGTGATTTTCATTCGTTATTTTTTTGGGGGCTATTTTGCGATGGCTATTTTCGATTTTTCATTAAGGAAGGCATTATTGGATACCACTACCTGTTCCCCTGTACGGAGACCGGACCCGATAACGACATTTTTTTCATTGAATGATTTAATAATCACCTCCACCTTCTTCAATGAACCATCCGGCCCGGGGGTATAAACGAAAGCCTTATTGCCATTGATCTGTATCAGGGCTTCATAGGGAATGGTATTTTCGTTTATCGCCTTTTCCGGAACAAGCACCGCCTTCCCGAACATGCCGGCAGCCGGGGTTTTCCTTTCGAAATTTATTTGAATATCTACCTGGAAGGACCCGCTGGCCTGATCTGCAGCCCGGGATTTCCGATATACCACCCCCGTAAAGGTTTTACCGGCAAAGGCGTCCAGCCTGATAGCGGCTTTTTGCCCCAGGTGAATGGACGACCAATCTCCGTCCGTGACCCCTACCCTTAAGACCCAATCCTTGCTTGCTCCGGTCTCACCGATCATCAATACCGGTGCGCCGGGTGCTATCACTTCTCCTTCATTGGCTATTTTACCGGTAACGAACCCACTGGACTCCGCTTTGATAAAGGCGTATTGATGATTGAAGGCAACGGCGTCCATTGTCTGTCGGGCGATATCCAGCGCTGTTTTTGTGTTTTGCAGTTGCTCTAACGTAGCGACACTGTCTGTATACAAATTGCTTGTACGTGAATAGTCCCTCTGCGCCTTATCGAGGGAAAGGTGGGCCTGGTCGAGTTGAGCATTGATCTCGGTAAACTTAAGCGAGGCTAACAATTCCCCTTTTGTGACAAGCTGTCCTTCTTCCACGAAGATCCGGTCAATCACACCCCCTATTTTGAAGGAAAGCCTGGCTTCATTCTCCGTAGTGATCAATCCTGTCGCCAAGATCGAATCTGAAACGGGTTCTGTGTTAACCGAAACCACTTTAACGGGGATCAGGTTCATTTCTTCATGGGTATTTACAGCTTCCTGGTCATTCTCTTTTTCATTATTATGGGCGCAGGAAACGATCAATACCGGGAACAAAAAGGAGATAATTATTCTTTTCATCTTATTTAATTTTAGAAACAGCGGTTTGCCTTTCGTATTCAGCCATTTGAAGCAATACGTTGTATCGGTTAATATTCAGTTGTAATGCTGCCTCGGTCAACTGGTTCCTTGCGTCTATGAATTCTATGAGCGAGTTGGATCCTTCCTTATATCCTTTATCGATAAGATTGAAATAGGCCTTTGCTGAAAGCAATTGTTTTTCCGTTGCTTTACAGGCGGCCCATGCCGATGCCACATTATTTTGCGCGGCCGCAGCAAATAGCTGCAATTGGCTTGTCAGCAGATCCTTTTGAAGATGCAGTGATACCAGATCAAGCTGCGCCTGCCTGATATTATTGCGGTTCCTCTCTCCGTTAAAGATGGGCATATCCAGTTGTGCCCCGAAAAAGTAATACCGGCTGCCTGAATTGAATTTAAAATCAGATGCCTGGGACCCAAGGTCCAGATACGTGCTAAGCTTAGGTATATAATAGATTTTTTTCAACTTAAGCCTGTCATTATATAATTCGATCCCTGTGCCGATCCTCTTCAGCTCGCTTCTTTCCTGTATATCCGGCATGCCGGCCAGCCTGTCTGTTAATGAATCGGACATCGGAGGTTCTTCGAAAATTACCGAATCCGCAAGTGGTCTGTTAGTCAGAAAGTTCAAATAGTTCCTGGCGTTCAGCCTCCCGTTGTCCGATTCAATTATCTTAGCGGCAATATTTTGCCGTTCGCTTTCTACCCTTAGCACATTCGCCGGCAGGCCCTTCCCATTCTTCAATAAGGATTGAGTTACCTTCAAATTCAGATTGACCAGTATTAAGGCGTCGCTATAGATGCTAACCCGCTCCATTGCGGTGCAGTAATTAAAATAAGCCTGTTTGATATCCCTGATCAGTTCCTGGCGGTATATATCCACTTCATACTCTTTCATCACCACTTCATGCCGGCTGATCTCCCTGTTATAATAGATATCCCTATTCAACAAAGGGTAGGAGATATGAAAACGGGAATCATAAAAATTATTCGGCAGCAGCTGGGCGTCCACGTTGCTTACCGGGGGAAATTTCTGCGTGGAAGTAAGCTGGTTGAGGGTGGAATAAACAGAGTTTAAGAGGTCTCCGGCGGGAAAAGTGATGATTCTACCCCCTACCGCAGATAAATAGTCCGTGATAAAAGTAACAGAAGGAAGAAAATAGCTTTTGGCATTTTTGAGGGATAGCAGGCTTTGTTCGAGGGAAATGCTCTTATCCTTCAACACCAGGTTATTATTCAGCCCTACGCTGATGTACGCCGATAAATGATCCTGAGCAAAAACAGGAACGGCAAGTATCCAAATAAATACAAATAATAGGTTATTTTTCATGCGGTTACTTTCATTTTTTTAGCGGTTTTGTGTTGATTTTATAGATTCTCGCTTCATAAGGTTGCAGCAATAGCAACGAATTGTTATTTGCCGGGGAATGGTAATTTGATAAAATTAACGTTTCCGATTTTCCTGTTTGGTAGGAGGCCGTTTTGCCGGTCATGTTCAGGATAATGAGCCATTGTTCTTTTCCCATTGTCCGTGTAAATGCATAAATGCAAGAATCCCCGGGAGCAATATCTTCAAATGATCCATATATAAGAGAAGGATTGCTTTTTCTCATTGATATTAATTTCTTATAATAATGCAGTATGGATTCCGGTTCTGATAGCGCAATGGTTGCATTGATATCCACATAATTGGGGTTTACTTTCAGCCAGGGATGTGTGGCAGTCGTAAAACCTGCATTTTTTGATGGTTCCCACTGCATGGGTGTGCGGGCATTATCGCGCGTTGTATGCTTTACAATCTCAAAAGCGGCAGAATCGGTAAGCCCCTGGTTCCTGGTTAAGGCAGCAAACTGTGTATGTGCATTTACGTCCTTTATTTCAGAGATATCTGCAAAAGGACAATTAGTCATTCCCAGTTCTTCACCCTGAAAAATGAAGGGCGTTCCGCGATAGGTCAGGAGCAGGGTAGCCAGCATCTTTGCCGATGCAGCCCGGTATTGCTTATCATCACCCATCCGTGATAACGCTCTTGGAAAGTCGTGTGTGGATAGTATAATAGTATTCCAGCTCCCTTGGGATTGAAGGGAAGCATTCCTCCCATCCAAAATTGCCTTTAGCACTATGATTTTGTTGGAATCAGGCAACTGCATGGCATCAAAAAAATGGATTGTTGACAACTCTTTTCTTGCGGGCGCAACATATTCCCATGCGCTGTCTTTATCGGTATAAACTTCCCCAACTGTATATGCATTGTATTTACTTAGAACTTGCTGGTTGATTTCCTGTAAGTATTCGTGTAGGTGCGGGCCGTTGTTGATTACCCCGTTCAAAGCCGCAAGGAATCCTTTCGAAAAATCCAGGGGAGGGAATGCTTTATCTTTTGATATAAGGCTGATGGCATCGAAACGGAAACCGTCCACTCCCTTATCTAGCCAAAAACGGATTATTTTATATAGCTCCTGTCTTACCGTTGGGTTGTCCCAATTGAGATCCGGTTGTTTCACCGCGAAAGAATGCAGGTAATATTCCTTTGTCGATTCATTCCATTCCCAGGCACTGCCGCCAAATATACTGGGCCAGTTATTGGGAACACTATCCTTTTTACCTGGCTTCCATATATAATAATCATGAAAAGTATTGTTCCTTGATGTTTTAGCTTCCTTAAACCACACATGCTCATCCGAAGTATGGTTCAATACCAGGTCAAGGATCAGCCGCATCTTTTTCTTCTTCAGGGCGGCCAACATTATTTCCAAATCTTCCATTGTTCCGTAAACAGGATTGATTCCGTAATAATCAGAAACATCATACCCGTTATCATATCCGGGGCTTTTAAAAAAAGGATTGATCCAGATCGTTTCAATACCCAGTTGCTGTAAGTAATCCAGTTTCTGTGTGATGCCTTTTAGGTCGCCAATTCCGTCGCCATTAATATCTTTAAAACTTTGAGGATATACCTGGTAAACAACTGTTTCTTTCCACCATGCTTTTTCCTGTGCAAAAGACTTAACGCAAAAAGTGCCGATCATCGTGATCAAAAAGAATGTTTTCATTGTTGTCTACTATTTAGGAAATTATCTATTGGAATTAGTCCCAATTCTTCCATAAGGTGGACCGGGAGTTTCGGCTGGGCCTTTGGCCATTAATACACCCCTATTTCTTCGGCTTCACTGACCAGGGGTAATTCTTCAAAGCGGTCCTTAGCTTGTGCCTGGAAGTCCCGGAATGCTGGTAGGCTGTTGAAAGTTTTGTGCGCTGCTTCTGTCTCGTAAAATACGATATGCACGAAGCTTACTCCGTCGGCCAGCTTGTAGACTGTATACCGGATTCCCTCGGGTTGCATCTCATGGAGCTGCCGGAATACGGCTTTGATGAATTGCTCGTTTTCTTTGACCCGGTCGGCTTTCAGCTTATACCGGACAACGACTTTTTTGGTATTCATTTTTGGCGATTTAGTATTATCTTTGTACTGCTTTCAAAAAGCAACTGGTTGCGAATGTATGCAATACTTGCAAAAAACAACCAGTTGCAAATAAAAATATTTTTGCACATGGAAAATTCCAGGTCACGTTGCCCTATAAATCTTACGGTGGAAGTAATTGGCGATAAGTGGAGTCTGATCATCATCCGGGGCATCATGTTCGATGGCAAACGTCATTTCAGGGAATTATTGAACTCCGAGGAGAAAATCGCCTCCAATATCCTGACAGACCGCCTCAACATGCTGGAGCGGGAAGGGATCATCACGAAAAGGGCGGACCCGGATCACAAACAAAAGTATATCTACAGTCTGACTGCTGCAGGTATCGATCTGTTGCCCCTTATGGTTGAGATCGGCGCATGGAGTTTAAAACACAGAGATGTCGACCCGGCGAAGGGTGAGCACGCAGCAATGCTGGTGAAAGGCGGAAAGGAGCTCCAAAAGGAGATTCGGAAAAATTTAGTGAAGGAGCATCTGAGAAATTAATCCCATAATTCCCCCCACCGTTAAAACACCCATTTACTTTAGCTAATGGCATAGGTGTTTTAACGGTATTTTTAATCGTTTGATCATTCTGCCCTGATATTCCTATAAATTCGAATTGGCTTTGTCATCGACCCTACCGGACAAGTCACCCCCCTGTCACTTCACCATCAAAATAAACTCTATGCGATTTAAATCCAAAACCGTAAACAATTACTGTATCTATGCAGTCAGCGGCACCAATACCGTTTCCTTTGGAATTGACTACGAAAAGGCAGATACCAAAGGCCTTTTAGGGTTTTCGGTCAAACGGACTTATCCTGACGGGCAAGAACATTATATGCCAGGATTTAAAGTTTTTGAAGCCAATAAAGGAAAAGTAATTCCGCCTGCCTTCGTAAGCACTGAAACCGATCCCGTACAAAGCTTTGTCTGGGATGATTTTACGTTAAAGCCCGAAACGGAATATACCTATACTTTCATCCCGGTGAAAGGGACTCCGGAAAAACTTCTTCAACAAAGTCCGATCCGGATTAAAATAAAGACGGAGCCCACCTTCAGTAACCAGGAACATGATATTTTCTTTAATCGCGGTGTGGCCAGCAGCCAGGCCTATGCCCGGGAATTCGGTAACATTTCCCCTGATCTGCTGGTGGGAAAAAAACAGCAGGATGCCTTTAAATGGCTGACAAGAGACCTGGAGACAGCCCTTATCACATTCATCAGGCAGGCAAAAAAGGGAGAGACGCTCCTGGGCTGCTTTTATGAATTCAACTATGCGGGCGTACTCGATGAATTCAAAAAAGCCATCGATAATGGCGTGAAGGTCACCCTGATCATCGATGCAAAGAATAATGAGCATCCCGTAAAAGATAAAAAAACCGGGAAATCCCATATGGCTGAGAGTTCACCGAGGGTGCAAACGCTGGCTGCCCTGAAGCTGGCTAAAATCCCAAAAGCCAATTACATCTTGCGCGAAGCCAACAAGAACCTGATCCAGCATAATAAGTTCATCGTTTATCTGAAGGGAGCTAAAAAAATACCGACGGCAGTCTGGACCGGCTCTACCAATGTCACGGAAAGCGGCATCTTCGGACAAACGAATGTCGGGCACTGGGTTCGCAATCCTGCGTTGGCCGTGCAATACAAGGCCTATTGGGATCTGTTGAGCAAGGATCCGGGCGCTAAGGACAATGATACCCCGGCTGACAGAAAGAAAGGCAACAAAGATTACATCAGCCAGCTCATGAAAATACAAAAAGACGTGGCCGGGACGATACCCGCAGGAGTCACTCCCATATTCAGTCCCCGGGATAGCCTGGCCATGCTCACCAAATATTTTAGCCTGATCGATACGGCAAAGAATGTATCCAATATCACCCTTGCCTTTGGAATAACAGCGGAGTTGAAGGATCTGCTACTGAAGCATTCAGGCAACAGCCCCACGACTTTTATGATGCTGGAAAAGCCCGATGCGGCTAATAGCAGAAGTAAAGCGGCCTTTGTCCCGCTCACCGTCAAAAACAACGTGTACCAGGCTTTCGGCTCCTTTCTCAGGGATCCCTTGTACAATTGGGTAAAGGAAAGCAATACCAAGATCATGCAGATCACCGGGTTCGTTAACTACATCCATTCCAAGTTCCTGATCCAGGATCCCCTGGGTCCCGATCCGGTGGTAGTGACCGGCTCCGCCAATTTCAGTCCCCCTTCCACGATAGGCAATGATGAAAATATGATCATCATCCGCGGAGATATCCGCGCGGCAGATATTTATTTCACGGAATTCAACCGGATCTTCAACCATTATTACTTTAGATCCGTCGTGACGGAATTACGGAATAAAAAGATCAAAGACAGCGCGAAATCCTATTTCCTGGATGATACCGACAGTTGGATGACAGCTTATAAACCGGGAAGCCTTCGAAACAAAAGGGTTCGGATGTATACAACCATGGCAAAAGCAGTCCTTCTTCCGTAAAAATTAACGCCTGCATGCATAAAAATATATTGTCTTTCTGGCAGCACCTGGAGAACCTTACCGCGGGTCATCCCGACAAGCTTAGCCCCCGTGTTTGCCTGCTATTGCAGGACACTTTTGAAAGATGGAATAGTAAGCCCCGTTGGCCGGCCTTCGACAGGATGGGACATCTGGCGGACCATGTTCCAGACCCTATCCGATTGAAGTCGCTTTCTGTCGCAGAGCGAAAAGGGTTGGCTATAAAAAAAATGTTTGAGATACTCTGTGATCCTGATGAACGTGAAAGGGCGGGAACGATGACGATCAACCCGATCGAGCTTATTGTCGGCACCCTTCCTCCCTATTCAGTCGGACAAGGGAAGGAGCTGATGCGTTATCTTAGCCCGGAAGAGAGCCTGTTCTGGGAGCTTAGATATTATAATGAATGGAGCCCGTTTGGCCATATCGTACCCGACTATGAAAAGCTTCTCCGCGAGGGCATTATGGGTATGATCCGGACATGCCATGACAGCCAGGGCGTATTGTCGGAAAAATCCGGCAAGAAATATAAATTTTATCAATCGGTGATCGACGCTTTGTCCGGAGTGTTGTATTTTATCAATGCCTATGCAGATATGGCTGCCGGTATGGCCATCACGTATCATCCGGATGATGACCGGTATAGAAATCTACAGGCTATTTCCGCCCGCCTCAGGAAATGCCCTGCCCAGCCCGCCGAGACATTCATGGATGCGCTGCAATCCATTTATATCATGCATTGCGCCCTTCATTTCACCGGGGAGATCGTTCCGCTTGGAAGACTCGACCAACTGCTCTATCCTTATTATCAGAGCGATCTTTCCAAAGGGATCATTACTGCGGGACAGGCACAGGAAGCCCTTGACTGTTTCTGGATCAAACTGGATGAGAAAGTGATCCTGAACAGGCGTTTTGTCGAGGACCGGTTCTCTTCGTCAGATGGGGCCTTGCTGGGCGCGGGCGGTCCGAGCAATTTCGACCAGGGCGCCCTTATCAACCAATGGATGCAACAGATAACGATCGGAGGTATTAAAGCCAATAATAGCGAGCAAGCCGAGGAAGCCACCAATGAACTGACCTATATGTGCCTGGAATCAGCCAGGCGTCTGCCGTTGAACAGTCCAACCCTCGATCTGCGGGTGCATGCGGGCACGGACGAAAAGCTATTGGAGGCTGCCGCCAGGACAATCCTGAGCGGCGGAGCCCATCCTATCCTGATGAATGACGATAAGATCATTCCAGCCTTGCTTAACAAGACCGGGGGAACCGTAGAGTTAAGGAGCGCCCGTAACTACGCCTGTGACGGTTGCTATGAGACGCTTTTTGCCGGAGAGACGGAATTTAGCTTTGGCTTTGTAGGTGCGCTCGACGTCCTCGAAAAGGCGCTGAATAGCGGGGCGGGTTTTGCCGCTTCGGGCTCAACCTATCTCAGGGGCTCCAAAGGCAGCTATCGCACTCCCCCTGCCGCTGCCGTCATCCATTTTGAGGAATTTTGGAGTATTTTAAATAGGCATATTCTTCTGGGTTGTCATAAATTCCTGCATGGCATTCTGACCGCCTATGGAAGTAAAGAAGAGGTTTCCCCTTCCCCTCTTTTATCCGCGCTTATTCATGGTTGTATGGAAAAAGGAAGGGACCTGGCCGGAGGGGGGGCAAGGTATCATTTATTCTCGCCCCTGATGACAGGCATCAGCACAGCCGCCGATTCGCTCTACGTGATTAAAAAGCTGGTTTTTACCGATCACTTATTTACGTTACCGGAACTGGTCGCCTGCCTTCGCTCGAATTGGGGTAGAACTTCGGAAATTATAGGGTTGAAGCTCAGCGATGCCCGGATAAGAGAGATCAGGGCTTTTTGTATGGCCCAGCCCAAATTCGGACAAGGGGTGCAAGCGGTGGATGAACTTGCCTGGCAATTAATCGGTGATTTCTATAACGTCTTGCAGGAGGCCAGGAAAGACCCTGTGCATAAAGCCGATTGGGAAAGGCTGGTCACTGCCTATTCGGAGCAGGAAGCTCCTTTTGAGATCTTACTGGCCCCCGGGGTGGGGACTTTTGAGCAGTTTAATTTTTCGGGCGCTTTTGCAGGGGCTACGGCCGACGGCCGTTATGCTTCCGACCCTATCAGCTCTGATCTGTCCCCGGCTCCGCTGCATTCCGACGAGCCCCCCGTATCGGCCGCCGTCATTCAATTCATGGATGGACTCAGCAGCTATATGGCCAATTCCGTGGAGTTGCTTTCCGATGGCGGACCTCCCGACTTTAATATACGGGAAGACTTTAGTGAAAAGGATCTCACGGAGATATTAAAGCGATTCGCAAAGGGACATGGCGGCAATATGCTCACCGTGACCGTTGCCAACCCGGACACGTTCCGGGAGGCTCAGCAAAACCCTGAGAGCAACAATCTCGTCCGGGTGAGGATGGGTGGATGGACGGAATTTTTTATTTCCCTCTTCCCGCCACTGCAGGAGCAACACAAACGGAGACCTCTATTTTCTTAAGCCTATATTATGAATAGCACTAACTTGTCACCCGGGCCATTGCCCTTTTTTTCGGTCCCTTTTCAGAACGGGATTGCCGATCCGCGTTACCCGCTTCTAACCCCGGAGGGATTGAATGAGAGCGATTATCAACTCTACAAGGGCCTGGTCGATAAGCAGGGTTATCTGGCCCTCCTGCAGGCGGATGTGCTGACTGATAATGCGGAAGAGCTAAAAGCCCTTCTCCGTGTCCTTTCGGAATTCGCCTATGAGAGCATGGAAAAAAAACCATCGACGGCTCACCTCCTGCCCTTAGAATATAACAAGGTACCCGGGTCCTACCGGGTGACGGTGACCATTGGCTTTGGCGCTACTCTTTTTACGGACAAATCGGGGTATGACCGCTATGGCCTGGGCTTTCGCAGCCCCAAGTACCTGAAAATAATGCCGTCTTTTCCGGGCGATGATTTCAAGCCGCTGGATGCTGTCCATGATATCATTATCCTCGTGTCCAGCGATCATCCTTATGTGAATGTCGCCATCACCAGATATTTTGCGGAATATGTCAATAAAGCCTGGCGCAAGGCTACCGGCGTCACCGCTCCCAGGAATGCGTTCCAGGTCGCAGACATACAGCAGGGATTTGGCAGACCGGACCAGCGGGAGTTTCTGCGGTTCAATGACGGCATTGACAACCTCAGGGCTGGCATCGACCTGGAAAAGCTGGTGTTTGTGGACGATCAATGCGGCGAGCCTGATTGGTGTTTTGGCGGGTCTTACCTGGTATATCGTAAGATCAGAGAGATGATGCCGGTATGGGAAGCTTTTGCCCGGAAAGACCAGGAGCAGTTCATTGGCCGGGAAAAGGATACCGGTAAGCCCTTGTCCCGCCAGGCTACCGGCGCCGGCCAGTTGACGCCTGTCTATCCCGATCCCAAAGATCCGAAGGACGGGCCTTTGAACGCACATATCCGCAAAGTACAGCCGAGACGCCCGACCCCGGATATGTTCGGCCTCAACGACTTGGAAAGACGTTTCCTCAGGAGACCTTATCCTTTCTTTGACGGGGTGGATGAGAAGGGCAATGCTGTCAACGGACTTCATTTCGTGGCTTTCATGAAAAGCATTCAGCAGCAATTTGAACATGTGACCAATATGTGGCAGATGAACCCCGGCTTCCCGGTCGAAGGGACAGGCATAGACGCCCTGTATGCCAAAGGAGTTCTGAAAACCATTACCGGGGGATATTATTTCTGCCCCCCGGCCCCTGCTGATAAGGATGATTTTATAGGATCCGGTTTGTTTAAGCCGGCGCCCAGGCCTGACTATAAAGTTCCCCGGTATATCTATGGATATGGCATCAGCTTTGTTGATATTGACGAAACGGTGTTTAATACATTCGCCCAGGTGAAGGTGATGAAAGATGGACAGGTGGTCAGGACCCTCGACAACCAGCAGTTCAACGGGGACCGATTACAGGCTGGTGAATCCTATGATTTCGGGGCTTTCAGAGATGCGAATTTCTTTCTTGAGACCTCGAAGCCGATCCTTCCTATCATTAACCGGATAAAAAAAATCCTGCAGATCATCACTACCAACTCGGAAGGGAGCAGGATCGTTTTTTTAACAGCAAGAAGTGATTTCGATGACAAACAGGCATTCCTGGATACCTTCCGGAAATATGGAATCGACATCGATTCAGATCGCATGTACGTTGAAAGGTCGGGAAATATAGCAACCGGAACTGTAGCGGAGAAAAAGAAACAGGTGGTGCTTGGTTACCTGGCAACGGGACTGTACCGAAGGGTAAGACTGATAGACGACGATAAGGAAAATCTCAGGCAATTTCTGAGCCTAAAAAATGAGCTGCCGGCCGACCTGCTGGATCTTGTCAGACAGAAGCATAACCTGGATTCATCCGTATACCCGGTAGAGTTTTTTGCCTATTTAGTGGACAAAGAGGGTGAAATGAGGATTGTGCCGGTCCAATAAACCACCTTTACAAATCAACCAGGGAGCTCAGGGGATGCCGCAGGTTTTTGTATTGGACCATGTCTACTTTTATTTTGCCCAGGATGATGGGGCTTTCGACACGTAATGCGATGTGATTGGGATCGTCGCTGATCCAGATGGTCATCTTTTCGCTGCCTGTGAACATATTGCCTTTTACGACCATGGACCTGAACTTGATAGCCCGGAATCTGGCATATTTAGTCCGGATGGTCTCTTTTCCCAGGTAGCTGATATACAGGTGGTGGACCTGCCGGTCCAGGAACATATCGTAAGGTATCCTGTCGCCTGGCTTTAGATGACTGAAATCGAGGTTCCGCGTATAAGACATGGAGCTCATGACATCCTGTACACAGTCCGGCACCTTGTACACGCCCCCCGGTGTTACGGCAGTATTCGCGCTCTTTACGAAAGTCACATTTTCATAGGTCTTATAGCCGCCCTCGCTTACATTCCGGATGAATTTGTATGGCTGAAGGGTGGCGGTATCTATATAGGATTCATACCGGTCCCTGACTTTATAGATGTTGTCATAAAAGCTATAGGTCTTTCCCTCCGCTACTACGTGATAAGTGTTTTTTCCGTTGAATGGCTCCAGGGTATAGGAAAAGACGGCTTCTCCTACCCCCAGGTAGGCGCCTGCCACGGTATAGTACACTTTATAGGTCAGGGCTTCTCCAGGCTGGAAGGCGGTATTGCTTACCCCGCAAAGATCATTACCGGCCTTTAAGGGAAGGGATAAGCCTGCCAGCGCCAGGATAAAAAACGTGATAGCCAATCTCATCTGTATCCGGTTTAAGGTGCAAAATAGTGATAATTTACTATCTCTCCACCCGTACCGTCACCACTTCCAATGGCGCCACTTCGATCTCCCCATTCACAGCCTCCAGCGCGCTTTCCCCGGTGTTGCTGTAATAGGTAGCTTTCACAGGCGATGACCAATGTAAGCCGGTCTTCTCCGGTTTATCCGAAGGATTGAACAGCGTGACGATCCACGCTCTGCCGTCTTCGCTGGGCTTTAATACCAAGGCGACGATATTTTTAGCGCTCAGCTGCAGTTTTGGAACTGAGAGGTCCTTACCGGTACTTTTCGTTACGATCAGCGGTTGTGATAAGCCTGTCGCAAATTTCGTGGCTTCCACCGGTTCAAAGGCATTATGGGGCCTTAAAGCATAACGAAGGGTAATGATGCCATCCTGGTAAGCCCGGTAATTGGTTTCCCAGTGATTATTCAAAGCCCACGAGTATAGCTTTTGGGTAGGTTCGATCTTTTTCCGCCAGACGGCCGGATTGGTTTGCCCGCCCAGCAAAATGGCGGTAATCCCGCCTACCTCTACCAGCGGAGCGTCGAGCGTAGCCCAGGTGATCCCAAAATCCTTATTGCTGACATCGGCCCATTCTCCTACCTCCAGCCAGTTTTTACAGGATCCGGGGATCTGGTCTGTCTCCGGCCGCATAATGGCCATAGGAATATTCAATTTCACCTCGCCCCCGGCAACATGAAAGGGGAACCCAAAATTGACGCTCTCCTTACCTTCTGTATTGGCCCAGGGATAATCACCGGGATTAGGATCTAATTCCGCCGGCTTCTTATCCAGGATATTCGTCATTTCCGCATAATCAAAACCATTGACAAGCCGGATCTCCCGCGTCAGGGTATTACAGCCCGGCACATCGGATGATTCTATCTGCAGGGTAGACAGGACAGGCCCTTTTTCTTTTACCGATATTTTCACGGGCCCGTTGCGTTTCAGGTTGGCCAGGTTATTCCCCTGCAGGAACAGGTAGTCATTCAGGTAATTACCTGTGGCGGAGTCTGCAAAATTATTGTCGATGGTATGATTCCGGACGCTTTTTAAAGCCCCCGTCGCTTCATCGATGCTTATGCTGAGTATCCCGTTGTCCAGTGAATTTCCGGAACCGTGTACTTCCTTGCCGGTGATAACAGGCTTGCCTGTCGAAATAATGAATCGCTTTGCCGCAAAAGGAGGAATGTCTTTTGCGACGAATGCCAGCTCACCGGTAGAGAGACGTTGTGAAGGAATGAGGACGCCCTGCGCATCTTTCATCAGGTCACCGTTGGCGGATTGTTTTTGAGGCACCAGCACCAGATCGCTTCTTTGCCAGGAATTGGTATTGAATACATCGATGGCATTGGAAGCAGTTTCCTGCCGGCCCCCGTTCACAGCATCGCTCACGGCGCCGTCTAAAAGCGCCACCGACAAGTTAGCGGCAGTATCGGCATAAGACTTTTTGATCTGCCATTGTTCCATGGTTTTCTGGCTTAAGGGCCTCGTAACGCTTACATCGGCGCCCCAGGTATGCTCGGAATATAAGAGGACACGCTGCCAGGCCCTTTTGAATTCACCGGCAGGATATTCTCCGGGATTGACAAGGGACCACATCGTTTCCGCCTGGGTCAGGCGCGAGGAACTTGCCCGGTTCTCCGCTGTTTCAAAAGCAGAGGAGCCAGCCCCGTCTTCCCAGTAACCGGTCCAATCCCCTTTTACCAGAGGCAACTGATCCCCGAACTTCTTTTCAAAGGCGCTGAAAGCGGTATGGGTTGACGAAATAATAAATTTTGGCCAGCTATATTTAGTATTAAAATCCTTTACGAAATCACTGATCTCCGGGTCAGGGACTGCATTGTCACCATGACCGCTCCACCGGATATAAGAAATATCATAAGGATAGTTAATGTCTTTCAGTTTATTATAGTAAGAAGAAACGAACTCAGCGCTAAGGTGGGGGAGGCCATGCGATAGCGCATAACCCTTGTAAGGGATCCAGACCAATACTTTCTCTTTACCGGAAGGAGACACCCAGTAAAAAGGCTTGTCTTCCCATTTTTCGAGTATATCGCCGATCCGGTCGAAATAATTCGGGGCTACCGAAAAATATTTGATGCCCGCCTGGGCCATGGCCGTCACAGTTCCCCAGGTGTAGCCGGGAACATCGCTGATCATAGCGGCATCTACGGTGGTGTTGGTTTTTTTTGCCAGTTCGGTCGAATAGTTGAAAAGCTGTAATAATTCCTCCGGTCTGCAAAGGCCGGTCAGCGTATTGACATACATGCCATTCAACGCCACTCCTCCATCCGCTACCGCTGTATAAAAATCCTTTTTTTGCTGATCGTTCATTCGTTGCAGGTAGAGATTGGCAGCATACGTCCCTTCCAGGTTCCACACGAACCGGGCGCCTGCAGGGTAGTCCTTTGTTTTCCGGGCATACTCGATGCCGGTCACCAGGTTATTGATCTGTTTTTTTTCAACGTTGGTTTGGATTTCCGTATAACCGAGATCATTGTGAGAATGGGGGAGAATATAGATCGTCATCTTTTTAACGGGCTGAATGATCACCGTCTTGCTGTCCGTCACTTTCCGGTTCCGGACGATCGTCACTTCTACCGATGAATCCTTGCTGACTTCCGGCACCCATATTTCTACGAGCTGATTCCCGGCGGCTACACCGATTTTTTGCGGCGCAACTCCTTTTATATTCACCGTTATGCCCGTCGAGTCTCCTGTATTAACGAGTGATAATTCCTGCGATTGATAAGAGCGCTTATCATGAGTGCTGATAAACGGAAGACTTTTGATATTCATAATGCTGATAGTGGAACGAACCTGCCGGAGAAGAGAAGTTCCGGAATTTTGAGCTTTTATATTTCCGGGCGCACCGCCTAGTAACCATCCGATAAAGATCAGGCAAGCCGGGATGTTCTTTGCGAAATAGGTAGACTTGATTTTGCCGATGTATGTACACATGTTTGAACATTTTAAAATCAACGAAAAAATTTTAACAGCGCCTTGCCTGTCTGAAAACTATCCTTTTTTAATGTTAATGGAATAAGTGAACTTATCCGAGCGATAATATCCGATATTATATTCCACTGGCCGGTCACCGATATCATAAACGAACCTTTCCCTGAATAGGACAGGCGCCCCCGGATCTACTTTTAATTTTTTGGCAAGAGCGCCCGCCAGCTTAGCGCTGATATTTTCTGCGGACCGGTTCACGACAACGCCGTATCTTTCTTCCAGCATGCTGTATAAAGGCTTATTAAACTCATCCTTCTCAGTGACCCCTATTCTCGGATGAAAATAGCTTTCAAAATATACGATCGGTTCCCCGGATGCCTCGCCTTTCAATTTGGACAGCTTTAAGATCTTTTTGTCGCTCTTGATATTGAAAAAGGTCCTGATCGTTTCATTCGCCACTATCCATTCTACCTTCAAAGACAAATTGGAAACGACAATTCCCTTCTCCTGCATCTCCTGGGTAAAACTATACCAATGGTCCAGGCCTGTGAACAACCCTTTTTTTTCGGCAACCTTGGTCCCGACTCCTTTTTTGCGAACGATCAACCCTTCATTCTCCAGCTTATTGGTGGCTTGCCGGATGGTATTCCGGGAGATCCCCAGCCGGTTAGCGATCTCTACCTCTTTGGGCAAAAAAGCGCCATTCGCGAATTTTTCCGAACTGATTAATTTTCGAAAATATTCTTCTACCTGAACATGCAGCGGAATTTTACTTTTATGATCGATCACAGGTTGACCCATTAGCATGTTCAAACATACTAAATGATAATTAAATACTAAAATTTTCTTTGGATTTGTTTGGTACACAGGTCGTTAGACCGACATTTGAGTTTGATCGCTTCCATCTTTTAAATAAAAAGGTGTTTTCACTGTTGCAGTTAGGAATAATTATTTATAAATTTTCAAAAATGATAAATATATGCCTACGGGAATAGATGATATTATCGCTAAAGCAAACAGCTATCTCGATCAGGTAAAAACAAAAGCCTACTGTCATTTTCTTATGTCTGAAAATGCCGGCAGGAAAAATGTGATACTGGGGATATTCGTAACCTTATTTTCTTCGGTGGTGGGAACAGCTATTTTTACGGCGATTTCAAAAGGTAGTACCGTGTTTTGGATACAGGTCACTACCGGGTTTATGTCAATTGCAGCAGCTGTCCTGGCTGCCTTCCAGACTTTTTTTCATTTCAACGAGATCTCCCAAAAACATAAAATTGCTGCCACGGATTATGACAAGGTTCTCCATATGCTGGATATCTTTTTGCTTTCGTTTTTACCCGCAAGCGATCAAAGAGATAAGGCTTTGGCGGAGCTTAAATCGATTGTCGAAGAACTTCAAAAGGTAGAGGAATCTTCACCGTCCGTTCCGGATTCCGTATATAATAGAGTCATGAGGAAAAAGATGAGTAGTACTGGTAGAAATAAATAGATGTCAATGGCGTCGAGTATCGTGTTGCCGTTATTATGCATTCGGAAGTAAATGGGGGCCTGAAGATAATAAGCTCGATCAATACTTCGACTTTGAGCCGGGTAACGGGATCCATGATATCCATATGAACCAGGGCGATAAGGTAATGACCGAGTATAACGGCATATACCAGGACGGAGCCTTATTTATATTTTACCCTGATGAACCAAGATGGGTGGCAATGTTCCTTCGTTTCCAGTCACAGTCGATCAACACTGATGATAATGGTGATGCTCAATAAGGGATAGGGCAGATGGCTTGTACATTCACCTTGAGCTGCGTCAGTCTCATATTGGTAAAATAGGTAGCGATGGCCACGTCGGCAGCATCTTTGCCGTAAGCGACCACGATCCTGTTCCCCCTGGGTTGGGTCTGCGTTGCGTCGAAAGTGAACCAACGCCCGCCTACATAGGCCTGGAACCAGGCGTGCAGATCCATCGGATCCAGGTCATAGAGATATCCGACCACCATCCTTGCCGGAATGTCCAGACTGCGGCACAAGGCAATGCCTGCGTGAGCATAATCACGGCAGACTCCTTTTCCGGAAGCAATGACATCTTTGGCCGATGTGGAACTGTCCGTCGTGCCATAGGCATATTCAAAATGATCATGGATCCATTGCCGGATCATTTCCACCTGTGTATAACCGGGCGCTGCGTTTTTAACGATCTCCCAGGCTTTATATCCCAGCTGATCCGATTCGCAGTACCGGCTCGGCAGCAGGAACTGTAATACATTATCGGGGAGCTCTTCCATGGGAGTGAAGCCTGCTGACGGGTCCACGGCTATTTCATCCGCGCAACTCGCTACGATCCTGCTTTCCAGCCAGAAAGGACCTGCGGGAAGAACGGTCCGCAGGCAGAGGTTGCCATACACATCCACGTATTCTTTTCGCGGGCAGGGCGCCGCCATTTGCAGCTCGATCCCTTCAATGACCTGTCCGTCCCCGCTCTTCGGATGAAGCATCAGGATACAGGGGATGGAATAGTCGGAATCGGTCTCCAGGAGAAGGGTAGCAGCCAGGCGCATAATGGAAAATTGATAAAGTGGCGGGTAATCGGTTCCCTATTATTTTCCCGGGCCGGGGTACCAGTTACGCAGCCTCACCTCGATGTTCTTGTCACCCGCCTCCACCTTGCTTTTAAAGGCATTCACGTCGCTCAGGCCACCCTTGCCGCGATAGTGATAGGGATATACGATCTTCGGTTTGAAGGCCAGCACGGCATCCGCCGCTTCGTTGACATCCATGGTATAGGGCAGATTCATACAGACAAAGGCGATATCGATGTTTTTAAGCGCCCGCATTTCCGGGATACCCTGGGTATCGCCCGAAAGATAGATCTTCTTCCCCCCGATAGTGAGTATATAGCCATTACCTCTGCCCTTTGTATGCATCGCAGTGGGGCTTTCCGGGAGATTGTACATGGGAATAGCGGCAATGGATATACCCGAGAAGGGTTTTTCGTCGCCATTATTAAGTATTACGACCTTCATCTTTATCGAGTCGGGCATTTTGTCTGCCACGGCTTTCGGTACGACCAGCACCGTATTGCCCCCTTTCACTGCTGCAATTGTTGCCGGGTCGAAATGGTCGCCATGAATATCGGTGATCAGGATAAGATCGGGGGAAGGCAATCCCGCATAGTTGGCCGTTCCCCCGCTGGGGTCGGCGTAAATGGTCAGCCCCTTCATGGACAATACCAGGCTGGCATGTACGATGGGCTGAATAGTCAGGGCGCCTTTAGTGGTCGATATAATGTCCGGAGCGATGCGCTGGGCTTTACCGGCAAATAATAGGAAAGAAAAGAAGAAAGAGACAAGGCTGAATTTCATAAAAAAGAGTTGTGAAAGCTAAAATTAGGCAAAAACATCCGCCTGCATCGGCTACGGAGCTAATTATTCACAAATTCAAATAAAATCGGGACATTTACACCGATGAATAAGACCGTCGATATTAAGAAAATCGAAAGAATATCCAAAGCCCTGGGCGATCCTTACCGTATCAAAATGGTAGAAGCGATCAAAAAGGAAAAAGACTGGATGCAATGCACGCTCATTGTAGAGATGTTCAATCTGGCTCAATCCACTGTCTCCCACCACCTGAAGCAACTGGTAGACGCCGATCTGCTGATTTCTGACAAGGAAGGGCGCAATACGAAATATAAGATCAATGAAGAAGGCTTCAGCGAATACATCAAATTTTTAAACCGCTTCGGGGGATAAAAAAAATAAATCAACTAATCGAAATATTTGATTTTGTCAATAAGACTCGTACCTTCGTGCGTGATTTCAATTAAACAAAAAAATGAAAAAGTTAGAAAACAAAGTAGCCGTAGTGACCGGCGGTAACAGTGGCATCGGTTTGGCAACAGCAAAACTGTTCGCTGCGCAGGGAGCTAAAGTAGCCATAACAGGACGCAACCAGTCCACGGTGGACAACGCCGCTGCTGAGATAGGTAAAGGCGCATTGGGCCTGGTCAGCGATGTGTCGGATATAAAGAACATCGAAAAGCTTTATGAAAAAGTAAGCAAGACCTTTGGTAAGATCGACATTTTAGTGGTCAATGCCGGCGTCTTCATAGCCGCCCCCCTGACTGAGTATACAGAAGCCATGTTCGACCAGACCAGCGATATCAACTTTAAAGGAGCTTTCTTTAGCGTTCAAAGAGCGTTGCCTTATTTAAATGATGGCGCTTCCATCATCCTGACTTCTTCCACTGTCAGTGACAAAGGAATGGCTACCGCGTCGGCTTATGCAGCTACCAAAGCGGCCGTCCGATCCCTGGCGAGAGGGTTCTCTTCAGAATTGCTGGACAGGCAGATCCGGGTCAATGTACTGGCTCCAGGCCCGATCGATACCCCGATATTCGGAAGAAATGGGTCCACCCAGGAGCAGATCGATGGGACGAAAGATTACCTGTCGAAATTAACACCCATTAAGCGCCTGGGCACCTCCGAAGAAATGGCCGAAGGCTTCCTCTACCTGGCATCCGACGATTCGAAATACATGGTAGGAGGGGAGTTGCTGCTGGATGGTGGAATGCGAACCCTTTAAACGCAGAGTGCCCTTAAAACAGAAAACAATAATAATTATGAAGGAACAAATTATCAGGCAGGTCATCAATGCCTGGGCTTCACAAAATAAGGCAGTCACGGCTTTGGTTAATAAATATGACGATGCCGTTTATTTAAAAGAAGTAGCTCCGGGGCGCAACAGGGCAATCTATATATTCGGCCATCTCATCGCGGCAAGTGACAATCTCCTGCCTTTATTCGGACTCGGCGACAAGCTGTTTCCCCAACTGGCAGACTTATTTTCGGCCAATCCCGACAGGACATTCGCGGATATTCCTTCCATTGCGGAATTACGGCAAGCCTGGGAAACCGTGAATAGCACCCTGACGGAACATTTTAATACTATGCAGCCACCCGATTGGCTGTCAAGGCACACTAAAGTTTCAGAAGAAGATTTCGCCATCGATCCGCTGCGCAATAAATTAAATGTATTGATCGGCCGGACCGTTCACGAAGGCTATCACCTGGGGCAATTGAATTTTTTAACGGTATAAGATCCGCCGGCCGGAAAAATATCCCTTTTCGGCCGGTATTTTTTTCGCCTGGTTATTCTTCGGATTTTAATTTCAAATTTTCCGGAATACGTAAAAGCTTTCTCTCCTGCCCATAAGCAGCTTTTGAAAACGGACCTAATAAGGTATCTGCAGAGAGCTGCAGGATCCAGTAATTATCCTCTCCGGAAGCTATCTTTTTGTAATAAGGATCATAATGGATTAAACTATCCGCAATCGCCCATTCGATATCCTTATCTTTTGCCGTATTGTTTTCAGAAGCCTGCCGATGCATAAAAAGCTGATAGTTTATACTGTCGGTTTCAATAAAGCCTTTCATAAACCGGCCGTCTTCCGTATTGACGACAGATGGGTTCCGTAAATAATCCGCGTACGCCAAAAACCTGAAATACAGGTAAAACCCTAAATGATTTTTAAGATACCTGTCGGAAGGCTTCTGTCGCACAAGAATGAAGCTGTCGCTACTTGCATAATCGGTGACATCGGCATAAATAATGTTTTTACCCAGCGCATTTTGAGGATCGATAAATCGTTTATCCAATCCCTTACTCCGGTAAATATAATGGCTCGCCAGTTGCTTATCTTCCTTTTTGATCGATTGACAGGCCGGCAGCGCCGCCAAAACGATGAATATTCTACTGAGCGTCTTTCTCATACTTACTTCTTTACAAAAATAGCTTTCGGCAGCATGGCATGAACGCCTACATTGCCATCGACCAGCTGTGTGATATCTACATCCACAGCTACACTGCAGAGCATATAGGCATCTGCCTGCGACATCTTTTTTTCATCCATCAGGTAACTGATCATTTCGCGTACTGCGATATGGGTAGCGGCATTAAGATCCCTGTCGCAACCCATGGTGATGATATGAGTGGGGGTTTCTGCCCTTGGCCAGTGTAAGGCTTTCCCCTTATGAACGATGAATTGAAGGTTGCCGATCAACGAGGTCTCGATAGCCGTGATATCCACCTCCCCATTGCCCTGGGCGGCATGACCATCTCCGATTTCAAACAGGGCGCCTTTCACATGCACCGGGATAAAAAGGGTAGAACCTGCAACCAGTTCCTTGTTGTCCAGGTTGCCGGCATTGATCCATGGCGGAGCGCTGTTCCAACGGCCCACTTCCTTGGGCGGAGCCACTCCTGCGCTGCCAAAAAAGGGATGCAGGGGGATGTCGATCCCATCGGCAAAGTGGCCGATCATTTTTTCCCGGTCAAGAGGGACGATCCGAATCTTCCGGTCAAAGATCTCATCGGACAGGAATCCGTTTTGACCAATGGCATTGTATCCATAAGGGATAGCCAGCTCGATGGATTGAAAACGCACTTCCAGCACGTCGCCGGGTTCCGCTCCTTCGATATAGATGGGCCCGGTAAGCACATGCCCGCCCGGCCCACGGTCCTTGACCGCCTGTACGTCACGCAGTTCCTTTTCCACCTGGTCCGGGGGAACTCCCGCCGCCTCCAGCCGCTCGGGATTAGAAGTCAGCACCGTGCGTACTTTTACATAATCTCCGGATTGAATGCGAAGGGCAGGCGGCATCTCCGACCAGTAATGACCCCAGGCCACCGTAGCAGGGGTAGGGTTCAGTACATGGGGGTTGCTGGCAGATCCCTTATTCTGTGCTGTTGAAAAGAGCGATAACGTACAAAACAGAAAAAGGGCGAATAGTCTCAACGGAGCGGCAGATAGCATGGTTTTAGATTTTCTGTAACGAATATAAGGCTTTCCGGAAGCTGGCAAGGGCGACTGCCCCGATTCCCTTACTAAAAATAAAAAAAGCCCCCCCGGATTTCCGGGGAGGCTATGCTTTCTACTACTGTACTTATTATAATTCTGTTATAACCGTGTTCTCGGTAACAGTGCTGGTCACTGCAAACTGACGGCTGATTTCGCTATTTCCGTTCCGGATGACAAAAGTAGGATGCATGTCTGCGCCTTCCTTCTGCAAAGAAACAGACTTGGCAAAATGTACATCGCTGAATTGTTTGCGGTAGACTACATCGCCGGCATCATTCTTAACGATAAGCCAGAATTTTTCGGCCGTTGGATTTTCGAATGCGATCCGGAATACGACGTAGTCGTTATTGGTTCCGATAAATGAAACGGATACCTGTTCGTCGGTCAGGTTGATTTTTTTATTGTTACCGCCATTGGCCAGGCTGGTCAGAGGATTGCTAACAAAGATCACAACAGCCACTACTGCTACAGAGAGGGCTTTTACTACACGGGTACTTAATGATTTAGTGTTCATATATTTTCTGTTTTATCTTTTACGAATGTTTGATTAAATCGTTATGCAAATATAAAACAGGTATCCTTGCCGCACCAGTCACATTTAGTGGGTTTTTATTATGCCAAAAGAGGGGATGGGCGAATAAAACCCTCTGTGGTAGCGGGCTTTAACATTTTTTTCGCATGATGACTAACCCTTTTTCGAAGGAGTAAAACCTACTAAAATAGTCGGTAATTCCGATGAAATCTACAATTGTTTATAGGATTTGTCTATTGCCGGACTTTATTCCCGCTCAGATTTTTGACTTACTGCAGCCCTTTACATACAGGCAGGTATGATATAAACTTTTGAAATCAGTGAACCCGGTATAACGAATCCTGTTGATAAAAAGGGTAGGAGTACAGTTGACTCCGCTTTTGACCCCATTCTCCAGGTCATTGCTGATCTTCCGGATGACTTTGTAATCACCCCGGTCCTGCTCGAATTCCCTGATGTTTAATTTGATCTCTTCCGCAAACCAGCTGTAAGAAGAATGTGTAAGGAATTTCTGATTTTCTAAAATGAGATTATGCATTGCCCAGAATTTACCCTGTCTGCCTGCGGCTTCCGCAGCCACTGCCGCTTCAATGGCATGGGAGTATACACGGGGAAAAGGGAAATGCCGGAAGATGAAGCGCATGCCTGATCCTAATACATCCTGGATGGCCCTGATGACGGGATACACATTGGCACAATACTCGCATTGAAAATCTCCATATTCCACCAGCTCTATGGGGGCGTTGATATTTCCGGAATAGTTGTCATGGTTACTGTCGAATAGAGGTATCAGCATAGCTGGAATATTAAATAGCAAATTTCCCTAACGGCATCGCTTTAAAGAATGGCGTTTTTAGGGATTTTATTGTACTTATCATATAATGCATTTCAGCGAGGATATATTCATGACTTTATCGTTATCGGAAATAGTATATGGTGGATACAGGAGAATTGCTTTATCCAAAAAAGTCCCTGAATTGATCTTTCCTGTATCTTTCCGGTTCAACCCCGTTGCAACATGAAAGAGTATTTTCAACTGCAAAAGAACGGTACCACCCTTCAGACGGAAATAATTGCAGGATTGTCCAGTTTCCTGGCAACGGCTTACATTATCGTGGTCAACCCGGCCATCTTAAGCCAGACCGGAATGTCTTTTCCGGCGGTATCGACCGCCACTATCCTGGTTTGCTTTTTCAGCAGTGTGATGATGGGGATCTATGCCCGCAACCCCATCTTAGTGGCCCCGGGCATGGGCATGAATGCCTTTTTCACCTTTTCCGTGGTGCTGGGATTGAAAGTTCCCTGGCAGCAGGCCCTGGGCGCCGTATTCTGGTCCGGCATTATTTTTCTGATACTTTCGGTATTCAATATCCGCACCTATATTATCCGCGCCATACCCCGCCCTTTGCGGTATGCGATCGCCGCAGGCATCGGCTTGTTTATCACCCTCATTGGCCTGGTAAATGCCCGGTTTATCGTCTACAACCCGGCCACCCTTGTCGGCATAGGCCCCCTCAATGCCTCCGTGCTTACGTTTATCGCCGGACTGCTGCTGATGGCGGTACTGGTAGCCCGGAAAGTGAAAGGGGCCATACTCATCGGCATCGCTTTTACCACCGTCGTCGCTTATCCCCTGGGGCGCTGGTGGGGGATGGATACGGGCGGCGCCGGTCCATTGGTTAGCTGGAAAGGGGCCGTGGCCGCTCCGGATTTTAGCCTGCTGTTTCAGCTGGATTGGCTACATGCTCTCAAATGGTCTATGGTGCCTGTTATTTTTGCGTTCGTATTTACCGATCTGTTCGATAGTCTCTCCACCTTTGTGGGATTAGCGGAAGCCGCCAACCTGCTGGATGAGAACGGCGAGCCACGGCAGGTGCGGCGTTCTTTGCTGACAGATGCCGTCTCCACCACATTGGCCGGGTTACTGGGTTCGAGCCCCGGAACGGCTTATATAGAATCGGCGGTAGGTATTGAAGCAGGCGGGCGCACCGGTCTGACGGCCGTAGTAGGAGGCCTCTTGTTTTTGCCTTTTCTCTTTTTAGCGCCGCTGCTATCGGTCGTACCCGCCATCGCTACGGCGCCGGCGCTGGTATTGGTCGGCGTATTTATGGTGCGACCGGTCATCAAAATCAACTGGCAGCAGTTGGATGAGGCCATCCCTGCTTTTCTGGCCATGGTGCTGATCCCTTTCACCTATTCCATCACACAGGGCATTATCTGGGGGTTCTTAAGCTGGACGATCCTGAAAATAGTGTCAGGGAAAAAAGCGGAACTAAGCCCGGCCTTATTGGTGATCAATTTATTTGCTATTCTTGCATTAGTACTGAAATAAAATATTATGTATAAAGCGGCCTTCTCCTTTGTTTTTACCATTATCTTAAACGTTCAATTGTCACATGGGCAGGCTCCGTCGTCCGGGCAAGCATCGGCCTCATCTCCGGAGTACCCTGTCACCGCCATCCTGGGCGCCTTCCCTCCTGAAATGAATATCCTGCAGGAACAGATACAACAGAAAAAAGATACCGTGATACAACAGGTACGGTTCAGCTGTGGCCTGCTGAACGGCAGAAGGGTAGTGCTGGCGCAAACGGGCATGGGCAAAGTCAACGCGGCTATGACAACTACGCTGATGCTGGAACATTTTCATCCGCATGAATTATTGTTCACCGGTATTGCCGGTGGCGTCGATCCCGATCTGTCCCCGGGCGACCTGGTAATAGGCACTGCGGTTACTTATCATGATTACGGGACCCTGACCCCCGACAGCCTACAACTTCGCCCGACGCACAATCCATTCACCCTGCAGTTGAACCCGCTATTTTTTCCCTGTGATTCCGGGTTGGTGCAGACCGCCCGGAGCGTGGGCAAACAGGTCTCGTTTTTTAAAATAAATGACCATAACGGAGCCCGCCTGCCGGCCGTTGTGGCAGGTGTTATCGTGACAGGGGACGCATTCGTCGCTTCCTCGCCCGCTACCCAAAAGTTTCACCGGCAATTGGGAGCGGAAGCCACCGAAATGGAAGGCGCTGCCGTAGGCCAGGTTTGCTGGCAGCAAAAGGTCCCCTTTTTAGTTATCCGCAGCCTGAGCGATAATGCCAGCAGTAATGCAGCGGCAGAGGTAAAGGCTTTTTACCAGGTGGCCGCGAATAATTCCGCCATCCTGGTCATGGCGTTGGTGGCAGCATTGCATCGTGCCGGGTAGGGGCAAATAATTACCACTTAATGGTATTGCCAAACTGTTGACAGGGCTATAATTTTACAGTCATAGCCGTTGCTACCTATTACTACCTATTAAAAGGGTCTAACCAGTCACCAATTTTTAAACATTTCCCATGACAAAGAAGATCACCGACTACAGCATCGAAATACATGCTTCCGTCGACAGTGGTACGATTGCACAAATTCTTTTTGAGAACAATAACGAATTTGTCGGAAGGATCGATTTTTACAGGAATATTGCTCCGCCCACTTCTTATCTATGGCATCCTACGAGCACTACCGACGAAAGCCAGATCTATCTGGTATTGGCCATGCCGGCGGACCTGTTCCCTGTTATTACAGAATTGATCAGAACAGAAAAGCCCTGGAGCATCGAACTATGGCCTTCCGGTCCTCTTTTCGGCGCTTCCACGGATGGATATGGAGGCATGTTGAATACCGGAAAGGATCAGCTTATCGGCGAAGAAGAAGTAGAGGCACACAAATTATTACGGGCCATAAGATCCTAGTGGCAGGCACCTCCTTTTCCCATACTGCAACAGGAACTGGCAATCGACCCCTCGAGGTACTGATCATGCAGGCGGGGCCAGTTCCGCAGGTCCTGATCGGGGCCATTTTCATTGCGGCCCAGAGGTGTCAGGTCAAGGAGCATATTGGCGCCCACCAGTTCTTCACCACCTCGCCCGTAAACTGAATAGGTATGAAAAATGCTGCCGTCCTCATCCCTGAAAAATGCGCTCATACCTGGCAATTCCTCGCTGTCTATCTTTTGCAAGGCAAAATTATACCAGGCTTCCCCCTTCGATAGCTCCTCCCTGGTGAACGACACATGAAAGTCATAATTAAAATCCCTCCCGAAAGACGACACCCAGTTAAATCCCCAGCCCATACGTTTTTTAAAGGCGGCAATTTTTCGGAAAGGCGCCCGGGATACGGCTGCATAACTTACATCGTGATGTTCCAGGTGTATCAGCGCCCCCCCAATATGGTCGGCCGCCAATGAACAGCCCGGACAGCCTTCCTCCCAGGTAGGACCGAACATAAAATGATTGATTATCAATTGGCTGCGACTTCCAAAAAGATCCGCCAGCGTTACTTCTCCTTCAGGACTGTCGAAAATATACTCCTTGGTAACCCTTACCCGGGGCAATTCCCGCCGCTCTGCGAGTAATTGGTCGCGAAGCCGCATAAGCTCATTCTCTTTGTCCAACAGTTTTTTGCGTGCCGTAAGCCAGCTTTCCGGGCTGACATTCCGGCTTTTCATGATTTTTTCCATAATAAATGAGGTTTGGTCTTTCATAATAGACGATCTCATCAGACCAATCCGGACAAAATTTTCATTTATTTTGTAAATAATAATCTGAAGGCTTCCTTATCTTTACCTGTCACACCGCTAAGCCTTCTCCTTCCGATCGTTCATCTATCATATATAATACTTAATTAACTGCTTGCTTGTCCGTGCCGATAGAACCATTACATAATGAGAAAGAACTGCTTTCTAAAATAGCAGAAGCCGATGAAAAAGCTTTTGAGGCTATAGTGGACCACTATTGGAATAAGATATATTCCATAGCCATGATCTTCACCAAATCTCCGGAACTCGCAAAAGATATCGTTCAGGATGTATTTATGAAAACCTGGTCGAAGCGTGAATGCCTTCCTGCAATCGAAAAATTTGATTCCTGGCTTTTTATTGTGGCCAGGAACGAAATATTCAACTCCATGCGTAAAAAGGGACCTGTATTCCCTGCGGGCCTGTATAGGGTCGAACGGGAAGCGGAAAATGGCTCCTCTCCCGAAGAAGCTCTCGATCTCAAGCAATTGCAGGAATTAATTAAAAAGGGGGCCGAATTGTTACCGCCTCAGCAAAAGCTGATCTTTACCATGAGCCGTGAGCAGGGGATCCCTCATGAGCAGATCTGTAAAGAGCTGAACCTGGCCAGATCGACTGTAAAAAATTCATTGGTCAAGGCCCTTAATTTCCTCAGAAACTACGTGCAACTTCATGCAAATGTGTGCATTGGGGCCATAATGCTGCTGCTCCATCTTATAATCACAAAAAAAAGTTAAAGTAAGGTAGTACGCTTAAAGCATTCAGGTGTCTTTATGCTGTCTACCTTCCAATACCTACGTAATTCATCACGGCAATTCCCTATAGTATGGATAAAGAGTTATTTAAAGATTTATTGGATAAATATGTAATGGAGATCATTACGGCCGAAGAGACCCGCCAGTTATTTCAGTTGCTGCAACTGGAAGATTATCAGCTGGAAATGAAGAAATTCATCGATGGTTATTTTGAAGATGCCGATTATCAGGAGCTGGAAAACCCCCAGCTGCGGGATGCTGTACAGGCCAGGTTACAGGAAGTCATCCGGCAACCGAAGGATGTGGATCGTGTAATTCAGTTGCCTGGGAAAATAAGCCCTGTTATCCCGTTTTACAGGAAATGGAGAATGGCAGGAGTCGCCGCTGTACTGGTAGTGCTCCTGGGTGGGGTGTATCTGTTTATAATGGTAAAGGCTAAAAATAGCCCTGCTCCGATGGCCGGTATTGAGCAGCGCTTTAAAAATGATATAGCTCCTGGCGGGAATAAGGCTGTTCTCACCTTGGCCAATGGAAGGAAAGTCGTTCTGGATAGCGTGGCGAATGGAGTCCTGGCCGGACAAGGCCCTGTAAAGGTATTAAAATTAGATAGCGGCAAATTAGCCTACAATGTATTACATGAAAAACCAACGGCAATAATGTACAATACTTTAACAACACCACCCGGAGGTCAATACCAACTGATCTTATCGGATGGCAGTAAAGTATGGCTGGATGCGGCTTCCTCCATCACCTATCCCACCTATTTCATGGGTGATGAGCGGAAAGTGGCCATCACCGGTCAGGCCTATTTCGAAGTGGCCAGAAATGAAAAACTGCCTTTTATTGTACAAAAGGGGGAGATGCAGGTGAAGGTACTGGGCACTCATTTTAATGTAAATGCGTATGAGGATGAAACCAGCATAAGAACCACCCTGCTGGAGGGGGCCGTAGAGGTAATAAAGGGGCCTGCCACCACTATGCTCGGTCCGGGGCAGCAGGCTCAGTTAACCAAAGACGGGGAAATAAGCCTGATCAACAATGCGGATGTGGACGCTGCAATAGCATGGAAAACGGGGGTGTTCCAATATAAAGCCACGGATATAGAGACTGTGATGCGACAAGTGGCCCGGTGGTACAATGTAGATGTACAATATGAGGGTGGCAAAGTGAAACAGACCTTTTATGGAATCATCCCCCGGACAGTAAGTGCGGCCAATGTATTCAGGATTTTAGAGGAGACCGGGGGCGTGCATTTTAGGATCGATGGAAAAAAGGTGGTAGTGATGCCATAATGATAGTTAGCGAGTTTACTGGTTGGCCTGAAGAAAAAACCGGAAGTGCTACTAACACTCCCGGCGAATGGTTGGGCTAACCCTATAAATACAATCTGCAGGACTGCTTTATTCATTTAACCCAAACAAGCCAAAGTTATGGATTTAAAGGCTCTTTTTTTGTCCCGGGGTAAACATCCGGGGCAATTAACCAAAACGCTGTTGATTATGAAATTCACAGCCATCTTATTATTTGCTGTTGCCATGCAGGTAAGCGCCAGGACCTATTCCCAACGTATTTCCCTGAAAGTAAAGGATGTCGCGCTTGAAAAAGTGTTTGCCGAGATCGGCCGGCAAAGCGGGTATAATTTTGTATATACCGACCAGGTATTGCAAAGTTCCACTAGACTGACCCTGGAAATAAACAATGCCAGCCTGGAAGAAGCCCTGGCCCTTTGTTTAAAAGGTCATCCCCTTACTTACAGTATTGTTGACAAAATAGTGGTTATCAAACCGATGCCGGCCACTGCATCGCCATCCGCAGATCTAACCCAGCCTCCTCCACCCCCGCCGGGGAATGTGAAGGGGAAAGTGGTGAATGCAAAAGGCGAGCCTGTGGCGGGAGCTACAGTGACCGTAAAAGGAAGTAAGACAGGAGTTGCTACGGACGAGAACGGTGAATTCGTATTGAAGGGGATTAAGGAAAACGCAACTCTTATAATCACCAGTGTCGGATTTGAAACCCAGGAAATCAAGACAGAAGGCCGTACGGAATTTGCAATAACCATGGTCTCAGAAGCGCAATCCCTTGAAGGAATGGTAGTGGTGGGCTATGGTGCGAAGAAAAGGCAAAATCTCGCCGGCGCCGTTTCCACGGTCTCCGCTGAGGTATTTCAGTCCCGGCCAATTACCAGTACCCTGGCCGCCTTGCAGGGGGAAATCCCCGGAGTGACCATACAGCGATCATCGGGACAGCCCGGAGTAGAAGGGTATAGTCTGAACGTAAGGGGCGCTTCAACGACGAACGGGGGTAACTCCGCCCAGTTAAATACACTTCAGCAACTAAATATCGGAGGCGCTTCATTAGCAGACGGAGGCAACTCACCGCTCGTATTGATCGATGGAGTCGCGGGCAACCTTGATCTGCTAAATCCGGATGATATAGAATCTATCTCTGTTTTAAAAGATGCTGCCGCTTCCATTTATGGCGCCCGTGCCGCCGGAGGCGTTATGCTGGTCACCACCAAAAAAGGAAAGAAAGGAACGCCGGCAATTACTTATAACGGCAATGCCGCCGTCTCCAAAATGTCGGGCATGATGAAAAGTCCTGACACTTATCAATTTGCCCTGATGGAAAATGAAGCCAATATTCATAATGGCGCCGCTCCTATGTATACACCCGCGTTGCTTGATAAAATCAGGAACAATGATCCGAATCCAATTCCTCATCCCCTGTATGGTGGATGGATGCTGTTCTTTACCAATACCAATTGGATAGATGAAGTGCTGCAAAACGGGTTCCAGCAGAAGCATAACCTGAACATTTCGGGGGGCGGAAATAATTCAACTTATTATTTGTCGGGAGGCTATAGTAAGCAGAACGGTGTTATAAGATATGCGTCGAACGGTAATGAACGTTATAACTTACGATTGAATTATGATTATGATTTTTCAAAACGGATAAGACTGGAAACAAAAATTTCCCTGGAAGATCAGCAACGAACCGATGTCGGGGGAATAGGCTCCTCCGGGATCATCACAGAAGCAATTTTTGGAATGCCTAACCACCCTGTATATACTCAAGGCGGGAAAAATTTTTTTGCACAAGGTGGATGGGGCAATGCTGTAGCGCAGGCTAAAGAAGGGGCTAAGGCAACTTTTAACACCCGCAATATCAACACGAATTTTAAACTGATCGCCGATGTGGTGAGAGGGCTTAAATTGAACCTTCAAGCCGGCATTAACCAGTCATCCCAGGACAATACGGATATTGCCAAAGCCGTACCACTGTATAAATGGGATAATAGCAGCATTCAATATTACACCATTGCAAACCCCGACCAGGCTAGTTTAACAAAGACCAGTTATAATGGGATATACCGGAATTTTACCGGGTATTTAGAATACGGTAAAAAATTCAACCGCCATGATATTAACATTATGGGAGGCGCTTCTTATGAATACAATGGGTATGACTTGTTCAATACCAGCAGGGATCATTTTGCTACTGATGGGGTATGGTCAATAAACCTGGGAGGAACACAGAATATGTCCAGTTTTGAAAAAGCCGAACACTGGGCTATCGGCTCTGCGTTTTCAAGACTAAGCTATATCTATAACGATAAATATATACTGGAGGCAAACTTCCGGTACGATGGCAGTTCCCGGTTCCAATCCGGCACCAGGTGGGGATTTTTTCCCGGTGTTTCTGTTGCATGGAGATTGTCACAGGAAAATCTTATTAGGAACCTTGGATTATTCAATGATCTGAAGATCAGAGCTTCTTACGGTCAAACGGGTAACCAGGAAGGGATTGGCCTGTACGACTATTTACAACTGATCAATATCGGCAGCAGACCTTTTTATCCTTTTGGAGCAGGTTCCCAGACACAATCTGCGTCCCTGGCAGGAATGGTATCTGCTGACAGGACCTGGGAAACACTGATCAATAAGAACATCGGCGTTGATGCAGCCCTGTTTTCCAATAAGCTCAATTTCTCATTCGACTATTTTATTAAGAGGAACAAGAACATGTTGATCCCTGTGACCTATCCAAGCGTGCTGGGTGCTATACCACCCTATTCCAATTCAGGAGAACTAAAGACCTGGGGATTTGAGACTGCTGTCGGCTGGAATGACAAGATCGGGAATGTTAAGTATTCAGTGAAGCTGATCCTGAGCGATGCGCAGAACAAGGTAACGCATTATGGCGGGGCAGATACCTATATCCTGGGTTTAAACAGTTTGAAATCATGGCCTTACCCTTCTCCCCGGGAAGGGGATCCGCTGGATAGCTATTATGGTTATGTGTTTGACGGAGTCATAAGAACTCAAAGGGAACTGGATGACTATAAGAAACTGGGCGGAGTACCTTCTGACATTCGTATCGGGGATGCAAGGTTTAAAGATCTGAATGGCGATGGAAAGATCAGTTTGTATGGTGATAAACCGGGTGAAAAGGGGGATGTTATGAACCTTGGTTCGCTTACTCCCCGGTATAATTTCGGAATTAATATAAATGTGGGGTACAAGAATTTTGATCTCGGCATTTTTGCTCAGGGAGTGGCTAAGAGAACAATTTTCAGGGAAGGGGATTATGCCATGCCATGGAGCGCCTGGTGGAGACAGCCACCGGTATTTTATTTTGGCCAGACATGGAATCAAGACCGTCCGAATGCGCCATTACCTGAGCTCAGCTTCGGCAGTATCAACAATTGGAATTATCAGCCCTCGACTTTACAAAAAATTAACGCTGCTTATATAAGGCTTAAAAATTTGCAGGTTGGTTACACGCTGCCGGTAAGCCTGATGAAAAAGCTAACTATTTCCAGGGCTAGAATTTATGTAAGCGGCCAGGATATATGGGAATTACATAGCGTCAAAGGCGGCTGGGACCCTGAAGCTTCATTATCAGGATTTAATTATCCTTTCCAAAGATTCTACTCTGCCGGCATTGATATCACTTTTTAATACTCTATACTCATGATACGCCTACTCAATAAATACAAATACTTTTTTTTAATCCTGGTAATGACGGGGTGTAAAAAAACACTCAACCTGACACCGCAAGACCAGATCTCCGATGCATCTTTCTGGAAGACAGCGGGACATTTTCAATTGGCCGCCAACGATTTTTATTATGGACTTCAGGAAGTGCCCCAGTATATCGATATAAACTCCGATATCGCGTTCGGAGCTGGTGCCAATGCAGTGAGCAACGGGTCTTATCTGCCTTCGGCCAGTTCGACAGTCTGGGATAACTCTTACACACAAATAAGAGCTATCAATTATTTGCTTTTCAAGGCGCCCGGGTCGAATCTGGGTACAGCTATTGATCGATGGGTGGGAGAAGCCCTGTTTTTCAGGGCCTACTATTATTGGAAACTCATGAAATCATTCGGGGGCGTTCCTAAAATTGACAAAGTATTGGATGTCACATCTAAGGAGCTATATACTCCAAGATCTTCACAGGCGGATATGATCGATTTCATATTGTCGGACCTGGATAGCGCCGTAAACAAATTACCCAAACAAAGCGGGTTAACATCTGATGAGATAGGAAGGGTCACACAGGGAGCTGCGCTTGCTTTGAGGGCCAGGGCTGCTCTTTATGAAGGTACCTGGGAAAAATATCATGGAGGTGGGAATGGATCCAAATATATTGATATAGCTATTGCCGCCGCTGAACAATTGGTAGCTTCCAATGAATACGCTTTATATACTGACCAGGGAGCCAACAGTTACAAATATCTTTTTATCCTGCAGGGTGATGACAGCAAAGAGGTCATTCTTGCCAGGCGATACTATGCAAACCGGATCGTGCATAACTGGACCCGGGAACTGTGGTTCAATTATATGGTGCCGACAAAAAACATGGCTGATATGTACCTGGCCAATGATGGTCTTCCTATCACACAATCATCGCAATTTCAGGGGTATAATACATTGACCAGTGAATTTCAAAATCGGGATCCGAGGATGTCCATGACATTCATTGTTCCGGGAAGCACTATATTTTTTGAAGGAGGTTTATGGCAGCCTACTTTTCCGGGATTCAGCGGATCGAACGCCACCCATACAGGGTATATGATCCGGAAATTTTTGGACGAGACGCTTGATGCGACTCAATTCAAGGGAGCGTACGATTTTAAAGAGTTCAGGTATGCGGAAACATTGCTGATCCTTGCGGAAGCGCTCTATGAAAAGAACGGTTCCATCAGCGATCAGGACCTGAGCCGTACGATCAATGTTGTGCGCAGCAGGGTGAATATGCCTCCGCTCACCAATGCATTTGTCCAGGCGAATGGTTTGGATATGCTGACGGAGATCCGCCGGGAAAGGACAGTGGAATTATCTTTTGAAGGATACAGAAGGGATGATCTGAGAAGATGGAAGACCGCTGAAGCCGTTATGCCCCAGGCCATCAGGGGCGTCAGGTTCGTAGGCACGGAATACCAGCAAAAATACCCCAACCTTGTCATAGGAACGGATATACAAGTTGACAATAACGGATTTATTGTGGCAGAGCCGGCCGCTTCCAGGCAATTTCTTCCGAAGCATTATCTGGATCCCTTGCCCTTACAGCAAATTCAATTGTCGAAAGGGACTCTGACGCAAAATACGGGGTGGTAGATTCAGGCAGGAATTAATAACTTTTAAAAGATCTATGTACATGATAAGAATAGGAGTGATATTTAGCCTGTTAATACTTTTTCAGATGCCGGCTTTCGCACAGGCAAGGCCCGGGGAGATAGATTCCTCGCTGCTGCCGGCCCAGTATGCCCATTATCTGCCGGAATACGCATTGGATGCACCGGTCGACAAGCGGGCATGGCTGGATCAAAAGAGCGGGCTGCATGTCTCGTTTGTATCGACGGACAGGGCCTGGTTCAGAACGGAGGCGCCGGAGCAACAGGAAAATCTTTTGTGGGAAGCATCGGGCTGGCGGGGAGAAAGGCTGAATGCCCAGATCCTTGTCTGGTCCCCGGACACCCTGGAACAGGTCCGGGTCAGCCTGACTAACCTGGTCAATGCAAAAGGCCAGTCGTTAAGCAGTAAGCATATTACCCTGAACCTGGTCCGCTATGTGCTTTCCAATTATCCTTATGGGGCAAAGGATGCGGTGTGCGGGAACACACCTTACAGGAACGGATACCTGATGCCGGACCGGTTCGAGCCATTCGAGCGTTTTGAGCTCCCGGGGAAGACCGTAAGGCCGGTGTGGTTGTCTATCGACCTGCCGGCGGGCGCCGAACCCGGTCTCTATACCGGTACTGTCGTTGTGAGTACGACCCGGTCCAGTGCGAAGCTGCAGGTAAAGATACAGGTACAGAACCCCTTGCTTCCTCCGCCCCACGACTGGAAATACCGGCTGGACCTCTGGCAGAATCCATGGGTGATCGCCTGGCGCAACCATGTGCAGCCCTGGTCTGAAGAACATAAGGTTTTGTTGAAGAAACATCTGCAGTTGTATGCCGATGCGGGCGGCAAATATATTACCACTTATGGGGTACACTCACCCTGGGCCGATAATTCTTATATGATAGAAGGGGGGATGATCGAATGGGTAAAAAAGAAGAATGGGGGATGGAAATTCGATTATACTATTTTCGATACCTATGTGGAATTGGCTATGGGAGTGGGCATCGATAAGGCCATTACGCTCTATTCTCCTGTTCCCTGGGGGGACCGGTTCCGCTATATGGATGAATCCAGCGGTAATTATATCTATGAGACCTGGGCGCCCGGTTCGGAGACCTATAGTGAGCATTGGAATGTTTTTCTAACGGATCTGAGAGCGCATTTGCAAAAGAAGGGATGGTTCGAAAAGACCTATATCGGGATCAACGAGAGTGAAATGAGCCAGACGCTTGCCGCTATCAAGGTGGTCAAACAGCATTCGAAAGACTGGAAGATAACCTATGCAGGCAACTGGCATAAAGAGCTGGATGGTCTGTTGGATGATTATTGTTTCCTGTATGGCAACGAACCCAGGCCGGAGGAATTGATAGCACGTGCCGCCAGGGGCGCTACTTCCACTTTTTATGTTTGCTGCAATCCGGCAAAGCCGAACAATTTTGTTTTCTCCCCTCCAGTGGAAGGCAGATGGATCAGTTGGTACTCGGCTGCTTGCGGATATAATGGATTCCTGCGCTGGGCCTATGAAGCATGGCCGGAAGACCCGGTAAGGGATGCCCGTTTCGGGAGCTGGCCTGCCGGAGACTGTTACCTGGTGTACCCGGGAGCCAATAGCTGTATCCGCTATGAAAAGTTGCGGGAGGGGATAGTGGATTATGAGAAGATCAGGATACTAAAGGGGTTGGTGGCCGGATCGGGGGATAAGGG
>DASWFF010000063.1:0-85893 GCA_036394375.1 Puia sp.
CATCTTAACCTCACCTAAAAAATAAAGGACACCCATGATCACAGTCATCATTCCTGCGCTAAATGAAGAGAAGACGATACGCAGTGTTATTCAGCAGGCCAAGCGGAATGAAATGGTGGATGAGATCATTGTGGTAGATGATCTTTCCCTGGATAATACGGTCGCGGAAGCCCGGAAAGAAGAGGGTGTCAAGGTCATCACCAGTACGCATGTGGGAAAGGGTGATTCCATGCGGGAAGGCATGATGATGGCTAAGAATGACATCCTTGTATTCCTGGACGCCGATATTCCCGATTATAATACGGATATCGTCGCGAAGCTGGCGGAGCCATTGATCAAAGATGAAGCGGATTTTGTAAAATCCTATTTTGAAAGGCAGGCGGGCCGGGTTACGGAGATCCTGGCGAAGCCCCTGCTGGAGTTCTTTTTCCCTCATTTACTACAATTCCGGCAACCCATGAGCGGAATGATCGCCGGGAAGAAGTCCATCTTTCAGAAAGTGGAGTTCGAGAATGACTACGGGGTGGATATCGGGTTGCTGATCGACCTGCACCAGGTACGGGCACGGATCAAGGAGGTCTGTATCGGGGAGGTGGAAAATGACCGGCAGCCCCTTCATGTGCTGGGGAGAATGGCCAAGCAGGTAGCCAACGCTATTTTTAAGCGGGTGAATATTTTCGACGGAGGGCGCCGGGAGGAGGAGGATTCGACCCAGAAAATGCGGGAACAGGTAGAATTTGCCTTGCAGGGGCTGGTGAAGCAGCCTAAGAAGATGATCGTTTTCGATATGGATAATATATTGCTGCAGGGGAACTTCATCCAGGCGGCAGCGGAGAAGTTCGGGTTTGAAAAAGAGCTGCAGGACATCCTTTCTCAGCCTAAAAGCAATTATATCAAGACGCAAAAAATAGCCAGATTGCTGGAGGGCAGGACTTTTGCGGAGCTGATCCATGTAGTGGAGTCGATTCCCCTGATCGGAGATGCGGTACAGGTCGTCCGGGAATTGCAGGTCCGGGGGTATGTGTGCGGGATTATCAGCGACAGTTACCATGCGATCGCCAATCACGTCAAAAATCTCCTGGGGCTGGATTTTACCCTGGGAAATGAATTGGAGTTCCAGAAAAGCGTTGCTACGGGTGAGGTGAAAATACCTTCCCAGCTGCTGAAGGACAAATTCAGTCAGTGTGAGCATGATCATTGTAAATCAAATATGTTTCAGTATATCCTTCATCGCTTTGGGATCAGCCTGGCAGATTCCGTGGCAGTCGGAGATGGGGAAAATGATATGTGTATGGTCAAAATGGCGGGTACGGGTATTTCCTTTAATTCGGTCGTGCCGGGGGTTGACGAGGTGGCGGATTATGTCTTCCGGGACCAGTCGCTGAAGCCGGTATTAGGGGTGGTGCGATAGCCGACCACGGGTCGGCTGCCCGAAGGGCCATCATGAGACCCGGGCCTTCGGCCCTGAAGGGCCGAAGGCCCGCTTTCTGCCCATGCCGCTCTGATGCAGGTCTGCCATCATGAGACGGCAGACCTGCGGTCTGTGGGGGCACTGTTCTTCCCCGGGGCTATATGAATATAGCCCCTGTCAGGATCTCATGATGGGGCTTCGCCCAGCCGGCCCGTGGCCGGCTATGGCCGGCCATCTGCCATTTTTTCACTTTTGGGGTGGGTGGCACAATGATTGTCAATCTCTTCCCATTAGATTCTACTAACCTTAAAAGCAAACAAATTATATGGGAAAAATCATAGGAATTGACCTTGGGACCACGAATAGTTGCGTGGCCGTATTGGAAGGCAATGAACCCGTAGTGATCGCCAACGACGAAGGTCGTAGGACGACCCCTTCCGTGGTGGCTTTCCTTAAGAATGGAGAAAGAAAAGTAGGTGATCCGGCCAAGCGCCAGGCTATCACCAACCCCGTGAACACCATTATGTCGGTGAAACGATTCATGGGCCGTCGCTTTGACGAGGTGACCAATGAGATCAGTCATTGGAGCTACAAAGTCGCCAAGGGTGACAATAATACCGTACGTATCGATATCGATGGTCGTCTGTATACTCCCCAGGAAGTGTCTGCCATGATCCTGCAGAAGATGAAGAAGACCGCAGAAGACTACCTGGGACAGGAAGTAACGGAAGCGGTTATCACCGTACCGGCCTATTTTAATGACGCTCAGCGTCAGGCTACCAAGGAAGCCGGTGAGATCGCCGGACTGACCGTTCGTCGTATTGTGAATGAGCCCACGGCTGCCGCTTTGGCTTACGGCCTTGATAAAGCCGGAAAAGATGAAAAAATAGCAGTATTCGACCTGGGTGGCGGTACTTTCGATATTTCCATCCTCGAACTGGGCGATGGGGTCTTCGAAGTGAAGTCCACGAATGGAGATACCCACCTGGGAGGAGATGATTTTGATAAAGTGATCATGGACTGGCTGGCTGATGAGTTTAAAAAAGACGAAAATGTGGACCTCCGGAAGGATCCGATGGCGCTGCAACGTCTGAAAGAAGCGGCTGAAAAAGCAAAGGTGGAATTATCTTCTTCCAGCGAGACGGAGATCAACCTGCCTTATATCACGGCAGTGGATGGCGTTCCCAAGCACCTGGTAAAGAAGCTTACCCGGGCTAAGTTCGAGCAGCTGGCTGATACGCTCTTCGAAAGGTGTCTGAAACCCTGTGAGCAGGCTTTAAAAGATGCCAACATGGATATTTCCAAGATTGACGAAGTGATCCTGGTAGGGGGTAGCACACGTATTCCCAAAGTGCAGGAGATCGTTGAAAAATTCTTCGGAAAGAAACCCAATAAGGGGGTGAATCCGGATGAAGTGGTGGCCGTTGGAGCTGCTATACAGGGTGGCGTATTGACCGGGGAAGTGAAAGATGTGCTGTTGCTGGACGTAACTCCGCTGTCCCTGGGTATCGAAACGATGGGAGGTGTCATGACCCGTCTTATCGAATCCAATACAACCATTCCCACCAAGAAATCGGAATCCTTCTCTACGGCCAGCGATAACCAGCCGGGCGTACAGATACATGTTTTACAGGGCGAACGTCCCCTGGCCAATCAGAACAAGAGCCTGGGTACTTTCAATCTCGATGGTATTCCTCCGGCTCCCCGGGGAGTGCCCCAGATCGAAGTGATCTTCGATATCGATGCGAATGGTATCCTGCATGTCACGGCGAAAGACAAGGGCACCGGAAAAGAACAGAAGATCCGTATCGAAGCCGGAAGCGGTCTAAGCAAGGACGAAGTGGAGAAAATGAAAGCAGAGGCAAGGGCCAACGAATCGACTGATAAAGCCGCCCGTGAAAAGATCGATAAGGTCAATCAGGCCGACAGCCTGGTATTTACGACGGAAAAACAGTTGAAGGAGTATGGCGACAAAATCCCGGCCGATAAAAAAGCCCCGATCGAGGCAGCGCTCAATAAACTGAAAGAAGCTCATAAATCCCAGGATGTGGCCGCTATCGATGCAGCCGTGGCTGAAATGAACGCAGCCTGGACGGCAGCTTCCGAAGAACTGTACAAAGCCACCCAGCAGGCTGGCGGCGAACAACCCGGCGCAGAAGGCGCTGGTCCGGGAGCCAATGGCGGACACCAGGCAGGTGCAGGCGGAGAGAATGTAACCGACGCCGAATTTGAAGAAGTGAAGTAAGAAATATTGAATGGTAATATAGTATGAAGCCCCTGCAAATTTGCGGGGGCTTTGTACTTACAGGCCGACGCCCCTTATTGTTTTGAAAAGGAAAAGGCCTTCCGGGTCTCATTACCTGCCACATCGGTCACGCTGACCCATAACCGGTGAGGGCCGGTGGGGCAATGCCCGTCGAAATCATATCGGAACCGGACTCCTTTCTGTTCGAACAGGATCCAATGCCCGTCCAGCTCCGCGCGAAAACGGGCGATCATTCCCCCCTCATCCTTACAGATCAGGTTCAAAGCCGGGGCATCTGCCGGGAATCTCTGCCCCTCTGTCCAGCCAAAAGCCTCTATCTGGGGCGCCATCGTATCGATCAGCAGCTGCAGATCGCCCAGCCGGCTGAACGATCCGCTCATCCAGTCTCCCTGCCAGTCTCCTTTTACGATCGACTGACTATCGCCGCTGACCAGCTGCATGACAGTCCTGTTTCGCAGCGGATCACCAGGCGCCAGGGTCGTCCTCAGTTGTACGGAGAACCTGTCATGTACCGGCACGGTAGGGTCATGCAGATGGATCAGCGCGGACGCTTTGTTGCTTCCTGTATTGGCCTCTTCATATAGCAGGAAGGGAACCTGGTCATAAAATGCCGTCGCACTAAAACGGGCCCGTACGGAAGGGCCATTCACCCTGTTCTCCCGGCCGGGTAGGAGTAAGCGGGCAGAGTGGGGGAGGGGAGCGTCGGGAACTGAAACAGCAGAGACAGAGGAACCAGAGAGCGGGGAGGGGGACGCCAGCTGTATCTTCAGGTCCAGGTCCGAATAATTGTTATTGACATCGCTCACCCGGATATGAACGAGATGTACGAGGGTATCTTTTAGCCGGATAAGGCCGTCTTTTCCCGGGGAGGTGAAAATGGAAAGGTGATTTCCGGGTAAGATGGAGAGGTGTTGCACGTAGATACCGGACCTGATCCATTTGGTATAATCGATACAGGCATTTATATAGCGGGTATCCGCATAGGAGAGGTCGGTGAGGCTGAAGGCATGAATGAGGGAGTCGTCGAGCCATAGTTCCGCATGGAAAATACCGGATAAATGGGGGGAGTTGGAAGCCTTATCCGTGGCGGAGATGCCCAGGCTTACCAGGGGACTGTTTAGTTTTATGACGGGCTCCGTTGTCCGGTAAATACCTTCTTGGGAGGTGAGGGCTATTTTCCGGGCCCTGGTGCTATAGGTGCTGATCCGCCTGTCATACCAGTAGAGCCCTTTAATAACAGGAGGCAATTCATCGGGGATCGTAAAGCCTGACAAAAGGGGATTGATATTCCGGCCGGTCCGGGTATCACGGATCTCGAAATGGAGGTGCGGGGCCTGGGAAGAGCCGGTGTTGCCGCTGTAGGCAATGAACTGTCCTTTCCGAACGGGAAAACGACCCGGGGGAAGATCCAGTTCCTGTTCCCAGCGCTCCGCTGCATATTGCCGTTGCTGAATCATTGCGGACAGTTCCGGAAAAAAACGGTCCAGGTGACCATATACGGTAGTGCGACCATTCGGATGGGTGATGAAGAGCGCTTTGCCCAGCCCGTATGGTTCGATCTTCACATGGCTGATGTATCCGTCAGCGGCCGCATAGACGGGAAGGTCTTCTCTACCCATGGTACGGATATCGAGCCCCATGTGAAAATGATCTTCCCGCAACTCGCCGAAATTGGCGGCCAGTTGCAGGGAGATATCCAGGGGCTTCCGAAAATAGGAGGTGGAAAAGGACGATCGTATATACAGGTCGGCCAGGGATGCTACCAGTAATAACAGGAGAAGGAGAGAGCCGATACGCCGGGCAACCGGGGGATGAATGTGGACCATGTTTGTTCGTTTGCCGCCAAATTACAGGCGGCGGAAGGGCTGTCAAACCCGGATCTGCCAACGCCCCGGCTCTCTCTGCCAACGAGCGGAAAAACGGCTGTCCCTGTTGGCAGATAAAAAAGGCGGGTTCGCAGACAAATCGTCCTATTCCCGAAGAAGGCCTCTTAAATCAAGCGGGCAAATGGTAAATTTGAGCTATGGGAAAAAGGCTATTCTTATTGCTGGGAAGTTTCACAGCCTTTTATTATTTGATCCGGGTGGCTTATGATATGCCCAACCTGGTGCATGGCAATCCGCTATTCCTTTGGTGGCCCCGTGGAGCCGGGGGGTGGTTGTCCCGGATCCGGGATATCGCTTTTTATTTTCTCTTCGCCTTGATCCCCTACCTGGCGCTCTTTCGATGGTATCCTTCTAAAAAGGCGCCGCTCAGTATCCTGGTGATCATCTTCAGTCTTCCGTTACTATTCCTGCTGCGTTACTGGACAGAAGTTGAATGGATGGGGCGGGGCGGACGCCTGAAAACTTATTTTGAAAATACTATTTTTTATGTGCTGATCTTCTCCGTCTATGGCGCCGTTTTTTATTTTATCCGTTATTCGCGATATAAAGAGCTGCAGCAAAAAGACCTGGAGATCCAAAACCGGCAATCCGAATTATCTTTTCTCCGGTCTCAGATCAATCCGCACTTCCTCTTCAATAACCTTAATAATATTTATTCGCTGGTCTATCAGGGGTCGGCGCAGGCGTTGACGGCGATCGCCGGACTGTCGGAACTGTTGCGTTATATGTTATACGATACTACGGAGAAAGTGCCACTCCAAAAGGAGATGGATTATATCCGGAAATATATCGAATTGCAAAAACTCCGGTTCGATCATCCGGTAAAAGCCGAGATACACATGGAGGGCACGGACACCCTCATTCCTCCGTTGCTGCTGATCCCTTTTGTGGAGAATGCCTTTAAACACGGTGATTTTTCGGGAACGGGGCAGGGATTGACAATCACGGTGTTCAGCGGCGCCCAAAAAACATATTTTCATTGTTGCAACCGGAAGGGCATGCGGCAAAAGGATGCGGGAGGGGGGATCGGGTTGGAGAATGTAAGGAGGCGATTGTGCCTGCTCTATCCCGGCAAACATTCCCTTCTGATCGAAGAAGACACGCTTCAATTTACCGTCAACCTGGAATTGACCCATGAATAACAAACCTCCTGATAATCCATGACCAGTTTCACTCCCATACGATGTGTCATTGTGGACGATGAGCCGCTGGCGGTGTCGCTGCTGGCCGATTATGTCCGGAAAACGCCGGGCCTCGAGATCATGCTGAGTACGACGCATGTGCTGGAAGCGCTGCAGGCGGTTCAGGAAGGAAAGGCGGACCTGCTTTTCCTGGATATACAGATGCCGGAACTGACGGGGCTTCAGTTTATGAAGATCATCCGTAAAAGCTGTAAGGTCGTTCTTACTACCGCCTATACGCAATATGCGCTCGAAGGGTATGAGCACGATGTGGTCGATTACCTGTTAAAGCCTATTACCCTGGACCGGTTTATGATCGCCGTGCAAAAGGTCAGGGAAAGGCTGGCCCCGGTGCAGGAAGGGAACAATAAGTCCTTGCCGGTGGCTTCGCCGGCTCCCCTGGCAGATCATATCTTTATCAAGACGGAGTACCGTATTCAAAAGGTAAATCTGGCTGACATTCTTTATATCGAGGCCTTGAGGGATTATATCGCCATTCATACGGCAACGGCCAGGATCCTCTCCCTGGAAAGCATGAAGAATATGGAGGAGATCTTGCCGGGATCTCAATTTATCAGGATCCATAAGTCATACATAATCAATCGGGAACGCATTGAATTTCTGGAAAGGGGGAAGGTGGTGATCCATAAAGAATACCTGCCGATCGGAGAAACCTACCGGGAAAAACTGCTGAATAAATTGGGGATTTGACCCCACTATCGACCCCTTAACAAAGCCTTAAGGTAGGATGCTTGTTTATTCCGGAAAAAGTAGTAATTTTGCACCCGATTCACCTGAGCAGTCCAACATTGCTTGCAGCAGGATAAGTTAATCTTACACGTTTTTTGTCGACAATCTTCAGTATAAGTACTATCCCATCCATTGCTCTGGTCTTAAAAAAGTTTTAAACAAAAACAGATACATTATGAACAGTGATGCAGTACAATCTATTGTACAAATGGAACCGAGTATCCTTAAACAGTTGGTAATAGAAGTAAAAGAAACCGTCGCAACCGGTATGGAGTATCCCAAGGCGAACAAAAGTTCGTTTGGCATTGTGGACATGTGGAATATCCGCAAGAACGGCCGGCGCTCAGGTAGCGGCCGGAGAAAAACAACCATTATTACCGGGTTCAACTATTGATATACGTTGGTTCTTTAATTCTTATAGAAGAAGCCGCCTCACTTTTGAGGCGGCTTCTTCTATAATAGGGTCGCCGGGCGGACATTATATGATCTCCATTTTTTTCATCAGGAAGGAGGCGTTGCGGTTTCGGGCGATGCCTTGTTGTAACTGATAGTTAAAATGTAGTTCGTCGTCTTCGATTATGCTCTCAAAACAATAATTACTGATCAGGCCGGCCTTCTCTTCTTCCAGTTTGCCCAGAGACAGATCGTGGGTGGCGAAAAGGGAGAGACAGGGGTATTGGAGCAATTTCCGGATGAACTGTTCGGAGCCATAGGTCTTGTCTTCCGAATTCGTGCCCCGCAGGATCTCGTCGATCAATACCAGGGCCGGGCCGCCGCTTTGAAGGCTATGAATGATCTGCTGCAGTTTTTTCAATTCCGCCATGAAATAGGAAGTATGTTCCTGTAAGGAATCGCTTACCCGCAGGGAAGTGAGGAGCTGCATGGGGGTAAAGGAAAAGGCCGTTGCGCAGACAGGGGCTCCGCATTGGGCCAGCAGGAGGTTGACGCCGGTGGTCCGCAGGAAAGTCGTTTTACCGGACATATTGGAACCTGTTACCAGGATGAGCCGTTCTTTATCGCCGATGGTAAAGTCATTCGGCACCCTCTCTTTGGCGGGTATCAGCGGATGGGATAGCTGCGTGGCCGTTATATGCAGGTCGCCCGCAGCTGGTACCGGATAGCAGTAATCGGGGTTGGAAAAGGCGAAAGATGCCAGGGAGTTCAGGCATTCGATATTTCCGACGGCCTCGATCCAACGGGGAAAGCTGGCCCTGTTCCGGGCCTTCCATTTTTCCAGTTCGAAAAGCCCATGCAGGTTGTAGGTAAACAGGTTATTCAGCAGGAAGCTGACTACGGCATTGAGCTGCTGATCGAAATAGGAAGAGATCCTGGCCAGCTTGCGAATGGCCCGGCTCGCTTCAAGGGTCTGTGCCTGTAATTGTTCAAGCAGAGGGGCTTTCCCACTGTCCATCGTATTGAAGAGTCGCAGGGTCAGGGCGTATTGCTCCAGGATGGCGTTCTTTTTACTGAGCAGGGCATGCTGCTGCGCCATATAATCGGAAAAACGCCCGGTGAGGATCCATCCTGCCAGCACTCCTATGAGCAGGAGGCGGTAATTGCCGGTAACGGTCAAAAAGATGAGGGCGAATACATTGAACAGAACGATCGCCCAACGGGCAATACGCACCCATGTCTTCAGGCGGTTGGGCGTTTTCAGCCAGTCGGCCAGGTCGTATAAATTGCCTTCGCTTTCCCCGGTAAGAAGCCCATGGGCTGTGATGAGCTGGCGGGTATCCGCCTGTGGAGTAAGGACTTTCAGGGCCTGCTGCTGTTGTTCGATGCTGTCTTTCGACAGCAGGGGCTTCCGCAGCAGGTCTGCCAGTTGTTGCGTGCCATGCATGCTGGTGGTCCTGTTCAATAAATGGAAGAGGGAGCGCCGGCCAAAGATGTCCAGGTCATCCAGGTAGCTTTCCGCTTTCAGAAAAGCTTCGCCGTCGGGGAAGCCATTCAACTGATCATTCAGAATGCCTGATTCATTGGTGTTTACAAAGAGTAATTTTTCCGAAAGGGCCTTCTGGTCCTTTAACCGGAGATTGAAGATGACCAGGGCGATAAAACAGACCAGGAAGAAAAGGGCGCCGTATAAAAGGGGAAGATAGAAGGCCTTAAAAAGATAATAGCCGGTAATAGCCAGCCCCAGGAAACTGATCAATCTCAGCAGGGAAATCAGCGTAAGCTGTTTCTGAAGGACCTGTATACGGGCTGTATAGCCGGTGATCTTCTCCTCATAGAACAGGTGAGCGGGTGACATAGGTCGATATTAAAACAAATGCCACTTAATCAAAGTGGCATTTATATATAAGATGATAATAAGGTATTATTTACATGATATCCAACGCCTTCACAAAGGAGGTACAAACAAAGGGTAAAATCAGGGTCATGTATTCAAATTTCGCTTCAATTGCCCATATGAAGGCGGCTGTCGAAAGGAAAAACAGGAGCCAATATAGTCCGGTATATTTCTTTTGCTGTTCCATGTATAAAAATTTGTGCGAAAATAAGGGAAAACAGCCAATAGACCAAAGTGATCGGACTATCTTTGATGACAGGTTGACATATATGGGAAATTTGCTATAAATTAGCCGCATAATGTAAGAAGTACACATTAGATGATTACCATTCCAGGCTTTAAAATTGCTACTGCCAGATGATGAATGTGAAAATAGAATTCTATTTGAGGTTTTTTACCCATCCGGGTCAGTCCGTATCTATATCAGGAAATATTGGGGTTTTAGGGCTTGATGATCCAGAAAAAGCATGGCCCCTGCAATATTTGAACGGGGAATTCTGGCATGGGACCCTATTGCTGGAAGAGCCGGTCACGAGCCCTCTCCGGTATCACTATGTATTGAGGAATGAAGATGGAACGATCACCGAGGAGTGGGGGGATGACAGGGTACTGGAAGAGCCGGGAGCAGGGGTCGAAGAGATCCAGACGATCGATACCTGGAATTACGCCGGGGAGTTTGAAAATGTCTTTTTTACGGCTCCTTTCCGGCAGGTATTGCTGGCCCATCCACCCAATAAAGGCGCTAAAACGAAGGGACCCGTCAGCCATATTTTTAAAGTGAAAGCTCCTTTGCTGAAAAAAGAGGAAGTCCTCTGTCTGTCAGGCAATGGGAAGGCTTTGAAGGACTGGGATACCGACGCGCCCATCTTAATGACGCTGGAAGGCAATTGGTGGGTCTGCCGGCTGAATATTCCCAAGGAGTCCTTCCCGGTGGAATATAAATACGGGGTCTACCAGCAAAAAGCAAAGAAGTTCCTGCAATTTGAGCAGGGCCCTAACCGGGTGTTGCACGGCGACGCCCATAAGAATAAGATCAATATCCTCCACGATGGTTTTGCACATCTGCCCAATACTACCTGGCGGGGAGCAGGGGTGGCCATCCCTGTCTTTAGTTTACGCACGAAAAAATCATTCGGGGTGGGGGAGTTCACCGATCTGAAAGGACTGATCGACTGGGCTTCCGCCTGCGGGTTGAAGCTGGTGCAGCTATTGCCTGTCAATGATACCAGCGCTAATCATAACTGGCTGGATTCCTATCCTTATGCGGCTATCTCCGCCTTTGCCCTGCATCCCATTTACCTGAATCTGGAAAAATGCGCCGGCCGCAAATATGCCGGGCTTCTTAAACCGCTGCGCAATAAGCAGAAGGAATTAAATGAGTTGCCGGAACTGGATTACGAAGCCGTGATGAAGATCAAATTACTGGCGGTTAAAGAATTATACGAAGTACAAAAAGAAGAGTTCGGGAATGATCCCGGTTACCTGTCTTTTTTTGAACAGAACAAACACTGGCTGGGGCCCTATGCTGCTTTCTGCAGTCTGCGGGATAAGAACGGCAGCCCTGATTTCACCCAATGGAAGGCCAACAGTCAGTATGATGCCGAGAAGATCGCCAAATATGTTCAACCGGGAACGAAACAGTATGGGTCTACCGCCCTGCAGTATTTTATACAGTATCATCTGCATCTCCAACTGCGGGAAGCGGCTGATTATGCGCATGAGCACGGGGTCATCCTAAAGGGGGATATCCCTATTGGCATCTACCGGTATAGTTGTGATGCCTGGATCGCTCCCCGATTGTTCCATATGGATCAGCAGGCGGGGGCTCCTCCGGATAATTTCGCCATCAAGGGACAGAACTGGGGTTTCCCTACCTATAATTGGGAGGAGATGGGCAAGGATGGGTTTGCGTGGTGGAAACAGCGCTTTGAACAGATGAGCGATTATTTCGACGCTTTCCGGATCGATCATATCCTTGGATTCTTTCGGATCTGGAGTATTCCTATGGATGCCGTACAGGGGGTGTTGGGACGGTTTGCTCCGGCCATTCCTCTTTACCGGGCTGAGTTCAATGAGCGCAATACCTGGTTTGACTACGAGCGCTATACAAGGCCATTTATCAATGAGGCCGTTATCTGGGAAGTCTTTGGAAACGATGCCGGGCAGGTAAAGGCCGATTACCTGGATCACTCCGATGACGGGTCTTTCAGGCTGAAAGAATCCTTCAATACGCAACGTAAGGTGGAGTCTTATTTTTCCGGGCTGGAAAAAAACGAGCTTAATGAAAAACTCCGGGAGGGGTTGTATACATTGATCGCAAATGTGATCCTTTTCGAAGTAGAGGGTTCGGCCGGGCAACAGTTTCATTTCCGGATCGCCATGGAAAATACTTCCTCTTTCCGTTACCTGGAATGGAATACGCAGCAGCGGCTAAAGGAGCTTTATGTTAATTATTTCTTTTACCGGCAGGATGCATTCTGGCAAAAGGAAGCCCTGCATAAATTACCGGCGCTGAAACGGGCTACCAATATGCTGGTCTGCGGCGAGGACCTGGGGATGGTGCCTGCTTGTGTGCCGCAGGTGATGAAGCAATTGGGGATCCTTTCCCTGGAGATCCAGCGTATGCCCAAGAACCCGGCCCAGGAATTTTTTCATCCTGCGCAGGCGCCTTATCTTTCTGTCGTCACTCCGTCCACGCATGATATGAGTACGATCCGGGGATGGTGGGAGGAGGACAGGGAGAAGATCCAGCGATTTTTTAACCGGGAGCTGGAGCAATGGGGGGAAGCGCCTTCCTTCTGTGAACCCTGGATCAATAAAGCCATCGTATTGCAACATCTGCATTCGTCTGCTCTCTGGAGTATTTTCCAGTTACAGGATATCCTGGGAATGAGCGAAACTTTCCGGCGGGAGAACCCTCATGACGAGCGCATCAATGTTCCGGCCAATCCTCATCATTACTGGAGATACCGGATGCATCTTACGCTGGAGGAGCTGATCAAAGAAGAACCCTTCAACGAGGAATTGAAGGGTTATATTGTTAGCAGCGGACGGTGATGCCGACGGAGCCGGGGCGACATCGGGACGTCGGATTACATCAATTTGACAAAGGGCTGTACATATTGGTTATTTCCTTCCCTGTTGATGACTTTCAGGAAGTAATTACCGCTTTTTAAGGTGGAGATCGCTAAAGATTGCTGATTGGTCCCGGCTGATAATTGCTGCTGCCGGCTCATAACGACTATACCAGCCAGGTTGAACACTTCTACCGTTACCTGGTCAGCGGCCGTACTGTTAAGCGTATAATTCACCACGGCTCCGGCAGGATTAGGGAACACCTGCATTTTAGCGGAGGCATTGCCGTTATTCAGGGTGACTACTTTTGAATATTTGATCCCGCCGTCACTGTTAACCAGGCGGAGGCGATAATAACTGTTGCCGCTCGGGGAGCGCAGATCCGTATAACTATAATTCGATTCATGCATGTTATTCAATCCTGCTACTACTCCGATTGAATCAAAACTGTTGCCGTTGCTGGATCTTTCGATAACAAACCATTTGCTGTTCGTTTCATTTTCCATGATCCAGGATAAAACAATATCATTGTTGCCGACCGATCCGGAAAACCCCATGAGGAGGGCTGGTAAGCCGTCCGAGCGGGAAGCTTCGGTCTGGGCGGATACCCGGGTAAGGCCGGAAAAGAAAAGAATAGCGGCAAAGAAGCTCTTGAAGGGAACTGCGTGCATAAGTTTCATACAAGGTGCGGTTTGTGGTACGCCACAATACACTAAAAGGAGTGCCAAAAGTCAAGTACCTGATTATAAATGACCTGCGAGGGTTGGAGGCCATCCATCCTTCCCAGAAAGGGAAAAAACTTCTCATTTCTGCAAAATAATGAGTAGAAGCCCTCTCCAGGACCGTAATTTCTGCAGGGGGCAAATCCTCGTATTCCCCTAATTTTGGGCTCCATGAATTGTACTTATCACGCTTACAACCTGGCATTCAAACATCCATTTACTATTTCCAGAGGCACCAAGACGCATCAGCCTACCCTGATCGTTGAATTGGAATACAGGGGGCTCAAGGGCTATGGGGAAGCTCCCGCCATCAGTTATTATCATATCCCGGTGGAAAAGATGATTGAGGACCTGGAAGCGAAAAAGACCCTTATACAGAATTTTGCTTTTACGGATCCGCAGCGGTATTGGCATTATCTGCATCATTTGCTGCCTTCCAATTCTTTTCTTGTCTGCGCCCTGGACATAGCGGCCTGGGACCTGTTCGGCAAGCTCAGGCAAAAGCCCCTGTATGAATTGTGGAAACTCGATCCTTCCCGGGGGCCGGTGACCGATTACACGATCGGTATCGATACCGTGGACAAAATGGTGGCCAAGATCAGGGAAACGCCCTGGCCTGTTTATAAGATCAAACTGGGCACTCCCGAAGACCTGACGATCATGAGGGCTCTCCGCGCTCATACCGATGCCGTCTTCCGGGTGGATGCCAATGCGGGCTGGACGTTGGAAGAGGCGCTGGAAAAGATCCCCGTGTTGAAGGAACTGGGGGTGGAATTTGTAGAGCAGCCTTTGGCAAAAGACGACTGGGAGGGTATGAAGGTCTTATATGCGCAATCCCCTTTACCCGTGATCGCCGACGAGTCCTGTGTAAAGGAAGAGGATGTGGAAAAGTGTAAAGGATTTTTTCATGGTGTTAATATTAAGCTGACAAAATGCAGCGGTATCACTCCGGCACGCAGGATGATCGCAGCGGCGAAGTCCGGCGGGCTGAAGGTAATGGTGGGCAGTATGAATGAAAGTACAATCGGCAGCGCCGCCATCGCCCATTTATTACCGGAGCTCGATTATGTGGATATGGATGGCCCCCTGTTGCTAAAGGAGGATGTCGCCACGGGTATCTCTTTCGATCATGGAAAAATAATCCTTCCTAAAACGCCGGGTCTCGGCATTGCCTTCACCGGGCTTTACCCCAAAGGGTAAAGCGTTACCCCTAAGAATAAATTTTTAAAAATCAGCGCAAACCCAGTCCTGTCGGCATACCTGTCAGAAATACACATCTATGGGTATAAAATATTTCAGAAAAAAACATTGAAAATCCGCGGAATGGTTTTAACTTTCATTTAACACTACACTTAATTGATTGCTTTGCTATAACGAGAAGACCACTTGAGCCGATCTGCAGTCATATGGGAAATTCAACAGCGGATTGCTTTCTACGAGGATATGAAAGCATACAACCAGCTTTATGAGTTATTGTCGGATGGGTTGCACCGATTCTCCTACTCCCTGGTGAAGTCCCATGAAATAGCGGAAGAAATTGTCTCGGATGTATTTATCAAGGTCTGGCAGATCCGGGGCAAATTGATGGAAATTGAAAACCTGCAGGTATACCTCTATACGATCGCTAAAAATTTCTCTCTCAATTATCTCGCTAAAAATTATAAGAATAAGATCATAAGCCTGGACACGATCGATGTCGAAGCGATGATCGAGATCAGCGGGCCCGCGGAAATGTGCATTTCTGCGGACCTGGTCAAACAGATCCGCCAGGTGATACAACAGCTTCCTCCCCAATGCAAGCTGATCTTTCAATTGGTGAAAGAAGACGGCCTGAAATATAAAGAGGTGGCGGGCATCCTGGACTTATCGCCCCTGACCGTCCGTAATCAGCTGGCCATTGCCATCCGCAGGATCGGGGAGGCCTTACCGGCTTACCTTCAACCCGGCATTCTCCTGGCCGGTAAGTTTTCGGAGTCCTGATAAAAGAAGCTGTAATTTTTTTTCTCCTCCCTTGGTACAAATTAATGGATCGTCTTGTCTTTAGAGGATAGCACATCATTATGCAGGAAGATCAATTTTGGTTACTGGTAAGTCTCAAACTTTCCGGAGAGGCCACAGAAGAGGAACTGGCGGCATTAGAGGCTCTTTTGCAAGAGCATCCTGAAATGGGATTGCGGCTGGAGACGCTCTATAATCTGTGGAAAGGACCGGACCCGGTCTCTTCTTCCCGCAGGGTGGATGCACTCGAACGGCATTTGCAAAGACTGAGCAATCATTTATCGGAGCCGGCCCTGCAATATGAAACCAGGATTACTCCCACTTATCGCTGGTTATGGCCGGCCGGGGGAATAACCCGTATGGCCTGGACTACGGTCGGGGTGGCGGTGTGCCTGGTGGCTTTCTTCCTGTTTTACTATCCGATGTTCCCGAAAAAAAAGGGGAAAGCTATAGCACAGAATACGGTCAGCACGAAGCCTGGGTCCAAATCAAAAATTCAATTGCCGGATGGCACACAAGTTTGGCTGAATGGAGACAGCCGGATCACCTACGATGAAAGTTTCCGGGGCCCTGACCGGGAAGTGCAGCTCTGCGGGGAGGCTTATTTCGATGTGGCAAAAGATAAAAATCATCCCTTTATCATACACGCATCTTCGATCGACGTAAAAGTGTTGGGCACCAGCCTGAATATCCGCTCCTACCAGAATGAAAAAAATACAGAGGCCGTGCTGATCCATGGCTCTATCGAGGTCACGCTTCATAATAATCCCGACAAGAAGATCGTATTGCAGCCCAATGAAAAATTGGTGGTGCAGAACGATAAGGCCTCCGCTGTCGTCAAGGGCGCCGCCCGGACAGAGCCGAAAGAGAAAGCGGAACCCGTCATGGTATTGGGGAAAGCTCATTTTCAGCAAAAGGACAGCATTGCTACTGAAGTTCTCTGGGTAAAGAACACACTGGCATTCGACCAGGAGTCCCTGGAGGATGTGGCCTTGAAAATTGAACGCTGGTATGATGTGAAAGTAAAAATCCGGGAAGAGAGCTTAAAACATACGGAATATAGTGGGGTCTTCGAAGATGAAAGTCTGAAGCAGGTGATGGAGGCTTTGCGGCTGACGGGTAATTTCCGGTATTCGATCAATAAAAAAGAAGTTACTATAACACTTTGATTGCTTATTGTTTAACCAAAACCGCCAATATGAACATCCCCTTCACTTAAAGAGGTCCGCTTACATAAAACAAAGCGGAGAATGATTGCAGCATCCTCCGCCGGTGTAAAGACAACTACTGCCCTGTTCCGGGCAGATTATCATCATTATAACAAAACTAAGTTATGAAAAAATCCGGATGCGGCATATCGCAAGATATGAGCCGTCTAATCATCAAATGCCTGCTGATGACGAAACTTGCTGTATTACTAGGTTTTATCTTATCCATCCAATCTTTTGCCAATGGTTATGGGCAGGGTAATATCAACTTAAAACTGGAAAAAACGCCACTAAAGAAGGTTTTCAGGGCTATCGAAGACCAGGGGTTCTTCCGTTTTGTATACAAGGACGAGATCCTGCCAAAGGATGAGCGTATCAGCATTAAGGTAAAACACGCGCTGGTAGAGGATGTATTGGCTGAAATACTGGAAAATACGGGGCTTTCCTATCACAAATTGAGTGAAAACCTGATTGTCATTACCCGCGAAGCGACCGGCGATGATCCTAAAGCGCTGGTGGCGATAAAGGTGACGGGGAAGGTAACGAATGATAAGGGAGAGGCCCTGGGCGGGGTGAGTATCCAGGAAAAGGGTACCAATAATGGGACCACCACCCGGGAGGACGGGACTTACAGCCTGGAGGTCACCAATCCGGATGCCGTACTGGTCTTCAGCTATGTCGGTATCGGCAGTAAGGAGTATGCCCTCAAAGGGAAGACTGTTGCGAACATGCAGTTCCAATCCAGTGACAATGCCCTGAAGGACGTAATAGTAGTGGGGTATGCCACCCAAAAGAAGGTGACAGTGACCGGCGCCGTTGCTTCCGTCAAGGGAAGTGAGCTGGAAAAGACGCCCACGGTGAACTTATCCAATGCGCTGGCAGGTCGTTTGCCGGGTATTTCCGCCGTACAAGTCAGCGGGGAACCCGGAAAGGATGGTTCGTCGATCCGGATACGGGGAACGAATACCATGGGAAATACATCCGCGCTGGTCGTGCTGGATGGCATTCCGGATATTGCCGGAGGGCTGGAGCGTATCAATCCTGCCGATGTGGAAAGCATGTCGGTCCTGAAAGATGCTTCGGCCGCTATTTATGGAGCCCGGGCCGCCAACGGGGTCATCCTCATCACTACCAAACATGGGAGGATCGGCAAGCCGCAGTTGTCCTATTCTTTCAACCATGGCTGGGCCCAGCCGGACCGTATCCCCAAGATGGCCACGGCAACGGAATATGCTGCGATGAATAATGAAACGAATATTTTCGACCATGTTCCATCAGCTGAATGGTCTGCCGCGCAGGCTGCCCTTAACTCGACAGGCACCTATACTACACTGGGAGGGACTACGGTTTCCGCTCCTTTTCAGCCGGCCGATATTCAAAAATACAAGGACGGAACCGATCCCTGGGGCCATCCCAATACGGACTGGTTCAAAACGACCTTAAAAAACTGGTCCCCTCAGACGCAGCATACGTTGCAGATCAGTGGCGGATCGGATAATCTCCGGTATTATGGCTCTTTAGGTTACCAGACCCAGGACGGTTATTATAAGAATTCAGCTACTGGTTATAAGCAGTATGATCTCCGCCTGACCATCGATGCAAGGATCAACAAATACATCAATACCAGTATCGGGTTGGTAGGCAGGGAAGAATCGCGGTTTTACCCCACGCAGAGCGCGGGTTCGATCTTCCGGATGCTGATGCGCGGAAGGCCTACCGATCCGGAGGTATGGCCCAATGGCCTGCCGGGACCGGATATTGAGAATGGCCAGAATCCCATCGTCATTACTACGAATGCGACCGGTTATGACAAGGATAAAAGGGACTATCTGCAGGCCAATGGAAAAGTGGAACTGACCGTCCCCTGGGTGCAGGGGCTGAAACTGACAGGTGCTGCCACGGTGGACAAGACCAGCAGGATCGATAAGGTATGGCAAACGCCCTGGTATCTTTATTTCTGGGATCATGCGACCTATCAGGCGGATGGCAAGACACCCCTGCTTACCAAAAGCATGCGGTCTACGTTCACCACTCCGCAGTTGTCCGATACCAGTGTCACCAACCTGAATATCCTGCTGTCGGGATTCCTCAATTATGACCGGACTTTCGGCGATCACACTTTCAATTTCATGGCGGCTGTGACGAAGGAGACCAATACGGAAGAGGACTTCCTGGCCTATCGGACCAACTTTATCTCCCCTGCCAATGACCAGTTGTTCGCGGGAGGCGCGTATCAGCAAAATGTAGGCGGCTCTGCCTACCAGCGTGCCCGTCTCAGCTATTTTGGCCGGGTAGCGTACAACTATAAGGAAAAATATATGGCGGAATTCCTTTGGCGGTATGACGGTTCTTATTTATTCCCCCAGGCCCACCGTTTTGGTTTTTTCCCTGGTGTGCTGGCAGGATGGCGAATTTCCGAGGAAAATTTCTGGAAGAAAAATGTGCCCCTCGTCAATTACCTGAAATTAAGAGCCTCCTGGGGACAGATGGGGAATGACCAGGTCTATTACACCAATCCTAAAACGAATGTAACCTCCTTACAGGAGTATCAATACCTGCAAACATATGGGTTCGGTAATTATGTTATCAACAACCAGGGCGCCACTACCTTGACGGAGACCGTGGTGCCCAATCCCAATTTTACCTGGGAGGTGGCTAACAATACGGATGTGGGTCTGGAAGGGCAGCTGCTGGATAACAAGATCTTCTTCGAGCTGGATTATTTTTACAACAAACGGACGAAGATCCTCTGGCAGCCATCGGGCCTGACGCCGGCTTCGAGCGGCATCGCTTCTATCCTGCCTCCTGAAAATATTGCCAGGGCACAAAATAAAGGGTATGAATTCATGCTGGGCTATAACGGGCAGGCAGGTGAGTTCAAATATTCCATCAGCGTGAATGGCGGCTATGCCAAGAACAAGATCCTCTACCGGGACGGAGATCCCGGACTTCCCGAATGGCAGAAGGCGACGGGCCATCCCTTCGGTTCTGCCGGAAGTGTGAGCGGAGGAGCTGCTTTCCTGGCCTACCAATATGATGGGGTCTTTAAAGATGCTAAGGACATTGCCGCTAATACACTTGACTATTCGGGCGTAACCCCTGCCCTCAGGCCGGGCGATATGAAATTCAAGGATATCAACGGGGACGGAAAAATTGACGGCAATGACATGGTACGACTGAATAAAACACAGGACCCTACCTTTACCGGCGGAGTAAATCTTAAGGTACAATGGCGTGGTTTCGATCTGTCCGTATTGTTCCAGGGAGCTACGGGAGGATTACTATATATTGCGACCGAGTCCGGCGATATCGGGAATTATCTTCAATACAGCTATGATCATCAATGGACGATCGATCATCCCAGCAGCATAGACCCGCGTATCACCAACCGGAATAATACCTATTATACCAATATCTCGACGGTTACTTCACCTGGCTGGAATACCTATTTCCTCCGAAACAGCGATTACCTGCGGTTGAAGAATGTGGAGATCGGGTATAATCTTTCTCCCCTGCTCCTGAAAAAGGCCGGTATCAACAATTTCAGGATCTATGCGAATGGGCTCAATTTAATTACCTGGGATAAAATGAAGATCTGGGATCCGGAATCGACTTCCGGCAGCGGCCAGTATTATCCACAGGCAAGAATTCTTAACCTGGGCGCAAGAGTAACCTTCTAAAAGGAAAATATGAATTGCAAAGCAATCACGAACTCCTTAAAAAAATTGTTATGAAAGTGAGTAAACAACTATTTAACTATATTTTGATTCCTGCTTTGACCCTCCTCACGGCTTGTAGCCGCGACTTCCTGAATACAAAACCCCTAAGCCAGATCCAGGCTTCCGATACCTGGAAGGATGGTGGGCTTTCGCAGGCCTTCGTCACCGATATTTATAATGGATTAGGGAACGGAGGATTCGACGAACAACAGTTGTCCGCATTATCGGATGAAGCAGTCTTCGTACACCCGGGTCGGGGTATTAACACGATCAATGAAGGAACCCTGGGGCCAACCAACCTGGGTTGGGTGAGCAATACGTATGAATGGGGAGCTATGTATACCCGGATCCGGGGAACGAATGTAGCCCTGGAGAACCTGAAAACGGCCACTTTCGCCGATACGGTCCTGAATCACCGGTTGCAGGGCGAAGCCCATTTTCTCCGGGCCTATTATTATCATCAGCTGGTCCGTTATTATGGCGCCGTTCCCCTCGTTGCCCACACGTATGGTCTGAACCAGGACTATAGCATCGCCCGGAGCAATTTTTCGGATTGCGTCAACTTTATAGTAGCCGATTGCGATACGGCGGTCTCTTTGCTGACCGGCAAGACCCTGGACAAAGGCCGCGCTACGGCCGTCTCGGCCCTGGCCTTAAAGTCCCGGATCCTTTTGTATGCGGCCAGCGACCTGCATGATATTCCTACGGCGAAGGCTAATTCAGCGGTGATCTCCGCTTTTGCCAATCCGGAATTGCTGGGTTATACCAGCGGAGACCGGGTGGCACGCTGGCAGGCGGCCAAGAATGCTGCCTGGGCGGTGATGCAGGCAGGCGGCGGCGGTTATAAACTGGGGCTTACCGCCCCTGCTACTTCTGCCGATGCGCAAACCAATTACGTCTCCATTGCGATGGGCGGAGGCAGTAATGCACCGGGTTTAGATAAATCGGCAGCCGTCGAATTATTATTCGAAAGGGATTTTTCTTCTCAGCTGGTAAGCGGCGGCCCGAACACGGACGGCACATCCGTCGGGCTGGACAATGGACCGAATGGCTATCATAACTGGGCGGGCAATGCGCCGATCCAGGAACTGTTAGATGATTATGAAATGATGGATGGCACTCCCTTCAGCTGGAGCAATGGGGCAGAGGCGGCCGCTCCCTACAAAAACAGGGATCCCCGTCTGTCCGCTACTATTTTGTTCGACGGCGCCGGCTGGAAGCCCCGCAGTAAGATCACGTCCAATCCTGATCCGGCCAACCAGATACAGACCGGGCAATATCAGATGACCGGCGGCGCTCTGCAGGCAGGCCTGGATACGCGGCAAAGCCCTGTGGAGAACTGGAATGGTAGCTGGACCGGGTATTATATGCGAAAATTCGTCGATCCGGATCCTGCTGTCGTGGATAATAATACCCGGCAATATATTCCCTGGCCTGTCTTGCGTTATACGGAGGCTGTGCTCAACTATGTGGAAGCCAATATTGAATTAGGTGACTATGCCGATGCACAGACCTGGCTCAACGCCATCCGGTTCCGCGCGGGAATGCCCGCTACTATGGAGACAGGAGATGCTTTGCGGCAACGTTACCGGAATGAGCGAAGGGTAGAGCTGGCCTATGAGGAACATCGCTACCATGATGCGCGGCGATGGATGATCGCACAAACCACCCTGGGAAGAAAGATCGTATTCATCAATGTGATCGGCAACCTAAAGCCTGGCGCGGTAGCGCCGGCGCCTTACCGGCATGATGAGACGCTCTATAACTATATTTACAATCCTGTAGTGGATAATTCCCTGGAGGACCGCACCTGGCTGGATAAAATGTATTTCAGGCCTATCAGCCGGGACGAGATAAACAAGAATAGCAAGCTGGTCCAGAACCCAGGATATACGAACTGATTATGAACCATCTCTTAACATACCTGCTGCCTGTACTTCTGGCGGCAGGTATTTTTTTCAGCAGCTGTGGCCGGCATCCATTATCCGGCGGGGATCCCGGCACCGACAAAGAGACGGCGCCGGCCGGAAACCCTTATATTCCTGATTCCACGGCCCTGTTCGCCTTGCTGCCGCCGGAGAAGACGCATATCGATTTCAGTAACATACTGACGGAAGGGCTTAATACCAATGTATTGGTGTATGAGTATTTCTATAATGGCGGGGGCGTCGCGGTAGGGGATTTGAATGGGGATGGGCTGGAGGATATTTATTTTTCGGGGAATATGACGGACAACAAGCTCTATCTGAATAAGGGGCATTTGCAGTTCGAAGATATCACCGGCCCGTCCGGTGTGGCCGGGAGGCCGGGCCCCTGGAAAACGGGGGTGAGCATTGCCGATGTGAACGGGGATGGGAAGCCGGATATCTTTCTTTGTTATTCCGGGAAAGTGGCGGGCATCCGAAGGATTAAGCAATTGTTCATCAACCAGGGCAACGATGGGGCAGGGATCCCGCATTTCCGGGATGAGGCGGCGGAATATGGGCTGGCGGACTCTTCCTATACTACGCAGGCTTATTTTTTTGATTATGACCGGGATGGAGACCTGGATCTTCTCCTGCTGAATCATAACCCCAATTCACTTCCGGTGCTGAATGAAGTGAGTACGGCCGCCATTCTTGCCAAAACGGATCCTCTTTGCGGGGTGAAGCTGTTACGCAATGACAAGGGGCATTTCCACGATGTGACGCAAGCGGCGGGGATCAGCAGTTCTTCGCTTACTTATGGGCTGGGGGCGGCAATCGCCGATATCAACGGAGATGGATGGCCGGATATTTATATTTCCAATGATTATACCGTACCCGATTATTATTATGTCAACGATCACCATGGAGGATTTGTGAACAGGCTGAAGGAGTCTTTGGGGCATATCTCCCAATTCTCCATGGGGAATAATGTGGCCGATATCAATAATGACGGGTTGCCGGATATCTTCACGCTGGATATGCTTCCTGCCGATAACCGCCGGCAAAAATTATTATTCGCCCCGGACAATTATGAAAAGTTCGACCTGAATATCCGGTCCGGCGGCTATTACCAGTATATGCGCAATATGCTACAGTTGAACAACGGCAATGGCACTTTCAGCGAAGTCGGGCAATTGGCGGGCATCTCTAATACGGATTGGAGCTGGGCGCCCTTATGGGCCGATTTCGACAATGATGGCCGCAAGGATCTGTTTATAACAAATGGTTATGCGCGGGACTATACCAATATGGATTTCATCAAGTATATGGAGGCTTTTACCAAAAGCAAGGGGAGGTTGAAGCGGGAGGATGTATTGGATATTGTGAACCATATGCCTTCATCGAATGTATCGAGTTATCTTTTCCGTAATGACGGGGGCGGCCGCGAGCCGGGAGGTGATCTTCATTTCACCGATATGAGCGCCCGGTGGGGGATCCGCCTGCCTTCCAACAGTAATGGCGCCGCCTGGGCAGATCTGGATAATGACGGGGATCTGGACCTGGTGGTCAATAATATCAACCAGCCTGCTTTTGTTTATGAGAACAGGGCCCGCCAGCAGGGGGGGAATCATTATTTGCAGGTGAGGCTGGAGGGCACGGGGCTTAATACGGCAGGTATCGGAGCCAAACTAATACTGTACCGCAAAGGGGAACAGCAATACCTGGAACAGATGCCGGCGCAGGGTTATCAGTCCGGGGTATCGCCTGTGCTTCATTTTGGATTGGGCCCGGATGCGGTTATCGATTCCCTGCGTATCAGCTGGCCGGGGGGCAAAGAGCAGGTGCTGACGGGCGTAGAGGCCGACCAGCTGCTGGTATTGTCCGAAAAGAACGCTACTCATTTTCACCGGGCGCGGGTCGCCCCGGTTCCTTTATTGGAAGAGGTCCCCTCGCCGATCGACTTTCATCATGCTGCCACTACGCTCAACGATTTCAAAAGGCAGCCCCAGCTGGTGAGCCCCCTGTCTTTTTCGGGGCCCTGCCTGGCATTGGGGGATGTGAATGGAGACGGGCTGGAAGATGTCTATGCCGGCTCCGGCAATGGGGTGGCGGGGTGCCTGTACCTGCGGCAGAAAGGGGGTAGTTTCCTGAAGGTGGCGGAGCCTGCTTTTGAAGCGGACCGTTGGCGGGAGGACGCGGATGCGCTCTTCTTCGATGCCAATGGAGATGGGTTTGCCGATCTGTATGTTGCCAGCGGGGGCTATCATAACTATGCTCCGGAGGATACTTTATTACAGGATCGGTTATACCTTGGCGATGGAAAGGGGCATTTTACTAAAAGCGTCGGGGCATTGCCCCTGATGCCGGGCAGCAAGGGCTGTGTGCGGATGGCCGATGTCAACGGGGATGGGTTTGCCGACCTGTTCGTCGGGGGAAGGGTGCTGCCGGGGCTTTATCCTGCGACGCCGGCCAGTTATCTGCTGATGGGGGATGGCAAGGGGCATTTCACCGATGAGTCGGCCCGGCTGGCTCCCGGGCTCCAAAAGATTGGGATGGTCACGGACGCCGCCTGGGTGGACCTGAACGGGGATGGTCTGAAGGATCTCGTCGTAGTGGGAGAGTGGATGCCTGTCTCGGTATTTATCAATAATAAGGGACATTTGGAGAATAAGACGCCTGCTTATTTTGACAAGGAATATAGCGGCTGGTGGAATAAGCTATTGGTCGGGGATTTCGACGGGGACGGGAGGGCGGACCTGGTGATCGGCAACCTGGGATTGAATAGCCAGTGCCGGGCGGATGACAGGCATCCGGCAGAATTGTATTATAAAGATTTTGACGGGAACGGGACGATCGATCCTGTCCTCTGTCTTTACAATGGCGATACGTCTTATTTGTTTATGAGCCGGGATGAGCTCCTGCAGCAGGTGGGTAATATGAGCAAGCGTTTCCCGGATTACAAGAGTTATGCGGGCGCCCGGCCTGGCGATGTCTTTCCTCCGGCCGTGCTGGAGGGGGCGGGGCGGCTGCAGGCCAATTGCCTGAGGACCTGTTATTTTTCCGGTGGGTCGGATGGACGATTCTATGAAAAGAGGCTGCCCCAGGCCGCGCAGTATTCTCCTGTGTTCACCATTACGGCCCTGGATTATGATAAGGATGGAAAGCAGGACCTGTTGTTATGCGGGAATATAACGCATGCGCGGTTACGCTTTGGGAAAGAAGATGCTAATTATGGAGTGCTGCTGAAAGGAGATGGGAAGGGAAATTTTAGTTATATCGACCAGCAACGGTCCGGTCTGCATCTATGGGGTGATGTGCGGTCGGTGATCGCTACGGGGGGCTATTGGCTGTTCGGCATCAATGGGGAGGCGATGAAGGCTTATCGGCTGAAGTGAGAGGGGAAGCCAGGATAACTGGGGAAAATGGATTATCCTATGAATATAATGGACGATCTGCCGGAGACAAAGTTTTTTTTATTTTACGTCAAAATAGATGTTATTTTGACATTTGCAGATTGAAAGACATATGATAGTAACCCAGCAAGACCATTCGCTCGCTCCCCGGATAATAGAAAGATTCAAAAGTAGTTTTGGTACGGACCCTCTTGTCGTGCGGTCTCCGGGCAGGGTAAACCTGCTGGGGGAACATACCGATTACAATAATGGGTTCGTATTACCGGCCGCTATTAACAAGGCCATTTATATGGCCGTCTCCCGCCGGGACGATCATTTGATCCATATTATTTCGCAGGACCTGGATCTCAGTTATATGGGCGATACCCGGCAGGTGAAGCCGTCTTCCCTGCACTGGCCGGATTATATTTTAGGGGTTGTTCAGCAATTACAAGGACTGGGGCACGTGATCGGCGGTTTTAATTGCGTATTCGGGGGGGATATTCCCCTGGGGGCCGGGATGTCTTCTTCGGCGGCATTGGAATGCGCCACGGCTTTTGCGCTGAATGAATTATTCGGGCTGGGAGTAGATCCGTTGACCATGGTAAAGCTGGCACAAAAGGCGGAGAACGAATTCGTAGGCGTGCAATGCGGTATCATGGACCAGTTCGCCAGTATGTTCGGCCGGAGAAATCATGTGATCCGGCTCGACTGCCAGTCCCTGGATTATGAGTATGTTCCCTTTAATACGGAGGGGATCCGGATCGTGCTGCTGGATACGAATGTCAAGCATTCTTTAGCTTCTTCGGAATATAATACCCGGCGTCAGCAGTGTGAGGCGGGGGTGAAGTTGATACAGGCGCACGAAGCGGGGGTGAAAAGCCTGCGGGATGCCACTCCGGCCATGCTGGAGCAGTATGTGGCCCCTGCCGATGCCCTCGTGTATCAACGCTGCCGCTATGTGGTGGAGGAGAACCTCCGGCTGCTGGCTGCCAGCACCGACCTGCGGCAGGGAGATATCGTCCGTTTCGGTCGCAAGATGTTCGCCACCCATGAAGGATTGAGTAAGTTATACGAAGTAAGCTGTCCCGAGTTGGACTTCCTCGTAGAGTTTGTAAAGGATAATCCCGGTGTAATCGGCGCCCGTATGATGGGAGGAGGTTTTGGAGGCTGTACGATCAACCTGGTGAAAGAAGAAGCGATCGAAGCACTGGTAGCGCAGGCGACTCCTGCTTATGCCAAAGCGATGAACAAGGAGCTGAAAGTGTATATCGGGCAGATCGAGAACGGGACCTCGTTACTGTAAGTCAATTAATTATTGCTATATGAACAAATTCGTTTTTTCTTTTCTCGTCGTCGCAGCCGGCCTGATCACCAACTGCGGGGGTGGGAGTAATCCTCCTGCAGCTTCCACCGGCACGGATTCTGTTGCAAAAATGGCTGCGGCCGTCTTGCCGGATGCCGGATCTTTCCGGGATACCGTAGACGGGAAGCCCACTGCACTATATGTAATAAAGAATAAGAATAATGCGGAGGCTGCCATCACGAATTACGGAGCCAGGGTCGTCAGTATCCTGGTGCCCGATAAGCAAGGCGTCTTAACGGATATCGTAGCCGGCTATGACAGCATCGGTAAATATGTGCATCAGCCCGAGACCTATTTCGGCGCCATTGTCGGCCGGTATGGCAATCGCATCGCGAAAGGGAAGTTCAAACTGGAAGGAAAGGGATATACGCTCGCTACTAATAATGGCCCAAATTCCCTGCATGGCGGAAAGAAGGGTTTTAGCGCAGTGGTCTGGGGCGCGCGGAAGCTGAATGACAGCACCCTGGAGCTAAGCTACCTGTCAAAAGACGGGGAAGAGGGTTATCCGGGCAACCTGTCCGTGAAGGTTGTCTATACGCTCACCGGCGACAGCAGCAATGCCCTGAAGATCGATTACGAGGCCACCACCGATAAGGCGACGGTACTAAATCTTACCAATCATTCTTATTTTAACCTGAACGGGCAGGGGAGCGGCACGATCAACCATCATCTGCTGCAGCTCAATGCCGCTGCTTATACTCCTGTAGATTCCACCCTGATCCCCACCGGGAAGATAGAGCCGGTGGCCGGAACTCCTTTCGACTTCCTTCAGCCTACGGCGATCGGAAGCCGGATCGATAGCCCCCATATTCAGTTGAAGTTTGGGAAAGGGTATGACCATAATTTCGTGCTGAATGCTGGTAAGGGGACTGGGCTGAATTTAGCCGCTACCGTTCTGGGCGACCAGAGTGGGATTTTTATGGAGGTCTATACGCTGGAGCCGGCCGTGCAGTTCTATGGCGGCAATTTTATGGCCGGAACGAACCCTATCAAGGGGGGTAAAAAAGACGATTACCGGACGGCGTTCTGCCTGGAGACGCAGCATTATCCAGATTCTCCGAATGAGCCTTCTTTTCCCGGTACGGAGCTGAAGCCGGGTAAGGTCTATAAGACGACGACCGTTTATACCTTCTCTATAAAGAAATAGGCTGTTGAAATGCTGTGAGCCCGCTGCGGAAGATCCGCGGCGGGTTTTTTAATGATCATTCAGCGGTAGGCCCCGGCGTTGAAATTCTTTCCAGTTAAGGTATTCTTCACCTTTGCGCTGTTCGACCATGGTGATGCAGTCATCTACGGGGCAGACGAGTTTGCAGAGGTTGCAGCCGACGCATTCGTCTTCTTTGATGCTGTATGTATTGTAGGGGTTGCCGTAGTCCAGCCGGATGGACTGATGAGAAGCATCTTCACAGGCGATGTAACAAAGTCCGCAGTGGATGCATTTTGCCGGGTCGATGCGGGCGACGATATGGTAATTGATATCCAGTTCTTCCCAATGGGTGAGGGTGGGGACGGACTTGCCGATGAAGTCCGCGATCTGCCGGAACCCTTTTTCATCCATCCAGTTGCTGAGTCCCTCGCACATATCTTCGACAATGCGGAAGCCGTATTTCATCGCGGCTGTGCATACCTGTACGGACGTCGCTCCCAACAGCATAAATTCCGCTGCATCCTGCCAGGTGCCGATGCCCCCGATACCGGAGACGGGAACTTTGGCCGTGACCGGGTCCTGGGCGATCGTCGTGAGCATCTTCAGGGCAATGGGTTTGACGGCGGGGCCGCAATAGCCTCCAAAGGTGGACTGTCCTCCCACATTCGGGTTGGGGATCAGGGTGTCCAGATCCACGCCTGTCACGGATTGAATGGTATTGATCAGGGAGAGGGCCTGGCTGCCGGCTTCCACGGCTGCGCGGCCTGTCGGCACTACGGAATGTACGTTGGGGGTTAGTTTGGTGATGACGGGAATGGTGGCGGCTTCCATCACCCATTCCACCACCATTTTTGCGATGCCGGGATCCTGGCCGACGGCGGCGCCCATGCCCCGTTCCGTCATGCCGTGGGGACAGCCGAAATTCAGTTCAATGCCATGGGCGCCCGTATCTTCCACCTGGCGGATCAGCTGATGCCAGCTCTTTCGGTCGTTGTCGGCCATCAGGGAGACGATCATGGCCCGGTCGGGGAAGAGGCGGATGCATTCGCTGATCTCTTTTAAGTTGAGGTCCAATGGGCGGTCGCTGATCAGTTCGATATTATTAAAGCCCATCATGCGGGCGCCATTGAAATTTACCGAGGAGTAGCGGGAGCTGACATTTTTTACCTGGCTGCCCAATGTCTTCCAGACTACGCCGCCCCAACCGGCTTCGAAGGCTCTCAGGACATTTATCTTTTTATCGGTGGGAGGGGCGCTGGCCAGCCAGAAGGGGTTGGGAGATTTTATGCCGAGGAAATCGGTTTGTAAGGAAGCCATAAGGATTATTTTTTTTCTTGAAGGTATTGCAGGATGGCGGCGGCGCCGTCTTTTCCTGCCTGTACGGCGTCTACCACTTCTTTGCCGCCGTTGACGCAATCTCCGCCGGCGAAGATCCCTTTCAGACCGGTGGCGCCGTGGGCATCGGTGGAAATTTTGCCCTTATGGTTAGGGAGGCCGCCCGCCTCTACCAATGCCTGAAAAGGCATCTGCCCGGTAGCTTTGATGACCATATCGGTGTCCAGGGTGAAGGTCTGCCCGGTGTCGGCAGGAGAGCGGCGGCCACTTGTATCCGGCTCGCCCAGCTGCATGACGCTGCATACCAGTTGCGTCACCCGGCCATCCGTACCGATGAGCTCTTTGGGCGCAGCCAGCCAGGTGATCCGGCAGCCGTCCAGTTTCGCGATATCCAGTTCTGTCCGTGTGCAGGGCATTTCCTCTTCCGTGCGGCGATAGACCAGGGTGACTTCTTTGGCGCCCAGCCGTTTGGCCTGGGTGGCGGCATCGATGGCCGTCATACCCATTCCCACCACCACGACTTTATCGCCGACGGGAACGGCCGGATATCCCTGGGACCGGATGTCGTAAATAAAACGGATGGCGTCTACCACGCCTTCCAGTTCTTCTCCCGGTATCTCCAATTGCCGGGCCAGGCCTACGCCAAAGCCCAGATAAACCGCGTCGTAATTTTTCTTCAACTCGGTCATTAATAAATTATTACCTAGCTCTTGCTCATATTTTACTTCAATGCCGCCCAGAGAAAGGATGTATTCCAGTTCCTGCTGGCAGAATTCCGGGGTTATTTTATAAGCGGCGATACCGTAGGTCATGAGGCCGCCTCCTTTGGCTTCCTTCTCGTAGATGGTCACGTCGATGCCTTGCCGGGAGAGGGTATGGGCGCAGCTGAGCCCGGCGGGGCCGGCGCCTACGATGGCGACTTTTTTTCCGGTGGACGGCTCTCTTTCGAAGAGGAGCCATTTTTCGCGGATGGCTTTTTCGGTGGAATACCGTTGCAGTTTGGCAATGGGGATGGCTTCTTCGTCCATGAGGTTGTAGACGCAGGCGCCTTCGCATAGTTTTTCCACGGGGCAGACTTTTGAGCAGCCGCCTCCCATGATGTTGGCCGCAAAAATGGTGTGTGCGGAGCCTTTGATATTATCCGTGGTGATCTGTTTGATGAATTTGGGTACGTTGATGCCGGTGGGGCAGCTCTTGGTACAGGGAGCGTCATAACAGAAAAGGCAGCGGTTGGCCTCCACCAGGGCGGCATCCCGCGTTTCGAACGGGGGATGGATGTCGCTGAAGTTCTGCTGGTATGCTTCAGGGGTTAAACGATGGTTGGTTATGGCCATTTTGGTTGTTTTTATAGTTCCGTCAGTTTTCCGTAGGTCTCCGGCCTGCGGTCCCGGAAGAACTGCCAGACGCTCCTTACTTCTTCGATCTGGTCCAGGTCGAAGTCCGCTATCAGCAGTTCGTCCTTGTCTTCGGAAGCCTGGGCGAATACCTGTCCCCGTGGGTCGACGAAATAGGAAGTGCCGTAGAAGCGGCCCAGGTTCCATGGCTTCTCTTCTCCCACGCGGTTGATGCAGCCCATAAAATAACCGTTGGCGGCGGCATGGGCCGGTTGTTCCAGCTTCCAGAGGTATTGGGATAAGCCCGTTACCGTTGCAGAGGGATTGTACACGATCTCGGCGCCATTCAGGCCCAGGCATCGTGCACCATCGGGGAAGTGGCGGTCATAACAGATATATACTCCCACCTTCGCATATTTTGTCTGGAAGACGGGATAGCCCAGGTTGCCCGGTTTGAAAAAGAATTTTTCCCAGAAACCGGAAGTATGGGGGATATGGTTCTTACGGTATTTTCCTAAGAGAGTGCCGTCGGCGTCGATCACGGCGGCGGTGTTATATAATACCCCGGCCTGTTCTTTTTCATAGACGGGGACGATCATGACCATATTGTATTTTTTTGCATAGGCGGCCATCCGGTCTGTCGTCGGGCCGGGAATGCTCTCGGCCGACCCGTACCAGGCGCTGTCCTGGCCGGGGCAGAAGTAGGGGGTATTGAAGATCTCCTGCAGGCAGAGGATCTGGACTCCCTTCCTTCCTGCTTCCTCGATGAGGGGGATATGTTTTTGTACCATGGCTTCTTTGATCTCTTCGATAGTGCCTTCGCCTTCGGTTTTGGAAAGGCTCATTTGAATGAGGCCGGATTTGATGATTCTTGACATATTAGCTTGTTTTTAAGTAAGTTTGTTTCTTCTGACGAATTGTCCATCTCCTTTTTTCAGGAGACATTGGCCCTTGTCGATGGCGATCCTGCCCCGCAGCAGTACGGTTTGTATTTTTCCTGTCAGCTCCCATCCTTCGTAAGCAGAGTAGTCGACATTCATATGGTGGGTGGCGGCGGAAAGGGTATGTTGTTTTTCCGGGTCCAGGAGGATGATATCCGCATCGGAGCCGGGGGCGATAGTGCCTTTCCGGGGGAATAGTCCGAATATTTTAGCCGGATTGGTACAAGCCACTTCCACGTATTTGTTGGCGGAGATCTTCCCTTTGTGCACGCCTTCGCTGTAGAGGAGCTCCATACGGTGCTCGATGGCGGGGTGACCGTTGGGGATCTTGCTGAAGTCCGACCGTCCCATTAATTTCTGTTCCCATTTGAAGGGACAGTGATCGGTGGCTACTACGTTGACGAGGTTCTGGTTGATGCCTGCCCAGAGGCTGGCCTGGTCTTTCTTTTCCCGTAAGGGCGGGCTCATGACCCATTTGGCGCCTTCAAAGTCCTTTTCATATAAGGAGGCATCCAGCAACAGGTATTGAATGCAGGTCTCCACAAACACCTTTTGGTTCCGGCGGGTGGCCTGCCGAACGGCATTGAGGGCCCCTTCGCAGGTCAGGTGTACGATATAACCGGGGCAACCGGTATAGTGGGCGATATCGGCAAAGCGTGCGGATGCTTCCGCTTCGGTGACTTCCGGCTGGGAGAGATAGTGATAAAGAGGGGATAGATTTCCTTCGGCCCGATGTTTGGCGACCAGGTAATCGATCATATCGCCATTGGTAGCGTGTACGGTCACGAGCCCTCCCTGGCGACGGACTTCCTCCATGAGGGCCGTCATCTGCCGGTCGTCGATCATCAACGCTCCCTTATAGGCCATGAATGTTTTAAAGGAGGTGATGCCTTCTTTTTCGATCATTTCTTTTATTTCCGCCCGGGTGTTGTCATTGTAATCGGTCACGGCCATATGGAAGCTATAATCACCGACGGCTGTTCCCTGCGCCCGGCTATTCCATTGGTCCAGCGCTTCTTTCAGGGAATGGCCCTGTTGCTGGAGGACGAAGTCGATGACGGTGGTGGTGCCTCCGAAGAGGGCGGCCCTGGTGCCTGTCTCATGGGTATCGCTGGAGAAAGTGCCCATAAAGGGCATGTCCAGGTGGACATGGGGGTCGACGCCTCCGGGCATTACCAGCAGGCCGGTCGCGTCGAGGATGGTATCGGCGGGCAGGGTCAGGTCTTGGCCGATAGCGGAGATGGTCTCTTCTTCGATAAAGATATCGCCGGGGTAGTCATCCGTGGCCGTTATGATCCTTCCGTTTTTAATCAGTACTGACATAGGTAATCTCTTCTTTATAATGGTTAGCAGGAATGTTTAGTTTATAGGATCTCATGAGTCCGCAATAGCTGGCGCCGGACACAAAGAATCCGACGAACCAGGCGTAGTTATAGAGCTGTGCGATCCAAAAAGGTACGGCTTCATGGCTGACAAGGCCTGCGGTGATGAGGAATCCCGGGATATTCGGTACGATGCCCAGTAAAAGGGCCCAGATGGCGAAGCGGTTGAATCCCCCGGTATAGTGGTAGGCGCCTGTAAGAGTATAGAGTTCCGGGACGTTCAGCTGTTGCCGGCGGATAAAATAATAATCGGCGATGAGGATGCCACCCACCGGTCCCAGCAGGCTGGAGTATCCTACCAGCCACGTAAATATATAACCGCTGGGATCGGCCACCAGTTTCCAGGGGAAAATAAGGATGCCGATGAGGCCGGTAATCAGTCCGCCTTTCTGGAAGTTGATCCGGGCGGGGGAAAGGTTGGCAAAATCGTTGGCGGGGCTGACGATATTAGCCGCGATATTGGTGGCCAGGGTAGAGATCGCAACGGCGATCATAGCGATGCTGACGAGGAGCTTGCTATCGAATTTGCCGGCCAGGACTACCGGGTCCCAGATGGTGGTCCCATAAATGATCGTCGTGGCGGAAGTGACCACTACGCCGATAAAGGAAAACAAGGTCATCGAGGAAGGAAGTCCGATGGCTTGTCCTTTCACCTGTGCCTGCTGGCTGACGGCATATCTCGTAAAGTCCGGTATATTGAGCGAGAGGGTAGCCCAGAAGCCTACCATGCCTGTCAGTCCCGGGATAAAGAAGGCCCAGAAGGCGGCGGCGGAGGCAAACCCGGAGGGGCGTGTCAGGATGGGCCCCAGGCCTCCGTGTACGGCCGAGATGGCCCAGTATAATAAGGCCAGCGCTGCGAGGGGGAGAAAGAAGGCCTTGAATACCAATAATTTCCGGATGCTGTTGACGCCCATCCAGACGACCCACATATTTAATAACCAGAATAAGATAAAACAGATGGCGGGTCCTGTCGGCAATCCCCAGGAAGCGGGAAATATGGGGGGAAGGGTGGCCAGGGCGGGGATCCACAGACGCAGCATCTGGTAAAGGGCAAAGCCTCCGATCCAGGTCTGGATACCGAACCAGCCGCAGGCTACGATGGCCCTGAGCATGGCCGGTATATTCGCTCCTTTCACGCCGAAGCTCGCCCGGGCGAAGACAGGAAAGGGAATCCCGTATCTGGCGCCGGCCCGGCCGTTCAGGATCATCGGCACCAATACGATGGAATTGCCTAAAAAGATGGTGCCGATGGCCTGCCACCAATTCATTCCTCCTCCGATCAGGGAGCTGGCCAGCATATAGGTCGGGATGCAGAGGCTCATGCTGATCCATAAGGCGGCATAGTTCCAGGTGGTCCAGGTCCTTTTCGAAGCGGGGACGGGAGCCAGGTCTTCGCTATAGAGGGAAGGGTCGGGCGCAGGGTCACCGGATAATGGGAATGAATGGCCGGGCGGCATGTCAGATGGTTTAACAGGCATATCTTATGGTTGCGTTTGCCAATAATGGTTATTCAAGACGGTGATATTTTTTCAGGATCCGCAGAACGGCTGCCTTCGGCAAGCCATGTACGGTGTTGCCATTGATGCCCACCAGGGTTTTTCCGGCAAACAGGGCATTGACGATCGCCTCTTCTGTAGCCTGGATCGTAGCCGCAAATAAGGGATTGATCAGCTCGTTCGACAGGGTGGTTACCTGTCTGTTCTCCGTATTGCTGAAAGCCTTTTTGTTAGCGGTAGAAAAGGCGATGAAGATATCTCCGGAGCCATTGCCGCCGATGCCTCCTGTCCGGGTAACGCCCAGCGGAATACGCTGTGCCAGCCTTTTCAGCTGGTCCGGGAGGAGGGGGGCATCCGTTGCCAAAACGACAATAATAGAGCCTGTCTCTTCCCGCGCCGTCGTATTCACCAGCCCGAAAGACTGCTGATCGATCGTGTAGGGGAGGGTATCCGACAGTTCTTTACCGACGGGCACTCCTGCGATGGTGAGCTGGCCACGGCTGCCATGATTGCATTGAACCAATACGCCGACCGTATAGCCCCCGGATCGTTGGTCCAATACCCGGGAGGCGGTGCCGATCCCTCCTTTGAAGTTGTAGCACATCATGCCGGTGCCTCCGCCGACCCCGCCTTCCTCCACCGCTCCGGACCGGGCGCTGTCCAGGGCTTTGAAAACATCTTCTTTCCTTACATGCTGCCCGTTGATATCATTAAAGATGCCGTCATAGGTTTCTGCGACTACCGGGTAAGCGTACCAATAATCTTTGTGAAAAGGGGTATAATAATGATGCTGGTCCATCCATTGCCAGGCTGCGTCCCGCACCGTGCCGACGTTGCCGGTATTGGTGATGAGGATCGGCGTCTCCAGGAATCCCGACTCCGTGATCCAATGGGTGCCGGTCATATCTCCGTTGCCGTTCAGCGTATACCAGTTAGCATAGACAGGATCGAACTCGCGGCCCCGGGGCAGGATGGCGGTCACTCCTGTTCTTACCGGGCCTTTGCCTTTTACCAGGGGACCCTCTCCCTGTATCAGCGTGGTATGTCCCACTTCGACGCCTGTGACATCGGTGATCGCATTGAATTTGCCCGGTTGTCCGTCGAATGGGATGCCGTAATCACGGGCTCTCCCGCCTTCGCTCGTTGGGGCCGGGGTCCAGGCGATCGGAGCAGTGGGCTGTGCAGGGCCGGTCAAGGCTGCGAGTTGAAAAAACAGGAAGGCAGCGATGCAGGGTCTAAGTGGTATGGAAAGATAGTTGATCATAATTTTTTGGCGTCATTCGTGAACGTGGGCGTCGGCGATCAGCAGGGCTTCGCTGATGATCGCCAGTCCTTCATCTACCTGGTCCCGGGTAATGCTGAGCGGGGGCGCGATAAAGACATAGTTCCACCGGACAAAAGCGTACATGCCTAACTGTTTTATTTTGCCCGCCACCTGGTTCATGATGGCCATTTGTTCGCTGCTGGCATTGAAGGGGGCCATCGGTTCTTTCGTCTTTCTGTTCTTCACCAGTTCGAGGCAGCCCAGGAGGCCCGTGTTCCGGAAATCGCCGATACAGGGATGGCGCTGTTCCAGGACAGCCACCTGCTGCTCTATGTAGCGGCCCATTCTTTCCGCATTGGCGATGAGGTCTTCATCCTCATAGATCTTCAGCACTTCCACTCCCGCGGCGCAGGCCACCGGGTGGGCGGAATAGGTGAGTCCCAGCCACAAGACCCGGTCGTTAAAGTAATCGGCGATGGTATCGGTTACGATCAGGGCGCCCAGGGGCAGGTACCCTGCCGTGATCCCTTTAGCGGTGGCGATCATATCGGGGACGATGCCATGGAGTTCGCTGGCAAACCATTTGCCGGTTCTGCCGAAACCGCTCATCACTTCGTCGGCGATCAGCAGGATGCCATATTTGTCACAGAGGGCCCTTACTTTTTGCAGGTAATCGGGAGGATATTTGATACAGCCGGAGGAGCCGCTCTCTCCTTCCATTAAAATGGCGGCGATATTGCCGGGGCCTTCAAATTCGATGATCCTTTCGATGTGGCTGACGCATTCCCTTCCGCAGGAGCTGATCTCTTTACCCCAGGGGCAGCGATAGCAGTAGGGGTCTTCCACATGGACGAAGTTGGGGGCCTGCTGGGCATCGGCCGCCAGTTTCCTCGGGTCGCCTCCGGCCGTCATGGCGCCGTAGGAGGAACCGTGAAAAGCCCGGTAACGGGCAATGATCTTAGATCGTCCCGTGTAGAGACGGGCCAGTTTAATGGCGTTCTCGATAGCAGTGGCGCCGCATACGGTAAATAAGGTTTTTGTCAGGTTGCCCGGAGTGATGGCCGCCAGCATTTTTCCTAATTCCCCCCGGGCCTTCGTCACGCAACCGGGCGTGACATAGCTGACTTCTTTCATTTGCCGGACTACGGCATCCGTGACGCGCTGGTTGCCATGGCCGATGTTGACGTTGATGAGCCCGGAGGAGAAATCTATATATCTTTTATCGTCATAGTCGTAGAGGTAAACTCCTTCCGCGTATTTAACGGCGATGGGAGCGATGCCTTTTTGTTTGCTCCAGGAGAAGAGGGTGTAGTCGAGGTTGTCCTGCAGGATCTCCTGCGCTTCGGAAAGAGCGCTGGTAGCAGGGAGCCTGCTGGTTTTGGCAATGGTTTCAGACATAGTATTTTTTTTGAGATGATGGTTAAGCAACGGGTCAGCTCATCCAGTTGACGCCTGCCTCCGGGTTCCATTTGACGGTACTCTTCTTTAGTTTGGTCCAGAATTCGATGGAGCTTTTGCCGGTGATGTCGCCTACGCCGAATTTGCTTTCGTTCCAGCCGCCGAAGGAAAAGGGTTCCCTGGGAACGGGCACTCCCACGTTGACGCCGATCATGCCGGCGCTGGCCCTGTCGATCACATATCTTGCGGCGCCGCCGTTCTGGGTGAAGACGGAAGCCGCATTGCCGTAAGGGCTGGCATTTTCGATCGCCAGGGCTTCATCCAGGGTATCTACGCGCATAATGCTGATCACGGGGCCAAAGATCTCTTCGGTCGCCACGGACATCCCGGGCTTTACAAAATCGATCACGGTGGGTCCTACATAGGTGCCGTTCTCTTTTCCGGGTACTACGGCGCCACGGCCATCGACGAGGATTTTCGCGCCCTGCTGCTCGGCTTCGGTGATAAATCGTTCAATTCTTTCCTTGGATTCTTTGTTGATGACGGCCCCGAGGTTGTTGCCGGGAACGATCTTTCGCGCTTCTTCGCAGATCTTGTCGATGATGGAGTCTATCTGACCGACGGCCACCATGGCGGAGGCGGCCATGCAACGCTGTCCGGCGCAGCCGCTCATGGAGGCGGCGACATTCTGGGCGGTCATATCGGGTTTAGCGTCGGGTAATACGAGCAGGTGGTTTTTGGCGCCGCCCAGTGCCAGGCATCGTTTCAGTTTTTGGGTAGCGAGTTGATAAACGAGTTTTGCCACTTTGGTGGAGCCTACGAAGGAGACGGCCTCGATACCAGGGTGATCGCAGATGGCTTCCACGATCTCACTGTCTCCGTTGACGATATTGAAGACGCCGTCGGGTAATCCCGCTTCTTTCAGTAAGGCGGCGAGCCGCGTGAGGCTTAGAGGAACTTTTTCGGAAGGTTTCATAATCATACAATTGCCGAGGGCCAACGCATTGGGGAGGGTCCAGTTAGGCACCATGGCCGGGAAATTGAAGGGGACAATGGAGGCTACTACACCCAGGGGCACATGCTCTGTCCTGCATTCCACCCCTTTGCTGACTTCCAGCAGTTCCCCCGTCACCAGTTGCGGAAGGGAGGTGGCGAACTCGGTGAGCTCAATGCATTTCTCTACTTCGGCAACGGCTTCTCCCAGGGTCTTTCCATTTTCTTCCGCGACGAGGGCGGCCAGTTCTTTCAGGTCCCTTTCCAGCAGGTATTTATAGCGAAAGAAGACTTGTACTCTTTCTTTAATGGGGGTCCGGCTCCAGGCCGGGAAGGCGGCCCGGGCTGCCGTTACGGCTTTGTCCAGGTCTGCGGCGGCGGAGCAGGGCATTTCAGCCAGTGGCGTTCCGTCGATGGGAGAGATCACCGGGATGCTTCGGGTATGGGAGGCAGGGGTGAACTGTCCGTTGATGAAGTTCTGGAGGATGCCATATTTATAGGCGGGGACGGCGGCGGTGTGGACATCGGCCCGGGAGACACTGGTAAGGGGTGACTGCTGCCCGGCAAGGGATGGCTCTATCGATGGATTGATCGTGTTCATAGCAGGTCTGTTATTGTACCAACAATTTAACCTAAAAAACGCATATTTCAAGCGCTATGAACAGCAATAAGGGATTACGCTCAGATATTCCGGGCGGATCAATTACTCCCGCCGGGATCGGGGAGGTCTTTGGATGAATCTTCTTTGTCTTTTTTAAATTCCAGTTTGCCGAATTTATAGGTGAAGTTGATGCCGAAGGAGCGGTAGGGCACCTGCCGGAGACTGTTCAGTGTAAAATTCTGGCCTGCTACTGCTGTGGCCTGATTTACGTAGTTAGCAAAGGGATTCGTCGTAGTAAAAGCGATACTGCCTTTTTTGTTCCAGACCTGCTTGCGAAAAGCAAAATTATAGCTGGTAAAGGAGGGGTATCTTCCCTGTATTTCATTGCGGGCCGAATTGAAATTGCCGAAGAATTCCAGGACCAGGGTGCTGCCGACCTGGTAAGTGGCATTGATATTCGCCCGGTAGTTGAAGCTGGTGATGGATTGTCCGCTCAGGCTGCCCGTAGTGATATAACGGTCAAAAAAGGCAAGATTGCTGCGGAGATTCAGCTTAGGTCCCAGGGGGACGGATCCATAGATATTCAACCCATAGTTATTCTCAGACCCGATATTCACCTGTTTACTGACGGACACATTCGTGTAAGTCGAATCGCCGATCATATAGCTGGGATAATAAGTAATATAGGGCTGTATGTCCTGGTCGGAGCGATGATAGAAGAGGACGATGTTGAGGGCGCTCCCTTTATCAAAAGATTTGCTATAGGTAAGGTCGATATTATGGGCGATCTCCGGGGCGAGATAGGGGTTGCCCGTGGTTATATTTTTAGGATCGCTGGCATTGACAAAAGGATTCAAAGACCGGTAGTCCGGTCGTTGCAGTCTTTTCGCATAGCTGATTTTAAGGGTCTGTTCGTTCGCAAAACTATGGGAGAGGATCAGGGAGGGGGCAAAGGTATTATAGCCCGGGATGCTGGTGGCGGCGGCTTTGGAGAAGCCTGCACTCGTCTCCGTACGTTCATAGCGCAGGCCTCCTTTCACATCCAGCCAATTGAAAAGGGGGAAGGTGAGGGAGGCGTAGCCGGCATATACGTGCCGGTCATAGGTAAGCGAATTCGACTGGGAGGTATCATGGAAATAAGCGGAGCCGCCCGGGGAGGAAGCGTTCAGGGAATAGACATCGGAAACACTGGTAATGTTGCGGATCTGCACCCTTCCGCCCGTCTCCAGCTTCACTTTTTCGCTCAGGGGCTGGACATAATCCAGGCGGAAATTAGTCTCATGGTCCTTCCCGTTGTTGTTACTATAAGAGCCGGCAAATACACTATCGCCCGAGGGTAGGCTCTGATCCTGGCTATAGAAAGAGTTGTTGGATCCGAGGCTTTGCTGGACGGCGATGTTGAGTTCCTGGTCATCCCTTGCAAAAGTCTTTTTATAGTTGAGGTACCAATCCAGGGATTGCCCCTGGAAATGGTTTTGGGAATAGATGCTGCTGAATACATCGGACAGGGTATTGCCCGAGGGGTTTGCATATTGGGCCTGTTCCTGCTGGGATAGGCCATGACTGCGATTACCGAAATTATTATAATTTAAAGAGCCGGAAAGATTGTTGCGATGATCGATGCCCCAGTCGAAACCCAATCCCGATTGATAGCCATGCCGGTTAAAAGTGCTGTTGCCCTGTTGGAGAAGCCGGTTCTTTGTATTATTGGAAGTATCCTGCGAAAGCCGGTCGGAACTGTTGTTGGTGGTGGAGTTTAATTGTGCATTCCCGCTGAAGAAGGCATTCATGCCAAAATTATCTTTCCGTGCATTCAGGTTCAGCGAGCCATTTTCCAGCCGGCTGCCCCCGGTGAGGCTGATATTTCCATTGATCCCTCTGAGTTTGTTCTCCTTTAGAATGATGTTGATGATACCTCCCGTACCTTCCGCTTCATATTTGGCGCCGGGACTGGTGATGACTTCTATGCTTTTTATCTGGCTGGCGGGGATGGACTGGAGGGCATCGGCGAGGTTGTTGCCGAAAATGCTGGAGGGCTTGCCATTGATGAGGAAAAGGACGTTGGCATTTCCCATCAGCTGCACATTCCCATCTACATCCACGGATACCATCGGCACTTTTTTCAGGACATCGGTCGCTACGCCACCCTGGGAGGTGATGTCTTTTTCGGCGTTATAAACCATTTTATCGATCTTGTTCTCCACGAGTCCCCGGGTGGCCGTCACCGTTACACTGGCCAGGTCCTGGGCTTTTTTAGCGAGCAATATGTTTCCCAGGGAGAGGGCCGGCAGTTTGTCCCCCAGGGTGAGAGGGCCGAAGGAGCGGGGCTGGTAGCCGATAAAGTCGATAGTCAGGGTATAATTGCCGGGAGCCAGGGCTTCCAGGGCGAAAGTTCCCTTGGGGCCGGTTGTAATGCCGTTCACAGGCCGGGTGTTATGCTGTGCATACAGGGTGATGGTAGCATATTCTACGGGGCTTTGGGAAACGGAATCGATGATCCTACCGGTGATCTTATATTTATTGCCGGCGTTAGCGGCGGCATTGCCGGTCGGGGAGGATGCGGGTTGCTGGGCTCGGATAATCAATGAACAATTCAATAAAACAAGCAGCACATACAGAACCTTCATGAAAAGAATTTACAGGAATTAAGGCTGTAAAATAGCGGCATATTCTGACGAAATCCTGTAGCATGCCGGGAAATAGCTATAAGCCGTCCCGCAGACTGATATTCGGGGCAATGGAAGGATCGGCGGTCAGCTCACTCTTTTTCCGTGCAGCAGCATGTCGACGGCCTGGTCCAGGCTGCCGGCACGGGTGATGGTGCCTGAGTTCACAAAGAAGATCTCATCGGCATTCTCGATGGTGTTCAGGCGATGGGCGATGATGACGCGGGTAGTGGTATCCGGCAGTTTCTGCAGGATGTCTTCCAGCATTCTCTCCGTGACGGTATCTATATTGGCGGTGGCTTCGTCCAGGATCAGCAATTCCGGGTTGCGAAGGACGGCCCGCATGAAAGCGATCAGCTGTTTTTGCCCCAGGCTGATGCCATCGCCGCCGGCTGAGAGATCCGTATCGAGTCCTGCGTCGAAGCGGGTGAGCAGGGTCTCCAGGTTAGCCGCATGGATCACGTCTGCCAGTTGTTCATTGGAGTAATCCTTATATTGTTCATTTCCATATAAAAGGTTGTCTCTTACCGTGCCTGAGAAGAGGAAGGGTTCCTGCAGGATGAAGCCGATCTTCCGGGATCTTTCGGGAGCGCTGTAGGAGCGGATATCTTTCCCGTCCAGGTATATTTTACCAGCTGTGGGGTCGTAGAGGCGCGCGATGAGGGAGGCCGTGGTGGTCTTGCCTCCTCCGGTGGGACCTACCAGGGCGTAGGTCCTTCCTTTTTCCAGCCGGAAGCTGTTGTTATGCAGCACTTCTGTGCCGTCAGGATAGTGGAAGGATACGCCGCGGAATTCCAGGAGGGCTGCGGGAGAGGCGGCGATGCCCGGAGCGATGGCCGGAAGCCGGTCGCCGGTGGCTTCAAGAGGCAGGGTCGACAAGTCGGACTGCAGGGTCAGGATCTGGGAGATGCGGTCCCACCCGGCCAGGGCAATCTGGAAATTGGCCCAGAGGGCTGCCATCTGCCGTAAAGGGTCATAAAAATTATTGACATAGGAAAAGAAACTGATGAGGAAGCCTGCCGTAAAATGCCCAGTCGAGATCAGGTAGATCCCAAAAGACAGGACGACCAGCTGTCCCATGCTGGAGGCGAAGCCCGATACCGGCATGAAGACATTATTGGCGATGCCTGCTTTTACGGAGGCGGAGTAATTCTGCCGGTTGACCTCATTGAATTTCTGAACAAAATAATCCCGCCGGTTGAAGGCGATGATGACCTTGAAATTATTCAGGCTTTCCTGTACTTCCGAACTGAGGCTGCCGGTGCTTTTCATGCTGAGGGCATTCCTTTTTTTCACCCAGGGAGAGACGAATTTTGTAAAGACCCACAGCAGCAGGGCGGGGACAAGCGTAGCCAGGCCGAGACGAAAATTCAGGACCAGCAGAAAAATACCGGCGCCGGTGATGAGAAAAAGGCTGGATACGAATTGCATCAGGGACTGGGAAAAGAACTGGTTGATCTTATCCGTATCGTTATTGACCCTGGAGATAAGGTCTCCGGCCTTATTCTGCGAAAAAAAGCCCACGGGTAATTCCTGTAGTTTGTTGAAAACGGCGTTGCGGAGGGCAAACAGCAGGTTCTGTCCGAAGCCGCCCATCAGCACGGTCCGCAGGTAGATCGTGACCAGGGCTACGAGGTAGATGACCAGCAGGAGGCCGCAATTGACCAATACGCCGTGGTAGTTCTTCGTCAATATAAATTTATCGATCGTAAGGCCGATGATCATGGGGGCCAGTAAGCTAAGCACCGAGTTGATCAGGATGGCGCCGATGGCAAGGACCAGTTTGCTCCTTTGTTCGGGCAGGAGTCCCACCAGTTTGCGAAGGGCCGACCAGGTGGAGCTTTTGGGTTGTTGCCCGGCCAGGTCGTTAAGATTGTAATTCGTGCTGCTCATAATGACTGGTGCTACGTTGTGAGTTATAGATTTGTACATATTCCGGACAGGTCTGCATGAGTGCTGAGTGTGTGCCGGATGCGATCATTTCACCTTCCATGAGCAAGATGATCTGTTCATACTGTTCGATGGCGGCTATCTTTTGCGTGACCGACAGCAAAGTGATACCCGGGTAGTTCTTACTGACATTTTCCAGTATTTTCTGTTCCGTATTATTATCCACCCTGGCCGTGAAATCGTCCAACAACAGGACACGGGGATTGATCGCCAGGGCCCGGGCCAGCATGATGCGTTGTTTCTGTCCTCCCGAAAGGCTGCTTCCTCTTTCGGAAACGACGGTATTCAGTCCTTCAGGCAGGGAGTCGATAAAATCTTTCAGCTCGGCGGTGGCGATGGCTTTTTCCAGGGATTGATCCGTTACCGTATCACTGAAGGCGATATTCTCCCGGATGCTCATATTAAAAATGATGCTGTCTTGGAAGACAAAGCCTATTTGCCGGTGGAAGGTCTCTTTTTCGTAGTGGTCGATGGGCTGTCCGTCGAATTCGATGCTGCCTGAGTTGGGCCGGATGAGGGCGGTGAGCAGGTGGAGCAACTGCGTTTTACCGGCAGCGGTAGGGCCGATGACAGCCGTCCGGGAACCGGCAGGGGCGAAGAAGGAGATATCTTTCAGGGCCATTTTTTCTCCGTAGGAGACGGAGATGTCTTTCAGGGAAATATCACCCCTCAATGCTGTTTTCAGGGTACCGGTATCAACCTGGTCCGGCGCATTCAGGATGCCGGTAATGCGTTGATAGGAGGCCGTAGCCTGTGCGATCACATTGCTCATGAAGCCGATCACGAGGATGGGGAAGATCAGCATGGCCAGGTAATTGGAAAAAGCGGAATAATCGCCCAGGGTCATACTCCCATTGATCACAAAATGGCCGCCCATAGCCAGAATAGTAAGGGAGGCCATGTTAGCGGTGAAGATAATGACGGGGATCAGTGCCGCGAACAGTTTTAAGATCTGGAGGCCGAAACCCATGGCCTTGGCGTTGGCCTCTATGAATTTATCATATTCCCGTTGCTGTGAATGGAGAACCCGGATCATAGCTGCTCCCAGGATGCTTTCATTGATGACTTTGTTCAGCCAGTCGATGACTTCCCGGGCTTTCATAAAGAGCACCCGCACTTTCTTCAGCACGATGAAGAAGGCTCCGCCGATAATGGGAATGATGGTGATGACTGCCAGACCCAGTTTCCAGTTGATGGAAAGTAATAGAATACTGGCGCCTATAATGATGAACAGGGAGGAAGCGATGGAGACGATCGCCTGGGAAACGAACATTTTTATGGAATCCACATCAGCCGTCAGGTTCGTCAGCAGCCGGGAGGGGTTGGAGGTCTGAAGGAAGGCATAGCTCTGCCGGGAGATCTTTTCAGCGAGGCGTGTGCGCAGGTCCCGGGCCACCCGCTCCGAGGCATAAGTCTGGACGAGGCCCTGCAGGTAGCCGAAGATGAAAACGAAGCTGGCTGCCGCCAGGAACTGCCAGACGATACGATGCATATCGAATTTATTCCCGATAAAGGCATCGATGCCATGGGAGATGATCTTGGGCACGATGAGGTTAATGCCGTTGCTTAAGAGGGCCAGGACCAGCAAAAGGACGATCAATCCCCTGTAAGGTGTCAGGAGAGAGAAGATGCCGGGGGGCTTGTTAGTCTTATTCATACTTATTCTTATATGTTCGTTTCCGGCAGATTCTCTGCCGGAAACGAGTGTAAAAATAGCAAAATATAGACTGGGGAGAAGGAGGATTCGATTAAGCCGGCGGGAATGGCGGTAAAATGCAGGAAATTACCGGCGAGAAAGTAAAACGGGGGCACTGGTCTCTCGCGACCAGTACCCCCGTAGGTGGAAAGCAATCGGACTCTCGTCAGTAGGCGTTCTTATCGCCTTTGACGGTTCGATAGACGGTGAGGAAGATCACGCGGAGATCCAGCCACAGGCTCCAGTTCTCCATATACCAGATATCGTACTCGATCCTTTTACGCAGTTGCTCGGGTTGCTTGATCTCTCCACGGAACCCATTTACCTGGGCCCATCCTGTAACGCCGGGTTTGACGAAATGGCGGATCATGTATTCTTCCATGAGCTTTGAAAAGGTCTCCGTGTGCAGCAGCATGTGGGGGCGGGGGCCGACTACGGACATATCGCCCATCAATACGTTGACGAATTGCGGCAGTTCATCCAGGTTGCTCTTCCGGAGGAATTTGCCTAAAGGCGTGATGCGGGTATCATTTTTGGTGACCTGCCGGATATGAGCCTCCCCGTTCACGGACAGGCTGCGGAATTTGAAGCAGCGGAATTGTTTATTGTCTTTTCCGGAGCGCATCTGTACAAAGAATACGGGGCCTTTGGAATTGAGCTTGATCAGTAGGGCCAGGATGGGAACCAGCCAGGATAACAGGAATACGATGACGAGCAGGCTGAATACGATATCGAAGACGCGTTTCTTCACGCCGTTCGAGACATCTTCCAGGGGTTCGGACCTGAGGGAGAGGATGGGCAGCTCGTCCAGGTATTCCATATGTGTTTTACGGTTCACATAGAGCTTGAAATCCGGAACGAACCGAAAGCGTATCAACGATTTTTCAGCTATATGCGCCATTTCATAAATGGAAGTGTTCCTTTCCGGGGAGATGGTAGAATAGATCTCATTGATATTGTTCTTAACGGCGTAAGAGACGCATTCATCGATATTGCCGATGATGGGGAGGGAGGATAGTTCGTTCACCAGTTCCCTGTCTTCAAAGAATCCTTCCACCATCAGGTTCCTTTTCTGGTTGGAAAAATTATACGCCAGTTTCCTGGCCACTTCATTGTATCCCACGATCACAATTTTTTTGCCCACCTTGCTTACTTTATTCATATAGAAAGAGGCTCCCATCAGCAAGGCTCTGGCGACCACCAGTATCGCACTGAAACCGGCAAAGCTCAGCAGGATGAATAAGCGGGAGAACGGATAGTGATAGAAGAAGATAAAGATCACCATACCGATGAAAAAGAGGACCAGGCTTTTTACCGTCCGTTTGGTAAACCGTTCGAAACTGGGGTTGCTCGTGTCGATATAGAGGGCGGTGCTGTAGGCCGATATAAGCCATAACATGTTGGCTACGATAAAGAGTACGATATACTCAGAGCCGGTGTCTACCCGGATCCGGTGCATGGAGTCCATGAGCACCAGGTGGACGAGGTTGAGCGCCAGCAGGTCGACACAGACGAAAAAAGGCCTGAATAGATTGATATAACGACTGTTCATAATGTTAAAGTTGTAATTAAGGTTTCGACTTCTATATGATCGATTAAAATGATTTTTTTAATTTCAGAATAAGACCTGAGGAATTATAGAGCAGGTCACCGGCATCCAGGGCTGCGACGCAACCTGCCTGCCAGCCATTATTGAATCCCCGTTGCACTTCCAGGTAAGTGGAAAACTGCCGCACTTCTTTCCAGATGCCATAGTCGGGGGGATGAAAACTGTTGCCTGTCGAATATCCCCATTTGCTGGTGCCAAAAGTGCCGTAATTGAATGAATAGGTAGCTTTGGCGGTAAACTGATAATCGTCCAGGTAACCTTCCATGCCTGCGTGGAAGGCCACCACCCTGTTATTGCTAAAATAATCCGAGGGATCGTTGGGCAGTCCGGCCCTTGCCATCGGGTAGGTGGTGATCAATGGATTGCCGAGGGCCTGGTCTTTGTAGGACCATCCATGGGAATATTGATAGTTATTATAATAATTCTCGTCACCGGATTTGGTGCGGATCGACCAAGGATACCCTGCCTGATCCTTACTATAGAAAAGCTCTAAAAGCAGTCGGTGCCACTGGAAGCTGCTTTCGCGGGGACGTTCATTCAACAGGCTTATTCCGTTCAACCCGTCGGCTATATTGGCTAATTTGGCAAGCGCACCCTCGTCATAAAAGTTCTGGCGGTATAGGAACAGCTTTGTGTTCCCGAATTCATATTCCATACCCAGGTCGACGGACCCAAGATGGTTGCCGACCTTGGACCCCTGGTAGGTCTTTCCCAGCACTACGTACTCAAATGACTTAAAAGTCGAAAGCTGGTAGGACTTTCCGTTAATTTCTTTCTCGTGGCCCCAGTATACCTGGTGGTTAAATCCGCCGTAGAGATGCAGGCGCCAGTCCGGCTTTCCCAGCCGGACGTAAAGAGAAGATTGATGAAAATAGGTATTTGCCTGCTTAACGAGCGGGCTAGTCCGTATCGGTTGTTCTCCGAGCCATCCATGTGCAAAATTCCCCTTAACGGAAAAAAGGTCCCCGAAGAAAGGCAGGGTCCAATATTCCGGGATCGATATTTGTACTTTGGGAATACCCAGGGCGTTGCCGGAGACGGCAAAAGCGCCGGAGGAGAGCGAGGTATCCACCAGTCCCATGATCTCTTTGGCGCGGCCGGCTTTGAGTTCGAATATGCTGACTTTTAGTTTGGCATATCCTTCTATGAGGGCCAGGCGGGAACGTTGCCCGAATCCCATATCGCCCCTTAACTCCAGGGAGGCGCCCCAGTCCACGACCTTCGTATGGCTGCCGGAGACCACGTCCGTAGGCATGTTGTCCACCGTGTCATAGTCTTTACGGAGGGCCCCGATAAAACTGCCGGAGGTGCCGGGAAGGGGAACGCTGCCGAATTGATTGGAACGGAGCCAGAAGGGGACATAATTCTTTGTAGTCAGCACTCCCTGGGTTTCGAGAGATGCATGATAGCTGCTGGTCTCTTTGGTCTCTATCTGGGCATGGAGCCCGGTGCAACAGAGCTCCAGGAAAAATACGAATAAAAAGAGGCGAATTGTATTCATGATATGGCGATTGGGAGGTGGAGGCAAAATGAGATTAGTTATCTCCCAGGTTCTTTAAGGAGAACGTAGTCCCTTTTTGCCGGAATATTTTTATCCTGACAAATTCTTTACCTAATAAAAAAAGGAAAATGGAATTCGTGACCGCATATCTTTTAAATAATCTGCGGGGTTCCTGGCAGAGCCGGTAGAGCCATTCCAGTCCATTGCGCTGCATCCACAGGGGGGCCCTTTTCTGGATGCCCAGGAGTACGGGTAAGGCGCCGCCGACCCCGATCATGGATGCCTTGATCCTGTTCTTCATCATGCCCATCCACAATTCCTGTTTGGGGCAACCGAGGATGACGAAAACGATCTTAGCGCCCGAGTTGTTGACGAATTGGGCGGTCAGTTCGACTTCAGCCGTCGTTAATTCGCGGAAAGGGGGACTGAACATGCCTGCGATCTGCAGGCCGGGGTAGCGGGAGGGTATGTTTTCGCGGATCCGGGTCAGCATATTTTCGGTGCCGCCATAAAAATATACCGGGATCGACTTCTGTTCGGCTTCTTTTAAAAGGTCCGGCAGCAGGTCCATGCCGGCCACCCGGTCCTGCCTGACGCCATGTAACAGCTTGAGCCCCCAGGTAAGGGGCATTCCGTCCGGTGTGATCATGTCAGCATTGTTCACAATGCTGGCAAAAGACGCGTTGCTGTATGCTTCTACCAGCATGTGTACATTGGCGATACAGGTGTAAGAAGAGGTTTTCCCGGACATTTCTACCAGTTCGTTGACGAAATTCCGGTAGGTGCCCGTGTTGATGTTAATGCTGATAAGTTGTTTTTGCATAAAGTGATTTTTAACCTTATAAATTATACTTAGCCTTCAGTAACTGTACATGCCTGTTCAGATCCTCTTCGTTCTCAAATCTATCCCTGAGTTTTTTTGCCGGGCAACCGCCATAGATGCTGTAAGCCTCCACATCCTTCGTCACGACCGATCCCGCCGCAATGACAGCGCCGTCACGGATACTGACGCCGCTCATAATAATCGCCCCGTAACCTATCCAGACATCGTTTCCGATCTCCGTAATCTCGCCGAGTCCCTTCCAGCTATAATCCTTGTCCCGTATTTGCGAAGCCAGCCTGACAGGAACCCCGATCTGCTGAAAAAAATGGTCATACTTCCCGACTATAGCCACTTTATTGCCGAATATTACATAGTCTTTAATGATGCAATCAGCTTCTATCTGCGAATCCCTTCCGATATAAAAGCTCTTTCCGATCACCAATTTGTTCCTGGCCCACAATCTTACCCGTGTACCAGCATGGAATCCTTCGCCTATTTCATAATTCCGCCATTTTATTTTCACTAAGTAGAGATCTCTTAATTTTTTCAGAAATCGGATCATGCCAGTGTATTATTTTAGTAGTCTTTTCAGTAAGTTTTGAGATTTGGAAATTATCCTGGCCCTTATGCTTAGTTTACTCCTGAATCTTTTATGATAGACGGGATCGATTGCAACCTGGCCGGGAAAAGAAAAATTATGCGCTGAAGTTTGGTCCAGCAGAGGCTTGTATCGGAGGTTCGAACCCCGGGTATGAGTGGCCAGTTCGTCAAATCCGTCATTATAGACTTTGGATAAGATCGGGTACAAGGTCAGGCCGTTCACCTTATACTGATGATAGAACCATCTGATCGCCCAGGAGTCCAGCTTGCCTTCCATTTGTCTTTTCAGCATGAGGTTCAGATCGGAGCCGCCCTGGGCGAACTTTCTTCTTTCCGTGAAATTGGTTGCAAAGCCCGGATAATCCTTCATTTGCCAATCGATGTCCGTCCACCTGTCCCTCCAGGTCGCCCAGCCCCAGGACCATCCGCGGGTGACAAAATAAACATCATCGGGATGACGCCCGGCATCAGGTTCGCCGAGATTGAATGAATAACCGGAAACGGAAAACACCTTTTTATACGACTCATATTTTTCGAGGGCGGCATTCATGAAAGTGAGGAAATTAGGGGTTGTCAGCAGATCATCTTCCAGCACGATGACTTTCCCGTAAGTATTTATAATGTTCGTAACTCCCTGTATGATGGAATTGGCAAGTCCTTTATTTTTTAGGGATTCGTGAATGGTGACACTTTTAAAACCGTCGATCGTTCGCAGGTAATCCCTTACCTCCTTTACGATCGTTTTGTCATCAGGAGACTTTCCCTGATCGGAGAAAATGATCAGATCGCTTTCAGCGGCCAGTTTATTTTCCCGTAAAGAGGATATTGTCTTTTTTAAGGTATCCAGTCGTTTATAGGTAAATAGGAGAATCGGAGCGTAATTCAGCTCTGGGGACTTCATGAATTTATTTTTTTGTATTCTAATTAGCCGGGTGGGGATCGCTTATTAGTGAGCGGCGGCCATTATTTGTGTATAGGTTGCAATCAGGGTATTAACTATTTCATCCGGGTCGTGTCTTTTCATGGCGCAATCGCGGGCATTTTGCCCAAGTTCAGCAGCATAATGCGGGTTCTTAACTAATTCCAATATGGCGCCGGCCATTGCATAGGGATCTCCGTCCTGTATCAGGATCCCTTCTGTTTTATCTGTCAGCATGGAGCCGGTACCGCCGGTAAAGGTTGCAATGACCGGCATACCGATGAGCATGGCTTCACATACGCTATTGGGGCTGTTATCAATGTGCGAGGGGTGGATAAAGATATCCGCATTCAATTCTCTTTTCAGCAGCTCTTCCGTCTTTAATTTCCCTGTTAAGGTAACGTTGAAGTCCCTGAATTTCTTCCCCGCCCTTTTTTCAAATATTTTGACGATCCTATCCTCACCGGAGATGCCGGCAATGATCCATTCAAAATCGAATTTGTTTAATTCCTTTAAAAGGATGGCGCATTCCAGGACGGTTTCCAGTCCTTTGAAAATAGTCGGCTGGATGGTAGAAATAAATATTTTTTTGCCTGTTGATTTTTTATTCCAGGTGTTCAGGTAGAATTCTTTTCTCAGTATTTCATTGCTGGTAAAATATCCGGCTTGGGGGGCGAGAACGGCACAGATCCTTTTATCCCAATCCGTGCGCCCCATAAAATACTTACACCCTTCAAAGATGCGTTGTTCCCGGAGGGCGCCTTTTCTGAAATATCTATAATTATGAAGGAGGGTGGTAGCTTTTATAAGGCTTTTGAGATCCGAACGGGTGAATAAGGTGAGTTTATCAATGCCTGCAGAAAACCATTTCTTTTCATAAACAGTCAGGATTCCCTGTAAATGTATTACTACGGGCATGTCGACCTTGTCGCTGATCAATCCGAACCCTTTTTCCGTACCGAATATGTTTATAATATCCGGCTTGAAATCATTGATTATTTCCAGGCAGGAACCGATCAACTGGTCATCATTAAACGAATTCAGGTGTCTGTCGGTGAAGGTCTTGATCCTTGACCTTTTGTCAGGTACCGTATAATAAGTAGTCTTATCGTGTGTGAATTTTTCAATGCTTTTTTTACCGTGGTTAAATGCAATAGCCAGCTCGACATTCTCATAGCCCTTTATCCTTTCTTCCAGGGATTCTATCCAGCCCCCGCCTACGGTGCTCATTCCGAGATGACCGGCGGCCAGGGACGCAGTATTGGTAAACCATAATATTTTGATTTTCTTCAACGGCTGGTTTTGGGTGGGAATCTGCCTGTTATGTGCGGTTATGGGGGCGACGCCGCTTATTGATTCCATATTCCTGTTGCTTTGTTATTTATTATTTTATTGTACTGGATGACCGTCCAGATCATATTTATACCGTTCAATATGACCGTGGATAATACAACCCCGGCCACGCCGAATTTCTTCCCGAAGAAAATGGCCATGGGAATATTTACAATCATTCCGATAATGCCTGAATAAAGCTGCAGTTTGATCTTTCCGATCCCGTTGAGAAAATAGATATAGATCATCTGCCTGGCATTGATAATAAAATAAGCGGCCAGAACAATAGAGATACTGATGGGAACGGTCACATCTTTCCCAACCCATAGTTTAAAAACGAAATTTGAAAAGGCAAGCATGAACATGGTAACAATGATCAGCAATATGGATATCAGGTTTAATTTCTTCATCGTATTTTTTATCCAGTCAAAGTCTTTTTTGGTCCAGGCCTCTGTAAAAGCGCTCCAGAAAGGTGTCATGATGATGCCAAAGACCATGGGAATAACGCCGAAGTATTTGTAGGCGATATTATAAGGAGTAACCTGTGCCGGGCCAAAAAGCTGGGAGATGATGATATTACTGGACTCATATAAAACGATCACGGCAATCTGAAGGATAAAGAATTTCACTCCCAGGCCCATTAGGCTGCGGGCAAATTTGAAATCAACGTATTTAACGGAAGGCGCATACTTTTTGTATTTATGGGAATAAAACCAGAGACTGGAGGCGGAAAGCACCAGTACCGGTGTAAGGCCCAGGCTTAATCCCAGGTAGATCAGGTTGCCGGTAGTGGTTTTGGTAAGGATAAAAATTACCGTCAAAGAAAAGAGACTTCCAAAAAAGTTGAAAAGAGCGGCTTTGGAAGGCTGCTGGTCGGCGGTCAGCACCGTGGTGATCAGCTGCAATACGAACTGAATGGAAAAGAACACGAAAATGATCATGGCCAGGATGCTCAGTTCGTGGGCCATGTCCGGCGGGGAATTCAGGATCTTTGACCAGTTAAGAAAAGGATTGATACAAAAAAAGATCAATAAGGCTGCCGAAATAATAATCGTCAGAATGGCATACGTGGTGCTGACATAGATCCTGGCGGCCTCGTGTTCACCTTTGGCCAGGGCCTCCGCAAATTTATTGCGGAGGCCGTTGCCCAATCCGATATCGAAAAAACCGAACCAGCCGATTATCGAACTTAATGTCAGCCAGATACCGTATTGCGTTGGTTTAACGTAATGTATGGTCAGGGGCACCAGGACCAGGCTTATGGTGATATTACATCCCTTGATCAGGAAGGAGGTAAGGATATTTTTCTTTGCATTGGCACTACGCGAATGTCCTTTGTTAAGGAAGTTTTTAAGAAAAACGATAGGTTGTTCCAACGGCCAGTTAATTGTCTTATTTCCCATTGATCTTTTATCTTTTATTTTTTCTTTATTCCGATCTCCTCGAAGGGAATGGGCTTCCAGTCACCGGACTGCTGCAGAGCGGCCGGGGTCTTTGTTAAGGTGAAATCAGGTTTATTCAGATCGGCAAATCCGGGATCTCCCGTCGCCATGAAAACATTTTTATGGGCGTACCCGGCGCCGGTGGAGAAAACCCCCACTTTATATACCAGCGTATTAAAGGTATAGTTCTGCCGGGTGGCCAGGGTATTGGAATCCATCAGGCGGGCTATATGGGAATACTTTTGGGCATAGACATCTGAACGAATATCGATCCCGGGCCGATAGGTTTTAGCAATCTGGTCGCTGGTGATGAGATCCTTCCATTGCTTATCGCTCCATTGGTTATTGGAAAAAGCCTGTCCGCAGTCGATAAAGTAATTATTGCGGAAGGTATTGTCACTGCCCCCATTGACATGGACGGCGCCCATGTGGTAGGTTCCGGCTGAACCGGATTTATAAAATACATTTCCATCAACTTCCATTCCCGAGCTGCCGTCATCCAGGTAAACGGCGGCGATGGAGGAGCCGATCTTGCTTTCAATATTGTCGAAAAAATTATTGCTGATCACATTTCCGGTAGAACCGAGATCTCTTCCTGTACCCACGGCGCCGGCATCCGTCACATAATAAAGAACATTCTTTATGTGATTGAAGGCAATGACATGATCATTGCCGTAAAATACGATAGCATGGTCGGGAGCGTCATGAATATAGCAATGTGTTATCCGGTTGCCAACTCCATTCATGGTTACTGCCGGACAGAAGGTCCTGTTGATCCGGGAATAATTATAGATATCGCAATTGTCCAGCACATTGTTAGCGGGCTGCAACGTTTTTTTATCTCCTCCGTCCAGGAATACCCCTCCCGTCCCTGTATTACAGATGCTGCTTACCTCGATCAGAAGATTCTTATTAGAAGGCGCAGATCCATTTCCGCCCGCCTTGGCGCGGTACTGTACCGGCTTATCTTTGAGCTGGTTGCCAGTGGAGATCCCCACCGTGCCGAGGTCATCGAAATTGCAATGGCTGATGACGGTATTGCTGGTTCCTTCCAGGTACATTCCCATTCCACGGGAATATTCAAAACCGATTCCCCGGAAGCTTGTATTCCAGGTGCCGGACATAACCACGATCGGGTCTTCCAGCAGGGAGACTTCGATGTCTGCGCTGCCAATAGTATTGTCGGGAGGCCAGACATATAATTTACCGGAGGATTGATCCAGGTACCATTCTCCCGGTTCATCGAGCTCTTCCAGCAGATTGTATACATAGAAGCCTCTTATTTTCTGTGCATTTTTCAGCTCCCCCTTACTGGCGTCATCGCTGCTGAACACGGAATAAACGGATGGATCTTTCAGACGGATCGTATGGTTCGCGAAATCAAAGGTGTCCACTTTCATGTAGTCGTCGGAGTAGCCATAGGAGAAATAGCCGGTGATCCAGGCATTGTCGGCAGTCTTCCAATTATTGATCCGGTTATCGGGGCACATAAATTTAGCGCCCCTGCTTACTTTCTCCCTATACCTTAAAGAAGTACCGGGATCCAGCACCGTTCCGACGGGCAAATACCCTGTATTGGGATACCTGGCTACCGTCAAAGCAATTTCATTGTAGAATAGTTCCAGGGGAGCCGGGTGGATGATCTTGTAGCCATGCGGCTGCCATTTTCCGTAATCCGTAATGCCGGCATTTTTTAAATTGATCTCCATTACTTTGCCTCTGGCGGAAGCCGGGAGCCTGTTCAGAATGGCGGGATCGCTGACCAGGGTGAATTTACTGTTATCGAGTTTGGCGCTGCCCGTAAACCGGACTTTTTCATTTTGATAGTTAGAGTAAGTGATATGCCGGGTGGAGTCGTCATTGTCCTGGGTAATGGTGAAGCTTTTTGTGAAGGGATAGTTCCCGCCCCGGATATATACGGTTGCATTCACGGGGCCTTGAACTTTATTGATGGCGTCGCGGGCGTCTTCCGGACGTAGAAAAGGGCTGGCCATCGTCCCGGGATTGCTGCTGCTTCCTGTAGTTGCGACATAAAAAGTAAGTACGCGGGAAGGTTGTCCAAAAGCGTCGACCGGTAATAACGAGCCGATAACAAAAAAGGCGCTCAGGAAAAAAAACAAAAGGGTGATTGAAGATTGTTGTTTCATGGCATTTCAGGTATTTCAATTTGATTAGATGGCCGAATGCCGGTTTTAAGGCCGGACAGTTCTTTAATTTTTGTACCCATACTATACCATGAATTCTGTGCCACAAATTCCCGGACTTCCTGATAATTCAAATGGAAGTTGTTATAATTAGCCCGGTAGAGGGGGGCGATCTCTGAAAAATTATCGAACAGGGAGACGAATTGCTGCTGCTCAGCCATATCCCTGAAAGCCCCGCAATCCGGGGCAATGATCCTTTTACAGGCTACCAGGCTGTCCACCAGGACCCCGGAGGAAATAACGGATTGCTTGTTATAGGTGAATAAGATGAACCTGGATTTTTTAAAGAGCTGTTCCAGGTCTTTTTCTTCTATGTAGGCATTGACGAGTGTTGTATTCCCTCCGGCATGCGTTTGCAGCTGATTCCAGTAGTCGGGCGCAGCCCGGCCTGCAATGTGGATCCGGAGCCTGGCGAGAAGGGGATCCGTTTTGGCATACCGGAGAAATTCCAATACGCCTTTATAGGGTAAGAGGCTGCCCCAGATCAACAAATCGATGGAGGGTGTCGCTTCCTGTACAGGAGGCAGGATATCGTCCGGCCCGATATTGCTGGGATGGGGAAGGAAAAATATCTTCCGTGAATCGGCGATACCGGCGTCCCGTCCATGAATGATGATATGATCGGCGCAACGGGCAAGGAATCGTTGGATCCCTTTACTGAAGGCAAACCATTTCCGGGTATGCGAGACTTTATTATGTTTGATCCAAATGATCTTTACCCGACAAATTTTCAGGAGCTGAAGATAGGTCAGGATGATGGCGGTTTGTAAGAGGCCCATTCTCCGGGAAGGGAGGTTCTCGATCCAGTTGAGGAGGACGATATCGGAAAAGATCCCATTGCGAAGAAGGTCCAGGAAGGCGTTGTCCGAAGTATGGGGGTCTACTTCGAAGTCATTTTTATCCAGGGCCTCTTTCAAATGGTCGATATACGGGTTGTTGGATCCTATCAGCTTCCTGCTGATATTGGGGTATATGCAGACCTTATTGCGCTTTGCTGAAATCAAAGAAATCATTGTTAATGTTATAGTATCCTCTTTGCGAGTCGGGTATATCGTTGGCATCAATTCTTTTCAGCAGGTCAGGGATGGCCTGGATATAATGGTCCGGTTTAATCAGGGGATGGAGGGTGAAGGCCGTATTGGTATCATTCTTACCTAAGGTGTCGACCCTGAATAACCCTTGCTTTTGCATCATTATTGAAATAAGGTCTTCCAGGCCCATAGTTCCCCATCGGAAATTATTTTTAATGCACCACTTGATATTCCGGAGCGAAAGCCGCACTTTTTTCAGGGGGATCTTATGGGACTTGAGTTTTTCCATATCGATCAGGAAGATCCTTGTCGACATCTTATCAAAGAGGAATTTATGTTTGCCGAGCCTCTTCAGGTATTTTTGTTTTAGTTCCGCATCGTCGGCGGGTGGTCCGGCCAGGGGATTGATGACCAGGTAGTTTTTGTCCGAATTCAGTAGTTCCACTGCATCCTGGAGCCAGGAGTCGGGCATTCCTCCAATGAGCATATCCGAATCGATGTGAATGATGTATTTATTATGGCATACGGCCAGTCCATCCAGGTAGGAGTAAAAGGCGCTTCCGCGATAGTCTTTCTCGGGGGTGCGGTTCGTGTTGAAAAACAAATCCGACAGGACGCGGTTCCTTTCCGGAGAATAGTCGATATAATGATACCGGAGTTTTGGATAGATCGTCGTGTAATGGTTTATTAGGGCGATGAGATCATCTTTATTCTTATCGAAGTCCTTCGCGAATTTGCCGAAGCTTTTTTTGGATTCGATCGATATGACGATCTCTTCTAATTCCCCGTACCAAAAACTGAGCTGCCGTTCCAGCATTTTCCGGCAGATATTCAGGTCTGTGGCCGAGACATTGATCTGGAGGGATATTTTATATTTATTCATGTTATTAAAATGTCTTTTTAAAGTCCTTAGGCTGTGCGAAGGTGGGGATCCTGAAGATATTGCGTTTGAAAAAAGAGCCGATAAAAAACAGGTAGGTGTGGGCCAATCCCCAATATTGCAAAGGCTGCCTGGCATGCCGCCTGTAAAAAACAAGTCTTTTCCGGAAGTTGTAGTTAGAGCGCATCGATGCCAGGCTCCACCAGAGGCCTTTAAGGTTCTTATATCCGCCTGTCCCTGAATTATCGCTGGCGTTATAGAGGACAAGGTTCAGGCAGGTCTTTATCTGATAACCGTTCTCTTTGCAACGAAGGGCATAATCGCTATCGCCATGGTATTGGGGAAATTGTTTTTCATCCCAATAAAGTCCTTTTGTGCTGATGGCCGAAGCAGGAACGATCGTGCCCATTCCCGGCAGCCAGTCGCAGTCGAAAAAAGCAGAAGGATTCGCGCCCGGATCCCTGTACATGCCGTATTTACCCCATTTACTGAAATAGCCGCCAATCGACCATATTTTTCCTGTTGTTCCTGCGAAAATTTTCGAGCCGAAAACGATCCCGGAGATATCCTGACGGCTAAAGATCTTCTCCACTTCCAGAAAATAGCTGTTGTCAGGTGCGATGTCGTCGTTCCATAATAACAGGTAATCGCTGTGTAGGGTTTCAATGGCATATCTGGCGCCGACATTCGTAGCGCCGCTCCACCATAGTTCTCCGTTGCCCTGTAACAAATAGACGTCCGGATAGTTATCGGATATCCATTGGGAACTGCCATCCGTCGAACCATCATCGATGACGATGACATCGAAGCGGCACTGCGAATTCCCGGATCGCGTGTAATATCCGAGGGCTTCATAAAGGGATTTAAGCCCTTGTTTGGTAATATTAAGCCGATTATAAATGGGGATAAGAATGCTGAACCGGATCATTAGAAAACAATTTAACTGATAACTAATTCTGTAAACTCCTCTTCGGATTTTACGGGCTGACTATACGGATAATACCGTTTGATTATAAACCCGAAGAATAAAAAGCAATAAAAAAGCGGCAGGTTGAAATATGCTTCGCTGAACCCGAAAACGAGGATGATGATGGTAAATGCAATCGAAAATGCCCAGTGGACATTAAAGAATTTTGCCAATTCCAGGAACGAATAAAAGAGAAATCCCAGATAAATGATGGTAAAAAGCAGCCCCCATTCGATCAGCAGCCCCGTATCGCCGCAGTTTCGCAGAACGTCCTTATCAGGGCCGGCAATGCGGTCCGGGCCATGTCCTTTTCCGAATAAGACATAGGTGGTTTTTTCAGACATTTCTTTGAGATCCATTATAGCGCTGGCCAGGCGGGAGTCGCCACCGTATTTGTCCATTTCCTGGTCTGTCTTTTCAATTTCATTATCGATCTTATCGCTTAGGAACGGCAGGGCGGTGAACAAGCCGACGCTGAGAGCTATAAAAGCCGTTAAGGCAATGACTTTGGTGAAGGTCCGGATCTTGTTCGATAGCAGGAAATAAAAAATGATCAATAAGAAATAGGCCATGAAACCGGTCGTGGAGAAGGTAGTCAGCAGGGCTATCGTGAATACGATCCCTTTTTTATTAAAAAGCGTTTTATTTAAAAGAAGGTTGAAGATCTGGGCGATGACCAGCATAGTGGCAAATACGGTCGGTTCCCAGAAGGGGCCGTTATTACGGCCTAATTCCAGGAAATTGCTGTCAAAGTTATAAAAGATGGGGTTGATCTGGTTGACTTCCGCACCATAGTTGACGGTTGTTTTTATAAATGTGGAGGGGATTGCCTTGGCAAACTGGCCGACTAAATTGCTATCGGCGTAATAGAGGGCAAAAAATACGAAGCTGATGAGAGAAAAATAATAGAGGATATTGATATAGATGGGTAAAAAATCAAGTTTGATATAATAGATCAGGAAAATGGCAGAGATAATGATGATCATGGACTGTCTTGTCACGGCTATATCGTAGACATCAAAATAAAAATTGTGAAAGATCTCGATGGCGAAGGCTGCAAACACAAAAAAGAGTATCTCTGTGTGGATGCGTAATTCTTTCAGGGTAAATACCACGCTGCCAAGCAGCAGGTATGTGCCGAAGTTCTGTTTGAAGAAGGGCAGGGTAGAAATGGCTATCAGTAAAAATACAAGAAAGCTTTTTACCCTTAGATCTGTATTAGTTGTTTTCACCAATCTTTCTGATAAATTTTACAGGATTACCCGCCCATATTTCATCGGGGGGAATATTTTTTGACACTACGCTTCCGGCGCCGATGATGGACCGGGCGCCGATCGTGATGCCTTTCAGGATAATGGAATTGGCTCCGACGAATACGTCGTCTTCGACGATGATCGGGGCGGAGTTGATCTGTTGCATGTTATGGACCCTACGTTCGGCATAGTCCAGGGGGTGAAAATCGGTGTCCCAGATACAGACGTTGCCTCCAAAGTTGACATATTTCCCTATGCTTATTTTTTCGGCGCAATAAATGGATACTCCTGAGAATCCCGAGTAGTCGCCGATTTCCAAAGAGGCGTTCTTTAGAACGGCGACGGTGCAGGTCTTGAAGAGGCCGACGAAATTAGAGCGGAGGGAACAATTGAATTTCACGTCTTTCCCGAAAGTAAAGCGTCCTTCCCCATAAAGTCTGATCCGGCCTTTTATGATTGGAAAGGAGTCATAATCAACTTTCCTGTGTCTTACCATGATCCAATTGCAAATCCAATCGATGGAGGCATTGGTATTTCTATAGAGGGTTAGCGGGACGGAAACTATTTTTTTTGAAATCGTTCGTTTCGACAAAAAAGTATTTTTTAGAGGGCCAGTGCTGAGTTTGTATTGACGCCAAGGTTAAGTATTTCAATATTGGTCTTTTCAATTTCAGCCACGATGCTGTATCCGAGGGATGGCAGGGATACTTTTACCGTTTTGTTCCTTATTTCCAATACGTTGCCCTGGCGTTCCATAAGGGGGCCGCTGATAACTTTTACATGATCATTTACATTTACCGAGGTCTTTTCCAATTTTACATTTTGATATTCGTTCAAGAAGCGTTTGATAGTGTCTATTTCCTCCTCCCGGATAACGGCCGGTTTTTTAAGCCAGTAAACAAAGTTCATGACCCCATCGGTTTGTTTAACCGGCAGTTGTTGTGTCTCTTCCAGGTGGACGAAGACATAGGCGCTAAACAAGGGTTCCAGGACGATCTTTTTGCGGTCGCTCCATTGTCGCTGAACTTTTGCCAGGGGGCAATAGTGCTCGATACCCTTTTGTTCAAGTTGTCTGGCAACTTTTTTTTCCCAACGCGGTTTGGTGTACACGACATACCAGTTTTTTGTCAATTGATTCATAAACTCTGATTTACGTGATAAAATAAGGCTACAGGCACAGTCAATACGTCTTTACGATGTTGGCAGGAAAACTTTCAAACGGCACAAGGGGGGTGGGGTATATTCTTTAAATCAGTACGGGTTATCTTGGGAAACAGTCGTTAGATTTCAGGCTTCGCCCAATCCACTCACATTGGTGGCATTGGGGATCAGCGCAGACTTCTTTACATCGACAAGTACCCTTCGGGGCAGCTTATAACTGTCCGGGGATACTCTTTTTTGTTCTTTTCTTCTTACTTTTTTCACTCTCTCCATATCCATAGCTTTTGCCACTGGTATATCCATATCCGTATCCATAACCATTGGCGCCTATGCCGCGGTTTTTGACGCCATTAAAAATAATGGCCATATTTTTCAGAGTGGATATTCTCGTATTCTCGTCCATGTTCTTAATAAACATTTTCGGGGTCACCCCATGACGTATGACATATATGGTCGCGTCGCAAAGGGGTGAAATGAGGTAGGCATCCGTTACCGGGCTCACAGGGGCCGTATCGATGATAATATAGTCAAAAATGGTATCCAGGTATTTCAGCAACTCTTCCAGCCTGCCGTTCATAATGAGTTCGGAAGGATTGGGGGGGATAGCTCCCGACGGTATGATAAAAAGGTTTTTATTGATCTCCGTGCTTTTTATAATATGGTCCGCGTCTTTATTGCCGATGAAATAATTAGTAAGCCCTATTGTCCGGCTGACATTAAATAAATTGCTCAGTTTGGGCTTGCGTAGGTCCAGTTCCAGCAATACTACTTTTTTATCTGTCAGGGCCAGGCTGATCGCGAGGTTGGCTGAGATAAAGCTTTTGCCTTCTCCGCCGATGGTGGAGGTAATGAGTATTTTCTTTTTCCGGTTGTTGATGCCGATATAGGCGAGGGAGGTCCGGAGTTGCCGGAATTGTTCGGCGATAAAGGTTCTCCTGCCTTCTTCTATTACAATGGGGTTACCGGAGGCCTCCTGCATTATTTCGCCGATAACGGGAACGGTGGTATATTGATCGATCTCGGAACGGAATATAATATTCTGATTGAATACTTCCCGGATAGCGACAAGGCCGCCGCCCATACCCACTGCCGCAACGACAGCGATAATGTAGATCAGAATGGCCTTTGGACTTACCGGGTCAACGCCTGAATCTGCATTATCCACGATCCGCGTATCGGCCACCGCTGAATTATAGGAAAGGGCTGTCTCTTCCCTTTTCTGCAGCAGAAAGCTATAGATGCCATTCTTGATGGACTGTTGCCGGCTGATCTCCACGAGCCCTCTTTCTTTCTGCGGGAGTTTTTTCAGAATAGAGGCATATTGGCTGCTGGTGCCGGACAGGTTGCCTTTCCCGGCTTCCAGGTTGCGGCGCAGGCTATGGATATTTTCCAGGATATTAGGCTTGATCTTGGCGATCTCATTTCGAAGGGAAAGCAGGAGCGGGTTATTTTCTGCCGTTGTCTTCCGCAAGCCTTCGTATTGTACTTCCAGGTCGTATAATCTACCCAGCAATTGCGTGAGGGTGGGATCTTCCACTCCGAACGTGGAGGGAACGATGCCCGGCTGATCGTTTTTCCCTTGTACGTATTTTTCCACCTGGTCCATAACGGCCAGTTGAACATTGATCTGGCTAAGCTTCTGGTCGTTCTGGCCTACATTATCCAGGTATAGCTGGCCCTGGGCGCTGAGGTCGATGATGCCTTCATTTGTTTTATAGCGCTGGATGCCCCGTTCGACGGAATCCAGTTCCGTGACGACCAGGCCCAGGCGCTCGTTGATGAATTTGAGCGTATTGGAGGCCAGGGCATTTTTATCGTTGATGGCAGCCTTGTTATAGCCGTTAATGAGGCTGTTGAGAACATCTTCGGCACGTTTGGGTACGGCGTCTCTTAATTTTAAATTAATGACAGAGGAAAGCTTGGTTGCCTGGGTGACTTTCATTCCTTCGATCAGCTGATCTGTAACCTTTCTGGTATCGACCAGGGAGAAGAACAGCGGTCTTTTTTCTTCCGGAACAGTATAGTTCGGATTGGCGATAAAACGAATATCGTTCAGGCTATCGGAAACCCATTGGCCAAGAGGGACATGCTGGTTTCCCAGCACCACTTCTTTTTGCAGGCTGTCGTAGGTGAAAAAAACTTTTTTCTCAGGCGTGAGAGAGTCCGGGTTCCTTACCTGGACCACAACGGGTGAATAGAGGTAGGCTGACCTGGATTTTATGCTTCCTTTATAAGTGACGGGCGCATAAAGGGAGAGGTTCACTACCACTTCATGCATCAGCGTCCTCGATTTTATGACCTCGATCTCATTTTCTACCAGCTTTTTGGAGCCGAACAGGTCCAGCTGCTCCATCAGGTTGGCGTCATCTACTCCCTTTTTTTCGTCTTTGACGAGGATCGTAGCCGATGTCTCGTATATAGGTGTCGCATAGCGCAGGTAGAGCCAGGCTCCGGATACACAAAACACGAACAGGATCAGGAACAGTGGCCAGTAGGGCAGGTACCGGTACATCAGTTCACTAAACATGTTGCCCCCTTTGTCTTCAATGCCTTTTTTGTGGGTTACTTGCATAGCGTTTTTATTATTTAATATGAGAATAAGTGATGATGATCGCGACAAAAGACAGAGCGCTCAGCAAAATGGGAAGTAATTGCTGGGTCCGGCTGGTGCTGGCTATCTTCGCCGTATTAGGTTCTACATATATAATATCATTGGTTTTTAAATAATAATAAGGAGAAGTCAGTATTCTCTCCGAAGTCAGGTCGAGCCTCTTTACGATTTTTTTATTTCCATCTTCACGGATCAGCAGTACATTTTCCCTTTTACCGTAGATGGTAAGATCGCCGGCCAGTCCCAGGGCTTCCAGTATGGATATTTTTTCATTGGCCACGTTCAAGGTGGTAGGCTTGCCAACTTCGCCCAGCACAGTGACCCTGAAATTCATGAAGCGCACGTTTACGATAGGATCGATCAGTAATTTTTTTTCTGCGAGTGTGTCTGCGATCCGTTGTTCCAATTGTTTTTTTGTCAGGCCGGAGACCTTTAAGGGACCGACTATCGGAAATTTGATCGTTCCTTCTTCGCTGACCAGGTAACCTACAAGTTGAGAGGATGAACCACCGGTGATACCGGATGTTCCGGTAGAGAGGGGATTGGTGGCATTGGCCTGGTTGGGCATATTAAATATAAGAGAAGCTTCCGGATTGAGGCTGCTGACCGTAATATTCAACAGATCATTTTTTTGTATAACCGATTCAGTACTTACGCCCGCAGCTTGCAAGGTCGTATCCTGTATATTATTAAAGTAGACTACTTTTTTCGAATTGATGCAGGATGTCAGGGATAGACATAATATTACAATAATACATAGAAAAGCTTCTTTTCCTATAGATCTCATATTACAGGTTTCTTTAATAAATCTAACGGTACAGTAATTATCATTCAGATGGCAAGCAAAAAAACGGCATGTTCATGGCAAGATGGATAGAGGAATACTCTACGAAGGCTTTTAAAGGATTTGGTCGGTTTGACCTGGGGTAAAATGATAGGGGATACTTAGCGAAACGAAAATAGTTAAAAAAATGAATATTTCAAATATTTCGTATTGGTTTTACTAGTAATAAGCCGAAATGATTTTTTAAATCTTATTTCCTCTCATTAATTTTGCCGACAATCACTTTACCAATTCCATGCCATGAATTGATTAATGTGGAAAATCCCGGAGTAATATGAACAAATATGTAGTGTTATTTTTTGGATTGTTGGTAATTGCAGAACAATCTATTGCGCAGTTGAACAAACTGCCTGCCTACCCGCTGATCACGCATGATCCCTATTTCAGCATCTGGTCTTTCAGTGATGCGGGAAATTCTTCGGATACCCGGCACTGGACCGGGGCAAATAATCCCCTATTGGGAATAATTCGCGTAGATGGGAAAAATTACCGGTTCTTTGGCGGAACGGGGATGGGCGCAGATTCCGTGGAGTCCGAGGCTGCCGGGCAGCAATGGGTTAGTGTCAATGCTACACAAACCCTTTATCAATTCGTCTGCGGGGGGGTGGACCTTTCGGTTAGCTTCACTTCTCCATTGTTGCTGAATGATCTCCGGTTAATGTCCCGGCCGGTCTCTTATATTTCTTTTAAGGTCAGGTCTAATGACGGGTCCACCCATCCGGTGGAGTTATATTTCGGTGTTGCCGGCGTTGTGGCGGCGAATGAATCTTCCCAGGAGCTGGTGGCGCGAAAGAGGAAATCGGGTGCTTTAACGATCCTGGAGGCCGGGACGAGGGAACAGCCGGTGCTGCAGAAGAAGGGGGATGACCTTCGCATAGACTGGGGGACTTGTTATGTAGCGGCTCCTGTTGCCCAGGGGGCGGTGCAAAATATTTCTACCCGGGGAGAAGCGGTACGGGCATTCGGGACGGGGACTTCCGGAGCAATGGGAGCGGCGGCTGTGGTAGACCCTGTTGCGGGCCGGGAGCTTTTTCTGAATACGGTTTTTCCCGCTGCAGCGGTGGGGGAGGAGCCGGTGGAAAAGCTGCTGTTGCTGGCTTATGACGAGTTGTATAGCGTACAGTTCTTTCATCAGAACCTGCGGCCCTGGTGGAGGGAGGAGAAGGGGGCATCGCCCCTGGCGCTGCTGGACCAGGCTTATAAGGGGTATGAGAAGGTGCTGGCCCGGTGTGATACTTTTAATAAGACGCTCTATGCGACGGCGATGGCAGCGGGGGGTGAGCATTATGCCCAGCTGTGCGTCGCCGCCTATCGTCAAAGTATAGCGGCCCATTCGCTTACGAAGAGCCCGCAAGGAGAGATTCTTTTCCTTTCCAAAGAAAATTTCAGCAATGGCTCTATTAATACGGTAGATGTCACTTATCCTTCGGCTCCCTTATTCCTCGCCTATAATCCTGATCTCCTGAAAGGCATGCTGAACGGCATTTACTATTACAGCGAGAGCGGTAAATGGAAGAAGCCTTTTGCCGCGCATGATCTGGGAACTTATCCGCTGGCCAACGGGCAGACCTATGGAGAGGATATGCCGGTGGAAGAATGCGGCAACATGATCATATTGACGGCGGCGATCGCCCGGGCCTACAATAAGCCCGATTATGCCCGGAAGCATTGGGCTACGCTCAGCGTCTGGGCAAAGTACCTGGAAGGGAATGGTTTCGATCCCACGAACCAGTTGTGTACCGACGATTTTGCGGGACACCTGGCCAGGAATGCCAATTTATCCGTCAAGGCGATCGTAGCGCTGGGCTGTTACGGACAGATGGCGGAGAAGCTGGGTAAGGCGGCGGTAGCTAAAAAATATACCGCGCTGGCCAGGCGGCTGGCGGGGCAATGGATGAAGCTCGCGGATGCGGGCGACCATTATGCGCTGACTTTCGATAATAAGAACAGCTGGAGCCAGAAGTATAACCTGGTATGGGATAAGTTGTTGAACCTGCATTTGTTTCCGAAAGAAGTGTATGAAAAGGAAATAGCTTACTATCGCACCCGGCAAAACGATTTCGGCCTGCCCCTGGATAGCCGGAAGACGTATACAAAATCCGACTGGGTAATCTGGACGGCTACTTTGGCGGACAAGCCGGAAGATTTTGAGGCGCTGACCGATCCTATCTATAAGTATATAACAGAGACGCCAAGCCGTGTCCCTATCAGCGACTGGCATGAGACGACAGACGGCAGCAAGGTCGGGTTCCAGGCCCGGAGCGTCGTAGGAGGGTATTTTATTAAACTACTTGATTATCAATGGAATAAACGATAGCAGTCCCCAGGATTTCGCTCATTCAAAAAGTGTTAACAATTTGATCCGCCATTTGCCTGCATATTTGCCCACAAATACTTAATTAATACAGGATGAAAGAAACGCGTACAGTGTTATCCATGGCCTTATTGCCGATGCTGATCTTCAGCCCTTGCCATCTAAGGGCACAAACCGGCCCAGCCGAAAATTTAGTGCAATATGTCCGTCCTATTATAGGAACGCAGCGGATGGGGCATACTTACCCAGGAGCCACCGTGCCTTTCGGCATGGTGCAGCTTAGTCCCGATACCGATACGATCCCTTATGACCAGAATGGAAAATACAATCCGGACGTCTATAAATATTGCGCCGGTTACCAGTACGATGACAAAACGATCGTCGGGTTCAGTCATACGCATTTCAGCGGGGTCGGTCACTCCGACCTGGGGGACTTCCTGGTGATGCCGACCACCGGGGAGCTAAAATTGAATCCTGGCGTAGCGGATAAGCCCCGGAGCGGGTTCCGGTCGGCCTTTTCCCATGCTACGGAAGTGGCGGAGGCGGATTATTATAAGGTGAAGCTGGAAGACTATAATATCCTGGCGGAGCTGACAGCTACTACCCGTGTCGGTTTTCACCAGTATACTTTTCCGGCGACCGATCAGGCGCATATCCTCCTCGACCTGGTGAGCGGTATATACAATTATGAGGACAAGAATGTATGGACCTTTGTCCGGATAGAAAATGATACGCTGGTGACGGGATACCGTCAGACCAGTGGATGGGGCCGGACCCGGACCTTGTATTTCGCGATGAGCTTTTCGAAGCCATTCTATCAGTACGGTAATAAGAATTATTCCAAAAAGGAAGTTTACAGGGGGTTCTGGGGGAAATTCGACCAGGCTCATAACTTCCCGGAAATAGCGGGCAGGCAGATCAGGATGCACTTTGATTTCCGTACACAGGAAGGGGAGAAGATCAAGCTGAAATTCGCCTTGTCTTCCGTCAGCACCGACGGGGCTTTATTGAATCTGCGGACGGAAGCCCCGGGCTGGGATTTCGAAAAAGTGAAGCAGGACGGGCAGGCTTTGTGGAATAAGGAGCTTGGCAAGGTCGTGGTGGAAGCCGGAAAGGATGAAATGCAAAATTTCTATACTTCTCTGTATCATGCTTACATCAATCCTACCATCTACATGGATGTGGATGGTTCTTACCGGGGATTGGACCAGGGTATTCACAAGGCGGATGGATTTACGAACTATACGACTTTCTCCCTATGGGATACCCACCGGGCCCTTCATCCTTTATTCAATATCCTGCAGCCCCGGCGGAATGCGGATATGATACAATCGATGCTGGTGCATTATGACCAGAGTCCGCAGCATATGCTGCCCATCTGGTCTAATTCTGCGAATGAGAACTGGTGTATGTCGGGTTATCATAGTGTCTCCGTGATCGCCGATGCCATTGTAAAGGGGAATACGCCTTTCGATGCGGGGAAGGCGCTGGATGCCTGTCTCGTCACTTCGCAGCACCGGAGCTTCGAAGGGCTGGGGGTTTATATCGACAAGGGATATATCCCTGCCGAATCGAATGGGGTCTCGGTGTCTACGACGCTGGAGTATGCCTATGATGACTGGAGCATTGCCCAGGCCGCCAAAAAGCTCGGCAGGATGGAGGTCTATGCCACTTATTTAAAGCGTTCGGAGAATTATCGCAATGTATATGATGCCTCGATCGGTTATATGCGTCCCCGCCTCAGCGATGGCACCTTTAAGCAGGCTTTCGATGTATTGAGTACGAATGATCAGGGCTTTATCGAAGGGAATGCCTGGAATTACAGTTTGTATGTGCCGCATGATCCTGCTGCGCTGATCGCGATGATGGGGGGCAAGAAACGGTTTGTCCTGCATCTGGATTCCCTGTTCACGATGGAGCTTCCGGACAAATTCTTTGCGGAGACGGAGGATATTACCCGGGATGGGATCATCGGCAATTATGTGCATGGGAACGAGCCTTCGCATCATGTGGCTTATTTGTATAACTGGACCGACCAGCCCTGGAAAACGCAGGAAAGGGTGCGGATGATCCTGCAGAAGCAATATCGTCCTGCTCCGGATGGTCTTGGGGGGAATGACGATTGCGGACAGATGAGTGCCTGGCTTATTTTCAGCACGCTGGGATTTTATCCGGTGGCGCCGGGGTCCGATCAGTATTCGCTGGGGAGCCCGGCTATCAGCCATGCTGTTCTTCACCTGGAGAATGGGAAGGATTTCACGGTCGAGGTGCAGGATCAAAGTGATAAAAATGTTTATGTCCGTAAAATGCTGTTAAACGGGCAGCCGTTGACGCGCCGGTATATTACGCATGAAGAGATCATGAATGGGGGGAAGTTGGTGTTCTATATGAGTGGAAAGCACTAGGGTAAACCTGTATGGGTGCGAAAGAAAAATATTAATTATTTTTTTGTAATGTATTGAATGACGGCGAATTAGCCTGATGGGGTGATTATCAGGCTTGTAAGTTCCATATTTCTTTATTATATTACAAGTAACGATTATGTATTTTCTTCATTAAAATCACCCATATGAAAACCGAGGTATTGACTCACTCCGCCAATCGCGTTGCCCAGGTGGCCCCTAAGGAAGAAACAGCCCCCAATTTTGCCGGAAAGACAGGTGTAACCATATTGTTAGCAATTGCGTTTTTGGCGCTTGTGATGTGCCTGTCCTATCTGTTTATTGCAGGTACGAGATAGGGACGGGGGTGGCCTCTGACAGGAAGATCTGCTCCGGGCCACTACCTAAATGAACGATCCGCTCCTCAGGGGGTGGATCGTTTTTGCTCCATACGGCTCCTTTTTTTGCCTCCCCTTTTTGAAATCTGCCAGAATCCATTTATGATTTTCTTATCATCTCCCCTTATTTTTTTATTTCCTTCCGGCAGGAATATACTTCGTCCCCTTATATTAAGTTATATCGATGTGAATAAATTCTATTTTACTAAACCAGAACTGGTACGATTTTTACTGCGAACCAGTAGATAAACAGTGACATATATAAAATTATTCCATCTGTGGAATTATTTCCACAATTTCGCCGCCTAACGACTGCCCGAAAATGATTGCAGCCTATTAATAGCCGAATTTATTTTTACCATTAATCTTATCGTTTGACAGGTACTTTCCTTCTGTTCAATCATAATAAGAAAATAAAATTATTGCTAAAATCCAAACTCACCTACATGGAAAAAGAATTTTACTCCTTTAACAAAAGCAAAAGCACATTTTTCCTTTTTTTATTTTTCGTTTTTTCCTACCAGGCCTACGCTCAGAACATCTACATCTATGTGGCCCCCAATGGCGCTCCCACAGGAAATGGTAACGTCCAAAACGCGCCGGTAAGCCTGGACCAGGCAAAGGCGGTCGCTAAAGCCAACCCGCAAAAATCCTGCTTTATTTACCTGGCAAGCGGTATTTACCCGGCATTGACACTGGATGCCACGGATAGCCGGTCCGCCGCCTACCCCGTTGTCTATACATCGATCGTTCCCTATGGCGCCATTTTCCAGCCAGAAATTTCATTAACCAGCACAAATTTCACCCCCATTCCGGATATTATCAAAGCACGGATCATTAACGCTACGGCCAAGACCAAGGTTATGCAAATGAGCCTGGCCTCTATGAACCTTAGAGATACGGCTCAATGGCCCCAGACATTTTCGCTTTTCAAGCTGAAAACGCCGAAGTTCTACAGGAATGGAGTCCCCCTGCCCATGTCCCGTTATCCTGCCGATTCTTCTTCCATGACCATGCGACAGGTAGTAAATAGAGGAAGCGTCAATTCTGTTCCCGGAGGAAGCTTTAAATATCGGGACGGCAGGGGAAAGTATTGGTTAAATGCAATTAATGACGGGGGCCTGTTTTTAAGCGGGAACTGGCAGACTCCCTGGCTAATAGATGTGATCAAAACACAGTCGCTTAGTATGGTAGACAGCCTGGTGGTGCAGGCCATTGGTATTAGCGGAGGAATAGGCACCCTGGCTCCCACCAGGATAGCAGCAGGAACTGAGCCTTACAGTGCACTGAACCTCGTGGAAGAAATTGCGGCGGAAGGACAGTGGAGCATTAATTTTAAAACAAAAATGCTATATATGTGGGTGCCTGCCTCTGGAACCCTGACTTGCTCGGGCAATTCCAAGACACCCGCCATTTCTATTACCGGGGTAAGCAATACATCGTTTACAGGCATCGCAGTCCGCGGAGGTTCCGGCAATGGAATAGAACTGCATAACTCCAGCAATATCATCATTGCAGGCACACAAATAAGCTATTGTTCCGGTTATGGGGTAACGATAACGGATGGAAGCAATTGTACGGTGCAAAGTAATGACATTGATTCCGTAGGCGCGGGAGGTGTTATTATTTCCTCCTCTACCTTCGCAGCCGATCAGTTTATTTTGAAATCATCGGGACACAAGGTGATCAATAACCATATTTACAGTTATGCCCGGGAGGCTTTTATTTACTCTGCCGCCGTCGACATAGTCAATGCTATCGGAACCTATGTGGCTTACAATAAAATTCATGACTGCCCGCATGTAGGAGTCGCGTATGGCGGGAATAATAATGTGTTAGAGTATAATGAAGTGTATGACGTAGTAAAAAAATACACTGACATGGGCGCTTTTTATACCTGGGGAAGCACCGATGTATGGAGAAAAAGAGGAAATGTAGTACGTCATAATTATATTCATGATGCTCCTAATGCCGTCGGGATCTATGAAGACAATTATTCCTCGGGCGACAGCACTTCTTACAATATCTTTGGCAACCTGTACTACGGCTTTTTTTGTCACTGGGGTTATTTTAATTCATGCGCTAACAGCATTGTCACCAATTGTACCTACCCGGTCACCACCATGGCCGAGGCTACTACCGATGCTTCCTACGCCAAGAATTTCACCTCCTTGCAAACCATCTGGAATGCCAGCGCCATCTACAAAAAGGCATACCCTGAGTGCGTAGACCTGGTAGGGCCGGCCGGCCGTAATGTCAGCTATACGTCGCGGATCTGGCCTGCCGTGACCGGTTGCGCTTTTGCAGGCAATCCCGGGGTCCTGTCCAATGTCAATGATCATTTATTATTCTCTGATGCCGGGCCAACGAATGCCGTCTATGCGCAAACGGGACCGGCTTTTACTACCTGGGGAACTGTTTTTCAAAACAATTTTAAAATGTTCGGAAAGATGACAACGCGGGTTGTTCCCTATAGCCTGGATACTCTGCGGTCCGTAGGGGCTTTCGAAAAGACCGGTGGCCACGACTGGCATCTCAATAGGATCGGATTGCATAAGGATATCTACAGAACCCACGTCTCTTCCACAAAAATACGGGGGATCGATCCTGTCCTGGTCCTTAAAGACACCAGCACCAGTAATTATAATAATCCGGGCACCGTCATTTTAACCACCGGCATGAAATTCCCTAATGCGGCAAATATTCTTTCCGCTGTAATGTTTTACGATAATGGAAAATCCATGACGGGGCTTGCCGTTACCAAAAAGTCCGTATCGCTCGATTCTGTGGCGTATATAGCGCAATGGACCAATCCCGTCGCGGGATATCATAATGTGGTGATGCAAGGCAACGATGGCGATGGCAAATTTTGGCAATATACTTCCAATGCCGTGGGTTTTACGATCAAAGCCGCCACCACCGTTACAGCGGAAACAAATGACTCTACCCTTTTAACAGTCTCTCCGGAGAAACTGGCAGCAGACTCAGTAGCAAAGACCCGGCCCGCCGACAGCAGCGTTGGGAATAGCAGTCTGTTAACGTTGTATCCCAATCCTGCCAGTAACCTGATCAATATCAGCTATACCAGTGCGAAAGCGCAAGGCAATACCAATGTGATCGTCTACGACTTGCCCGGCAGACTCCTGGTGAAAAAAATAATTTTCATTCAGGAAGGTCCCAACCAATTAGCCCTGCCATTGAGCAATATTCCCGATGGTGTTTATTTATTGGTACTGGAAACGCCGAATAGTCCCGTCATCTCCCGGCATTTTGTTGTCCGGCATTTATGAACTTATCATACCAGGTTTTAACCTAATTTTGAGGCCTGAATGAATTTCAGGCCTCAAAATTATTGACTTTGGTAAAGATTGGAAAGATAGTATTACCGGAATTCCCCTTATTACTGGCGCCGATGGAAGATGTAAGTGATCCTCCATTCCGTACCGTATGCAAGGACAATGGGGCCGATCTTCTCTACACCGAATTCATCTCCATTGAAAGCCTGGTCAAGGGCGCTATCAAAAGTCGTAAAAAACTGGATATTTTAGCGGGCGAGCGTCCGGTGGGCATACAATTATTCGGGGGGGATGAAGAGAGCATGTCTATGGCGGCCAGGATCGTGGAAGCTGCCCATCCCGATCTGCTGGACATTAATTTCGGGTGTCCGGTGAAGGGGATCGTGGGAAGAGGGGCCGGGGCGGGAGTCTTAAAAGATATTGACCGTATGGTGCGGCTGACGAAGGCGGCGGTGGATTCTACGCGTCTGCCGGTAACGGTGAAGACGAGGCTGGGATGGGATGATCAGACCAAAAATATCGAAGAGGTCGCCGAGAGATTGCAGGATACGGGTATCCGGGCGCTTTCGATCCATGGGCGGACTCGTTGTCAGTTGTACAAGGGAGAAGCGGACTGGACGCTGATCGGGAAGGTGAAGAATAATCCCCGGATCCATATTCCCATCTTCGGCAACGGGGATATCAATAGTCCTCAAAAGGCGCTGGAATACAAGAATCGTTATGGGGTGGATGGGATCATGATCGGGCGCGCAGCCATCGGGTACCCCTGGATCTTCCGGGAGATCAGGCATTATATCGCTACCGGAGAATGGCTGCCTGCGCCTACGGTGGAGGAAAGGGTGGCTGTCTGCAAGCGGCACCTGCAAAAGTCGCTGGAGTGCAAGGGGGCTGTCACGGGGATCAACGAGATGCGGGGCCGTTATGCAGGTTATCTCAAAGGGTTACCCGGCATCAGGGATTTCCAGAAGAGGTGGGTCCAGCTCAGGACCGGAGAGGAAGTAGAGGCTGTGCTGGATGAGGTGCAGGCCCGGTACGAGGGATATGAGATGCAGCAGGGGCCCATCGAGTTGGTCAACTACCACGAGAATTGCGCCTTATGAGATATCCTACCTGTCTTGCTGAGTTTGTTATTGCCCTGATGCCTCTCCTGTAATTTCTTTTACCGGATTGGAATGATTTGGTACATTCCGGTATTAAAATTATTGCATGAGAAAAAGAAACTATCTGTTGCTTCCGCTGATAATCATTTTACCGGCGCTTTTGCTGCAGACAAGCGCCCTGCTGGCCCAGAAAGGTAAAGAGCCGGTAAGAGTAACGGATCTGCTGAAAATAAAATCCATTGGCGGCGTCACCCTGAGCAAGGACGGCAACAAGGTTGCTTTCACGGTCACGGCCATCGAACCGGATCCCGATTCGAAGCTGGATTATAAATACGTCAATCATATTTACCTGGCGCCTTCCGACGGGAGCGCAGTACCCAGGGAGCTCACGGTGAAGGAAAGCTCTTCCCAGCCTGCCTGGAGCCCGGATGGCCGGCAGCTTGCTTTTGTGCGCCTCGTGGAGACCAAGCCCCAGGTCTTTATTTTATCGCTGGATGGGGGAGAGCCGGCGCAGTTCACACATTATAAGTATGGCGCCGGGACTCCCAAATGGTCACCCGATGGAAAAGAGATCCTTTTCTCTTCCAATATCCGGCTCAGGGAGCTGATCAAGGATTCCCTGCTGAACCCGGATCACCGGGTGCCGTCCTGGTCCTATGAACAGCCAGGGTTCGGGAAGAATGAGTCCCTACAGTTGTCTAAAGCTAAGGCTGATCCGGATGGCAGTATGGCAGAGATCCGGGCCTACCTGGACAATGATGTCGTGGATAAAAAGGCGAAGGTGGTTAGCAAGCTTGATTTCCAGGATGAAACAGGGGTGAATACGGAGATGTCCTTTAACCAGTATTTTGTCCAGGCCGTTCAGCCAGGGGTGGAAACCGACTCGCAGGCAGGGATTGGATCGGGCTCGCAGGCGGGCGCTGGATCCGGCCCGAAACCCCGGCCGGTGACCTATGGCTATTATCGCTATACCAATGTTGACTTCCTGCCCGATGGGCAGTTGCTGATAACGGGCAGCATCGACTCGACGCAGCATCCCGACCGGATACTGGAGAGCTCTATTTACCTGGCTGATAAGGATGGGAAAAATCTACGTCTGCTGTTGGGGGGCAAAGGAACCGTGTATAACAACGCCACGTTGTCGCCTTCTGGCAAGTGGCTGGCCTTTCAATATAGTACTACTTCTTTTGTCACCGTGCCTCAACTGGCTGTTTTGCCGTTGAAAGAAAAGGCGCCGGGAATAGAGCTTCCTTTCGACCGCGCCAAGGGCGGTTATACCTGGAGCGCGGATGAAAAATACATTTATTTCACGGCGCAGAGCAACGGCGGCGTGCCCTTGTACCGGGCAAATCTATCCTCGACAAAAGTGGAGCCTTTGTCCAATTACAATAGTGGTACGGGGAGTTATGATCTACGGGGAGGGAAGCTGGTATTCGTGCGGACGGAGGTGAACGATCCTTTCGAATTATATACGGCGGATGCGGCTTTGCAAAATCCTAAAAGGATCAGCTCCTTCAATTATGATTGGGTACAGAATAAGCAGCTGGTGCAGCCGGAGAAGCATGAATTCCGGAATGATAAAGGGATGACCGTCGAGTATTGGGTGATGAAGCCGGCGAATTATTCCCCCGGGAAAAAATATCCCTTGTTACTGGATATCCATGGCGGACCTTCGGCCATGTGGGGGCCCGGTGAAAGCAGTATGTGGCATGAGTTCCAATATTTCTGCAGCCGGGGGTATGGAGTGGTCTACTGTAATCCCCGCGGATCCGGCGGTTATGGATTGGACTTCTTACGGGGCAATGTCGAAGACTGGGGAACAGGTCCTGCCAGCGATGTATTGACGGCGCTGGATAAGGCCGTAGGTGAGGAATGGGCCGATACCTCGAAGTTGCTGGTCAGCGGCGGCTCCTATGCCGGTTACCTGGTGGCCTGGATTGTGGGGCATGACCACCGGTTCAAAGCGGCCTGCGCCCAACGGGGGGTCTATGACCTGGCTACTTTCTTCGGGGAGGGCAATGCCTGGCGCCTGGTGCCGAATTATTTCGGAGGTTACCCCTGGGAGCCCAAGGTAAAAGCTATTCTTCAGCGGGAATCCCCGATCACTTATGCAGACAATATCACCACTCCATTTATTATATTTCATGGGGAGAACGATCGCCGGACCGGCTTTGTGCAGGGAGAGATGTTGTACCGGAGCCTGAAAGTGCTGGGTCGTCCCGTAGAGTATGTCCGTCATCCCGGGGCCACACATGAGATCACCCGCAGCGGCGACAATCGTCAGCGGATCGATCAGATGCTACGAACCTACGAGTTTTTTGAGCGATGGCTGAATGGTAAATAAAGATGAATGGAGCAACTAAGAATAAAGATAGAATGAACGGTCAGGCAGGAATAAAACAGACTGAACCTCCAAGCGGGATTATTTAATACCTTTAGGCGATGAAAAAAATCCTATTTCTATTTTTGTCGGCGCCCTTATGGGGCGTTGCCTTCGGGCAGGATAAGACGGTCACTGTTTATACAACGGCGGATAAGTCGGACCTGCGCCTTTCCGAAAGCGGAAAGCTGTCTTTTTCAGCTTACAAACAGCCTTTGGAAACGGAGCCCTTTATCCTGGTGGATGCCACCAGGACCTTTCAATCTTATATAGGGATCGGGGGTGCGCTGACGGATGCCGCGGCAGAGACGTTTGCCAAATTGCCGAAGGCAGGGCAACAGGAATTACTCACGGCTTATTATGATCCGGTCAAAGGCATCGGTTATAACCTGGCGAGGACGAATATACAGAGCTGCGATTTCTCCAGCGGAAGCTATTCCTATGTCGGAGAGAATGACAGCCTGCTGAAGACCTTCAGCGTAGCTCATGACGAGCAATACCGCATCCCGCTGATCAGGCAGGCTATAGCAGCCGCCGGCGGCAAGTTGCGTCTGTTCGTCAGTCCCTGGAGCCCTCCTTCCTGGATGAAAGATAATAACAGCGTGATAGAAGGTGGTAAATTATTACCGGCTTTCGATCAGAGCTGGGCCAATTTTTATGTGAAATTCATCAAGGCCTATGAGGCAAAAGGAATACCGGTATGGGGGCTTACGGTACAGAATGAGCCGATGGCTAAGCAAAAATGGGAGTCCTGTATTTATACGGCGGAGGAAGAGCGGGACTTTATCAAAAATTTCCTGGGGCCAACACTGCAAAAATCGGGGCTGGGCGATAAGAAGCTGATCGCCTGGGATCATAACAGGGACCTGCTCTATCAACGGGCCAGCACGATCCTGGAAGATGCAGGCGCGGCTAAATATGTCTGGGGGATCGGTTTCCACTGGTATGAGACCTGGACCGGCGGACCAATGTTGTTTGAAAACCTGAAAATGGTGCATGAAGCCTTCCCCGCGACGAACCTGATCTTTACGGAAGGCTGCAAGGAAAAATTCAGTTATGACAGCCTGGGCGCCTGGTCATTAGGAGAACGTTATGGGTATTCAATGATCAATGATTTCAATAATGGCTGCACGGCCTGGACGGATTGGAATATCGTGCTGGATGAGAACGGAGGGCCTAATCACGTGGGTAATCTTTGTTTTGCCCCGGTGCATGCGGATACCCGTACGGGGAAGCTGATCTATACGAATGCGTATTATTATATCGGTCATTTTTCAAAGTTTGTCCATCCGGGAGCCCGCCGTATCGCGGCTTCCAGCAACCGGGCCCAGTTACAAACCACGGCTTTTGTCAATAAAGACGGAAGTATCGTAGTCGTCGTGATGAATACCACGGATGCTGCGCTTCCCTATCATTTATACATTAAAAACAAGGCGGCTGTTGCAGAAAGCCTGCCTCATTCCATCAGTACGCTAATTATCAAGTGATGATATCGTTTCGAATACCTCTTCTGATCGCGGTTAGAGCAAGTCTTCTGATCGCAGCCTGTTTTGTAATTAGTTCCACCGGGGCGCAGGCGCAGCGCAAGGTTGCTGCTTCGCAGGGAGTGGCTGGCAGTAAAGTGAATAAATGGTTGACGGATCCGTCCGCGTCGGTCTTCTTTGGGAAGCAGGAGGCGCTGGACTGGAAGCCGGGGGCGGGAAAAGCCTCTTCTGTCGCAGAGGCGGGAGGATCGGAGGCCGTTATCCGGGTGGATCCCGGGCAAACATTCCAGTCCATCGACGGATGGGGCTGGGCCCTTACCGGCGGCAGCGCCCAGCAGATCATTAAAATGAGCGCTCCGGCGCGGGCGGCCCTGTTAAAGGAACTGTTCGGGGTGGCGGGAAAGCAGATCGGCGGCAGTTATTTGCGGGTGAGCATCGGGGCATCCGACCTGAGCGATCATGTCTTTTCGTATGACGATATCCCGGCAGGGCAGACGGATACGGCGCTGGCGCATTTTGACCTGGGTCCGGACAAACAGGACGTCATCCCTGTATTGAAAGAGATCCTGGCGATCAATCCTACTATCAAAATATTGGGTTCGCCCTGGTCGCCTCCGGTATGGATGAAGACGAACCAGGATAGCCGGGGCGGGAGCCTGCTGCCGGAATACTATGGGGTCTATGCCCGGTATTTTGTCCGGTATATCCGGGAAATGCAAAAGGCGGGGATCCGGATCAGCGCTATTACGATTCAGAATGAGCCTTTGCATCCGGGGAATGAGCCGAGCATGCTGATGCCGGCGACGGAGCAGGCTGCGTTCATCAAGAGCGCGCTGGGGCCCGCTTTCCGCAAGGCCGGGTTGAAGACAAAGATCATTATCTACGATCATAATGCCGATAAGCCGGAATATCCCATTTCCATTTTAAACGATGCGGATGCGCGTCAATATGTCGATGGATCCGCTTTTCATTTATATGGCGGGAAAATTGAAGCCTTGTCCCAGGTGCATGAAGCTTACCCGGATAAGAATCTTTATTTCACGGAGCAGTGGGTAGGGGCTCCCGGGGATTTCAGTAAAGATATCCCGGAGCATGTCCGGAACCTGATCGTCGGGGCCAGCCGCAACTGGTCAAAAACGGTGATCGAGTGGAACCTGGCCTCCGATCCTTTTTATAAGCCGCATACCGACCGGGGAGGTTGTGACCGGTGCCTGGGCGCTATCACCATCGACGGAGATAAGGTCACCCGCAATCCCGCCTATTATATCATCGCCCATGCGGCCAAATTCGTACGGCCGGGATCGGTCCGCATAGCCAGCAATTCAGATGACAGTCTTCCCAATGTTGCATTCCGGACGCCGGAAGGTAAGATCGTGGTGATTGTTCTGAACGATGGGAATGGGCCTGCGGCTTTTTCAATTGACTATAAAGGGAAGCGGATCGGTGATCGGCTGGATGCGGGAGCGGTGGCGACGTATGTGTGGTGATTTCCCTATTTAGTCTTGCAAGCCCTTCAGATAGGCCGGGTAGTCTACCTTCATTAGTGTTTCGTCGGTAGTCCGTTTTCCTATGATTATGGTACGCATCTCGGACCACTCTGTTCCCATTGCATCAACCTTTTTTTTGAGTTCATCAAGATGGATATCTCTACAATAAATAGAAGTGCCCGGCTGCTGCTTCCACGATTGAGCAATCGTGCCAATATCAAAAGAGTCGAAACCTAATTCATCTACCAACTTAAAAACAACTTCCTTTGCTTTAGTATTGTCGCCTGAAACAGCTAAAGCGATACGATCTTTTTCGCCTTTAGGCCTGCCCAGATCTTTTAGGCTTGTTGCAAGAATGGAATTAAATACTTTAACAACAGGAATGCCCAATTGCTCTTGAACCCATAAGCTGTCTATACCACTTTGATCAAGTGCCGGTATGGCTCCATCGCGGACGTTTGGATAATAATTACCCGTGTCAATGACAACCACATCCTCTGGTAGTTGTTCAAACAGGTTTTTAGGAAGATCCTGCACATTCTTTTGAGGGATCGCAACAATTATCACTTTTTTATTTTTTGTCGATTCTTCTACAGAGGCTGCCTCTGCTCCAATTTCCCCGGCAAGTTGTTTTAAAGACGCAGGTCCCCGCGAATTAGCAATCGAAACGGAATGTCCCAGTTTAATAAATTTTGATGCCAGCCCGCTTCCCATTTCGCCTGAACCGATAATTCCTATATTCATTGAAATGCTTGTTGCCATAATATGTAACTTTTAGGTAACTCAAAAATATAGGTAACTTTTGAGTTACGCAAGTTTATTTTAAAAAAAGAGGAATTAAAAAATTTGCGCAGTCAAATAACTGCATTATGTTTGCAGTCAAATAGCTGCATAAAATGGAAATTCGTAGAGATGTGTTTCAAGCCATAGCCGACCCAACCCGTAGAGCAATATTGGGTTTGGTGGCTTTACAGGCAATGACACCAGGTGCAATCGCCGAAAACTTTGACTCATCAAGACAAACAATTTCAAAGCACATTCAAATTTTAAATGAATGTGAATTGCTAAATCAAACCCAATCTGGCAGAGAAATTCATTATCACTTCAACCCCAAAAAAATGAAAGAAATAGCAGATTGGTTAGAGCCGTATCGGAAAATGTGGGAGGGCAGATTAACAGCAATTGATGATTTATTGAATGAAATGAAAACGAAAAAAAAATCAAAAAAATAGTTAGCCAACAATTTAAAATCAAATGAGATGAAAAAGCAAATGTATCCTTGCTTATGGTTTGATGGTCAAGCCAGAGCAGCAGCAGATTTTTACTGCACAATTTTTCCTAATTCAAAAATAATCAATGATTCAGGAATGGTTGTAAATTTTGAACTTAATGGACAATTCTTTATGGGCTTAAACGGGGGCGATAACTTTCAATTTAACGAAGCCGTTTCTTTTGTTATTCCCTGTAAAGACCAGGAGGAAATTGACCATTATTGGTACAAACTCATTGCTGATGGAGGTCAGGAAAGTATGTGCGGATGGTGTAAAGACAAGTTCGGATTATCTTGGCAAGTAGTCCCAACCATATTAGGCGAACTAATGTCAAATCCTGAAAACGGGCAACGTGTCGTGCAAGCATTTATGAAAATGCGAAAATTTGATATTGAAGCACTGCAAAATGCCTAAGGTTATGAAAAGAAATAAAAGCATAAAAGAAACAATGAAAAAACAAATATGGCCAAGCAAATAGAAGTTACGAGAACATTTAACGCCCCAGTTGAAATGGTTTGGGAAGTTTGGGTGGACCCTGAGCTTGTTAAGAACAATTGAGTTTATTCAAAACTTATCTGACAAAGACGGCAATAAAACCGACCCCACGAAATTAGGTATGCCGTCTGACTTTCCTATGGACATAAAAACCGTTGTAACTTTCAGAGAAGTTGCAAATAGTAAAACAGAAATGACCGTTACAGAATTCGCTGATATGGGCACTATGAGCGACTTCGCACAAATTGGTTTGGAACAAAGCCTGGACAAGATGGCTGCTATTTTTAGTTAAACATAAAGTTTTATTTTGCAGAAATGTCTAATAATTCTTTCAGATAGCCTCCCCAGATAGTAGGATTGGAATGTGTTCCATGTCCCGAAGTCTGGTCCGTGATGGGCAATAAGATATAACGTCCTTTAGCGACTTTTTTAATTTCTGTTTCCATGATTCCCAGTTCGGGCGGGTTGACTTCATCATCCGCCGAATTGACGGCGAATAAAGGGGCCTTGATCTTCGACAGATAAGGTGAGGGATCATAGTCGCGGGAAGCGTCAAATGCATAGATCATATCGTTAGGGTCCTGTCTTTTCAGGAATCCGCTGACTCTGGCATCCAGGGCTTTTTCGGCAGCTTCGCGGGTGGGCGCTCTTTTCTGCAATTGAAGCGGGCTGCTGGTCATGAAAAAGAGGGAGGAATAGGCGCCCCGCATACCGGTTTCAGGGATGGTAGTATATTCTCCGCCTTTCCAGAGAGGGTCCGACTCGATGGCTTCGATGGCCATTTTGCGCATGATCCTGTTACGGCCGGCGATGGCTACCGGCAGGCTTGCCAGCGGCATGAGCGCGTCCATGAAATCGGGATAGGTGTAACCCCAGACCCAGGTATGCATGGCGCCCATGGAAGTGCCCATCACCAGGCGGAGGTGGTTAACGCCCAGTCCTTCGGTGATGAGGGTATAATCGGCCTTGACCATATCGTCATAGGTGTATTTAGGGAATTTCATATGCAGACCGTCGCTGGGCTTGCTGGATTTACCATGACCGATATTATCGGTGAAGATGATGAAATACCTGGTGGCGTCGAGCAATTGACCGGGGCCGAACAGGTGGCCTCCGAAACCAGGATTTAGAAAATTCCCCACCCATCCCGTGGTGCCGTGCATGATCAGTACGGCGTTGTCCGTCTTTCCATCCTTGCCTTTGTGTGGGGTGCCGAGGGTAGCATAATGCAGGCTGAGTTCCGGCAGGGTCTCCTTACTTACAAATTCGAAGTTCTTCACTTTATAATCGCCCTCGACAGGAGTAGGGTAGTTGGGTTTTTCCTGCGGGGTGGCCTGGCCGAGGGCAGTCGTTATCGTGGCAAAGGCAAGGAATAAAACGAGGACCGTGTGGCGGGTGATGGAAGTATTACGTATTTGCATAACCAATAAATTAAAAGAGGTATCCGACCATGAAATTAAAAAATATTATGATCTTTATGTAGCACCTATAAACTAATCAATGGAAAATAAGCTTCAGAGTTTCTACACGATCCGGTTTAATGACAGTGATCCATTCGGCCATCTGAACAATGCCCGGTATATCGATTATTTGTTGAATGCCCGGGAAGATCATTTAAAGGAATATTACCAGATCGATCTCCGGCAATTTGCCGCCCAGGGGATTGGGTGGGTGGTGAGTATGCATGAAATTCAATACATACGTCCGGCTAAATATAATGAGCGGGTTTGTATACAATCGGAGCTGCTGGAGCTGGCCGATTCACATTTGCTGGTGGAGATGCTGATGCTGGATGAGGCGGCGGAGAATCTCAAAGCCATTTTATGGACGAAGTTCACCTGCATCAATATTAAGACCGGGAAAAGAGAAAATCATTCCGCTGGTTTTATGGATTTTGCACGGACGATGCTGGCTCCCGGGAGGGACGGGCAGGGTGGGTTAAGAAACAGGGTTGAGATATTGATGAAAAAGCCGCAGCCCTGATCCCCCTAAAAAAAGTTATTTCAGGGGGACGGTGGTTTCTTCCACGTTCCACCCCTTTACCGATACGACCGGTGACGGGCTGTCCGCAGCCGGATGGTATTCCAGGGTGATCGTCCTACTGGCTCCGGGTACTACGGAGACGTAGTTATCACTGAAGAAGGCGGGTAAGATCCTTTTCTTTGTCCGGGGATCGATCAGGGCGATCCGGTTAAAGAAGGCTACGGGGCTTCCGGCGGCATTGCTGAGCGTCACTTCGATCTTGCCGGGTCCGGTCTTGTTCGCTACTACTTTCAGGCCTGCCGCCGCCATGTGCTGCAAACCGGAATATTGTCCGGAGCCGTCCGGCAGCCAATAGAAGTTCTCGCTGATAGGCTGTCTATTGTCATCAAGGAGGCGGAGGGAAAGGAATACCCCTTCTGCTGACCGCAGCTTGCTGAGCTGGCCCCCGATACCGACGTATTTGCGAACAGTAGCAGGGCCGATCTCCTCATAAACTTGTGTCAGCAGTGTTTCTTTTCCGTGGCTGTCATAGGTTTTCACTTCCAGCATCATGTTGCGATGGAAGCGGAAGGTATTGTTGACGATCTGCACCATATTCTCTATGGGGTCGAATTGTACGTGCAGGGGCTCGCTGCCGTTGCGAAGGCCGTAGAGGCAGGCATTCACGTCCAGGTAGTAATCGTACATCTGTCCCCGCAGGGCTGTCCAGGGGTTCTGCGTCTTCCAGATGATGGAGCCTGTATACCATTCCCACATATGCGAGCTAAAGCCTTCCATAAGGGCCCGGTACTGGTCATAATTTACCAGTTGGGCTTTCAGGGCAAAATCTCTCAGGTCTTTGACGGGGCCATAAGCGTAGACAGTGCTATCATAGCCGATATATTTATGATAGGCCCAGACAGGGTCTTCTTTGCCGGGGTATTGGGGGGGCGTGAGATGATCTGCCGGAATAAAACGTTCCAGCGACTCGTAATCTCCCACTCCTACAGATCCTACTTCCGAGTTGAAGGGGAAGGTGCGGTCGGCCCAGAAGGTCCGCAGGGGCTGGACGCCGTAAGGTCCGTCGCCATTGCCTCCCATGAAATTGAAGGACATGCTGTCCGAATTGGAGTAGTCGAAGAGGTAGCGGGTTCCGTCGAGAGCGGGCAGAATGGAATCCTTCATGGGCAGAAGGATATCATCCGTCGGCGTGATCTCGTTGCCTCCGCACCAGAAAGCGAGGGAAGGATGATTGCGGATCATTTTTACCTGGTCTGCTACGGATGCCAGGAATAATCCGTGATCATCCGGATATTGCCGGCGTGTCCATTGGTCTTCTTTTTTCTGGGGGTCGAGCCAGCGGCCATTGCAATCGCCCGAATTCCAGAAGTCCTGGAAGACCAGCAGGCCGTATTTATCGCAGGCCTGGTAAAATTCCGGTCTTTCCGTCAGGGCTCCGCCCCAGACACGGATCAGGTTGAGGTTCATATCCCGGTGGAAGCGGACTTCCGCGTCATAACGTTCGGGGCTGAAACGGAGGAGCTCGTCGGAGACGATCCAGTTGCCGCCTTTGATGAATACCGGCTGGCCGTTCACCCAGGCCTGACGGCTACGGGTAACTGTATTCCAGCTGGTGGAGATCTCTCTGACGCCGAAGTCCAGGGATTCTTTGTCGGAGAGGGCCGGGGCGCTGACGGATTGCGCACCACTGGCGCTATTGACAGGGTTAGCGCCGTTGGTAATTCCGAAGACGAGTTCTGTGTGGTAAAGAGACTGGGGGCCATACCCATTGGGCCACCAGAGTTGGGGATTAAAGAGGATATGGGCGGGCAGAAAAACTTCCCGTTTGGCATTCGCAGGCAGGGTCACCGGTACGGAGACCGTCTCGCCCTGCAATTCATATTTCAGCAGGCCGCTGACGGGTTGCGGGGACCTGTTCTCCAGTTCGGCGCTGACCCGCAGGATGGCGGGCTGCTGGACTTTTGCATCCGGCATTCTGACGCCGGGGACTTCGGTAATGATATGCGGGTTACTGATATTGACCGGGCCAGTCTTTTCGATGGTCACTTTGTCCCAGATGCCCGTGTTGCGATCCCTGATCGGCTGGATCCAGTCCCAACCGGCGACATATTGATGGGAGATGTTGCGGGCGATCTCGCCATCGCCGCCCTGTCCGCCATTGGGGTTGCCTACCGGGTCGGGCGGATAGACGATCACGGCCAGTCTGTTGAGCCCGCCTTTCGATAAAAAGGCGCCGATATTATAGGTCTGCCGGAGGTACATGCCGTGATGGGTCTTGTCGTTCAGCTTATGGCCGTTGAGGTAAACATCGCAACTGTAATTCACGCCCCGCAGATGCAGCCAGACTTGGCTGTCGCCATTGGGGGCAGGTTCTTTAAAGTCCTTTACGAACCAGTAGGTATAGTAGTCCCTGCCGGTGGTATAGATATCGGGAATTTTTTCATTATTCATGCCGTAAAAAGGGTCGGGCGCCAGCCGGTTGTCGATGAGGGTCGTCAGTACCGTGCCGGGTACGGTGGCCGGGATCCATTCTTTGAGAGAATAAGAGGGGGTGGAGATCTTTTCTCCGCCGGCCTTTAGTTTGCCGATGTTCTGGCATTTCCAGCCGGTATTCAGGTCATATTGATCTTGCGCGAAACAAACCTGCGCGAAACAAAAAGAGATGACGAGGGAGAGGGTGGTGATGATTTGCTTCATAAGACCGCAAAACTAAGGCAATGGGGATAGCTAAAAAAACTAAAGAACGGGTGGCT
>DASWFF010000064.1:0-35582 GCA_036394375.1 Puia sp.
TACCAACGTCTGGGTAAAGATCCGGAGCTTTATCCACAAACGGCGAACGAAAATCTTTCAAAAATTGAAGGGCGCCGTTTAGTGGATAAAATATTTGAAAAACTCTAGTCGCTTGTGGCCCAGTTTTAGGGGAAGCTTACACAGGGGTTTCATTCCATAATCGGCCATAGCTTCCATTTCACGGGCATTGTCCCCATGCGCAAATACGCCCACGTCTCCCCCCATGCAGATAGTCACGCCGGAAGCCAGCGCCTCTTTGAAGTTGTCTCTTTTTTTCTTTATCCGGACGGGCTCGGGGTCCACTCCTTTTCTCCATCCCTTGTATTGTTCGGTCGCGTCTCCGGCAGCCAGGGTGGGACACAGGGCGATCCCTTTTTCCTTCATGGCGGCAAAAATTTCCGGGGTGGCGCCATCTCCGTGCTCGATCGTCGTCACGCCGGCCTGAATAGCCCTTCGCATACCTTCTGCCGTAGCGGCATGGGCAACCACGGGTCGTCCGCTGCTGCCGGCCACTTCCACCACTTTCTTCAGTTCGTCTACCGTGAAGGTGGGCGCCGGCTGCTGATCGGGGCCCCATCGGTAATCCGCATATACTTTTATCAGGTCCGCTCCTTTCCCGATCTGGGTCCGGACCTCTTTGATCAGGGCGTCCATGCCATCGGCTTCCGCCGCCCCATGGATCGTTTCGATATCGTAGCTTAATTCCTTCGGCCCGTAACTGCCCGTAGCCACAATGGCGCGGGTGGCAACGATCATATGCGGGCCCGGGATGATCCCTTTTTCTATGGCCTCTTTCAATCCTACATCATCATAGCCGGCTCCTTCCGTTCCCAGGTCGCGGGTTGTCGTAAATCCTGCCAGCAGCGTCTTTCTTGCGTGCACGGTCGCCCTGGCCAGGCGCTCGGCCCGGGATTCTTTGAGGACCTGGTCGTTCCAGGAAGTTTCGTTATAAGGGTGCAGGAATAAATGGCTATGTCCTTCGATGAGGCCCGGCAGCAGGGTCATTCCTTTCAGATCCAGCACGGTGGCCCCGGCGGGGGCCTTGACAGATCCCGCAGGGCCGACGGCTTCGATGAGCCGGTTATGCACCAGCACCTGCCAGCCCGGGCGCAGCTGTTCTCCGTCGAATACCCTATCCGGGCGAAGAAGATAAAAAGTATCGGGTTGTGAAAAAGAAGTCTGGCAGAAGAGTAAAAGAAGCGCGGCTATAAACCCGGCCATGATCCGGTGGAAATGATGGGTGCCCTGCTCCCGGGTGGGGGAATAGCGTCCATGGGAATAATACCGGGAATGAACGCCTTTCTGGACCGCTTCTACTACTTCCTCATCTTCCATCTCCACAGCATCCAATCTGGAGCCGGCCCCTTTATTAAACTTCGATTCGTCGGCCACGTAGGTAAGGAAGGATACTTTTGTCTCCTGCGGGCTGACGGGCTTGACGATATTCACGGAAAGACCCCAGGGATAGAAATTGAACATCATATTCGGAAAGACAAAGAAATAATAAGCGGCTACTTTTTTGCCATAATCCGGAGAGGAAGGAGGCAGGTCAAAACAATCCTCTTCGTCCTTAGCGATGCCGAGCTGCAGGTTGGAATATTGAAAAAGTTCGGTCGTATAGTTGCCGAAGTCTATTACGGCATTCAGGCCGGCATGTACAAAGGGGATATGAAAGCCTTCCAGGTAGTTTTCGCAATAAAGCGCCCAGTGGGCCCTGACGGTGAAATCCCTGGACAGGTCGGGCCGGAAAATAAAATCGTCCAGGGGCAGCCAGGACATTCTTGCTTTGATCTCTTTCCAGAAGTCATCTGGGAACGGAGAGGGGGAGGGCCTTCCACCTGCGGAGCCGTTGGGAATCGGGGAGCCGGCGCCGTTCAATGACGTAAACAGCCACTTCCCCCATTGGAACAAAGGTAAGGACACCAGGTCGTCCTCTTTTGACGGAAAATCTTTCACCTCTTTGAATTCAGGCATGGAAAGGAATTGTCCATCTAAGTGAAATTGCCGGCCGTGATAACGGCAACGAAGATGATTGACCTTGCAGGGTTCTCCCACGAGGATGTTCCCGCGATGCGTACAGACATTGGAGAGCAGGTGCAGTTTGCTTTCCTTATCCCTTACCAGTACGAGCGGTTCGTCCAGGTAATTTTCCAGCAGGGTGAAAGGGTAAGCATCACCCGGCGCTTTGACGAGATCTGCGTCGCCGATGAATTGCCAGGAAGAAGCGAATAATTTCTCTTTGGATTCCCGGAATAATTCCGGGTCGGTGTAAAAACCGGTATCGGGCGTACGCGCTTTGGTAATATCCGGATCAATGGAAAATCGGGGCATCCGTGCAATAATTTAAGGTGCTGTAAGTTAAGAAAGATAAAGACATTAACTTTGCGGCATGGCTGAAGATTTACAAATTGTCGCCGGCAGCAAGACCGAGCGTTATATCTCTCTCCTACCCCAGATCAGGGCCCTGGTAGAAGGCGAGACCGATGCAGTGGCCAACCTGGCTAATATCGCGGCCGCGCTGAAAGAGCAGTTTGGCTGGCTCTGGGTAGGATTCTACCTGGTGAAAAATAATGAACTGGTCGTAGGGCCTTTTCAGGGTCCCGTCGCCTGCACGCGTATCCGTAAAGGAAAGGGCGTCTGTGGTACAAGCTGGGAGAAAGCGGCAACGCTGATCGTTCCCGATGTGGAAGCTTTCCCCGGGCATATTGCCTGCAGCAGCCTTTCCCGGTCCGAGATCGTCGTTCCTATCTTTCAAAAGGGGGAAGTCATCGGTGTGCTGGATGCCGACAGTATGGAATTAAACGATTTTGATGCCGAGGACCAGTGTTGGCTGGAGGAAATGATGAAAGGGATTCCGGGAGTGAATGACTGATAAAACAGTAAGCATTACATTAAAAGAACAATACCTATTTACATGATGACGAAGAATTTTGTTAGCGCTGGCCTGGGAGTCTTATTTTTTGCCTTTAGTGCCTGCGGTTCCTCCGGCGGAGACGGGGGGAAAGCAACGGCAGCCTCTGCCGGCGCCAAAGATACAACGGTGAAGGCCGCGGCCGATGCTACGGCATCAACGATTCCCGGTGCAGCCGATACCGCTGCTGCTCCGGCGACATTCAGCGGTAAAGTACCCGCTCCGTCCGTTATCTTAGGCCGTAAAGAAGTGCCCATTCTCTGTTATCACCAGATACGCGACTGGAAGCCTACGGACTCCAAAATGGCGAAAGATTATATCATGCCTCCCGCCGCTCTGCGCGAGCAGTTAAAGATGCTCGCCGACAGCGGTTATCATACGATATTACCCGATCAGCTCTATGCGTATCTTACAACGGGCGCCGCTCTTCCCGGCAAACCGATCATGCTCACTTTCGATGATACCGATGAAGATCAGTATACGGTAGCTTTCCCGGAAATGAAGAAACATGGCTTCAAAGGCGTTTTCTTTATCATGACCGTATCTCTGGGAAGACTCCCGCATTATATGAGCAAGGACCAGGTAAAGGAATTATACAATGCCGGGAATGTGATCGGCAGTCATACCTGGGATCATCACAACGTAAAGAAGTACCAGGGGAAGGATTGGGAGATCCAGATCGACAAACCCACCAAACAACTGGAAGCTATTACAGGAACACCCATCCGCTATTTCGCTTATCCTTTCGGCTTGTGGAACCGCGAGGCGCTGCCTGAACTGAGGAAAAGAGGGTTTATTGCCTCCTTTCAGTTAGCCGACAAAAAGGACCCGACGGACCCGCTCCAGACCATTCGCCGGATCATTGTCGCCGGGGGATGGAGTCTGAAGACTTTCAGCAACGCTATTAATCACGATTTCAGATAGGAAGGAAATCAGGAACTGACCTGCATTTCTTTTTTTACTGTTTTATTCCTTTCAACCCGGGTGTAATTCTCCATTACCAGGGCAGCAGCTCCTATCAATTCCGCATTATAGCCTAATGCCGATATTTCTATTCCCGTATTGACGGCCAGCCTGGGAATGCAATGTTCGTTCAACGCTTGCTGAATGGGAGCCTGCCATATTTTCCCGGCAGCGGATCCCCTTCCACTGAGTATGATCGTTTCGGGGTTAAGCAGGTGGATTAAAATAGCCACTCCCCTTCCAATATTATAGCCGGTTTTGGATAATAATTCTACGGCAAACTTATCTCCTTTTTCTGCTGCCGATAGGATGGCCTGGGAAGCCAGGTCGAAGTTTTCCGCCGGCAGGTATTGGCTTAGCATGGTTATACGGCCATGGCGGATCCCTTCTTCCGCCTGCCTGATCACTTCCAGCAAGGAAGCCTCTGTTTCCAGGCAACCGCTCTTACCGCAACTGCAAAGTTTATTATTTGAAAAAAGAGGCAGATGGCTGAATTCTCCTGCAAAACCATTATGCCCTCTAAAAAGCTCGCCGTTGAGGATCATGCCCAGGCCGATACCCCACCCCAGGTTGACCACCATGGCGGTCTTTTTATTACGGGCAGCGCCGAATTTGAACTCAGCCAGCGCGATGAGGCTGGAATCATTTTCGATGAAGGTCTGTACACCAGTTTTTTCCGTAATATATTGTGCAAGGCTTTCCTTGCCGGTCTCCAGAAAAGAATAATTGATCCCTTGCCGGGCATCCACGAAACCCGGCATACCTATCCCTATACCAGCGATCTCCTCTTTTCTGATTCCTGATTGAAGAATATGCTCATTGATCTTTTCGACCAGTGCCTCAGTCGCCTGGGAAGTTTGGGTCAGGTGTAATTCGAATTTTGCAACAGCGGTGACCTGTCGCCTCTGCATATCCATGATGACGATCCTGGTGAACAACTGATCCATGGCGACGGCGACAACATATAAAACATCGGGCCTGAGCGAATAGGTCAGGGGTCTTCGCCCACCCGTCGAAGGTGCATACCCTGTCTCTACAATATAGTTTTCTTCGATCAATCCATTCAGCATCTTAGTTGCCAGAGGCAAACTTGTCTTTATCCGGGCACTTACATCTGAACAGGAAAGGTTGTTAGTAAAGTATAGCTCTTTAATGATCTTCTTTTTATAGAGTACCTTCTTTTCAGTCATAGGATTTCATAAAATTAAAGGGCAATTATAATTATGTATGATTATCATCCAAAAAAATGCCCGATTCATATACGGCTACTAATCAATTAATTATAATATTTTTTATAATTTAAACTGTCCGGATTTGATACGTCCGGTGTTCCATTCCGTACATTCCATGCCCCCTGACTATTGCCGGTTTAGGGATAGTGGATCTTTAATTTCTCAAGATATTCTTTAGCGGATACCGGATAAATGCCCACGTGGTGGGTACGCACCAGATCGCGGACCTGTTTATCCGGATCGGATAATTGTAAAGATATCTTCCGGGAAGGCAAGGCAGGCATATGACAGTCTATGCAGTTTGTATACAGCGCCCATTGGTTAACGGGCGGAAAGTTGCAGGTATTATGAGCCGTTTCATTATGGCAATTCATACACCGCCGGGAGAATAATTCCGGAGTATTCACTTCCGTTACGTGAACGTTATGGCAGGATGAGCAATCCATCTGAGGGGTCATTTGGAAACATTTACTGGAGGTAAGCAGTCCGTACTGGTTAGCATGAACGTCCAGGGAGGAGACACTATCGGCGCTATAGGCGGGAGTAGAATAATTATCCAGGGTATCTCCTACGACGAAGGTGAGGGGGGACTTGAGGGGTTGCCGCAAGCCGGAATGACAAAGCGCGCAGGCGTCCAGTCGCTGCTGCCTGCCTAGGAGACGGGTATTGATGATATAGCGACCCGTCTTTTCGCCTGGATGAGCCTGGTGGAAAGTCACATGATCAGCTGCAGGCCCATGGCATCTTTCGCAGTCAATTCCATAGATAATGCTGCTTTTGTCGAATACCGTGCCCTTATCCTCCTGTTCTTCCGCCAGGACATGAGTGCTATGACATTCCATGCATTGTCCATGGGTCTGCTTGTTATAATAGATAAGATTGGTTGGGTAGCCGGGGCTATTGCACCAACTGTCCAAAGGAGTATAGTATGATACGGGTAGCTGGAATAACCTTGCACCATCCCAATAAAGGTAGGTTTGTCCTTTTCTACCGGAGCCTATCACGATGTCAAATGCTTCGCTCTCCAGGATATTCCCATTGAACAAGGCAGTCTGGAAAAAACGGCCCTTCTTTTTCTCCATGACCACTTCCATGTGCTGGTTATAGACAAAATGATTTTTCCCCGGGTCGAAGCTTCCTTTAATGAAGGCTGCAGCGGCCGGGCGTGAATCCAGGTAATGGGCTGTCTTTATATGCGTATCATAAATATCCTTATGGCAAGAGGCGCAGGAGGCAGAGCCAATGAATTTACCGGATGTGGGCTTTATCCAGCGGGCATTCGCCCAGTAAATGAGCAAAACCAGCAGCCCGATGATCAAATGTTGTTTCCTGCCCCACATAGCAACTTATTTATTAGCCCGGAATTCTCCATCCTGCTTTTTTAATTTTATCCTGGCAAGGACCCATTCTCCTATCTTTTTGCCGGAGACCTGGCCCGCTTCAATGGCAGCCCGGTAATGTATTCCTCCATAAAGCCTTGAAATGGCAGCCTCTCCGGCAGCCTGCCCGAAAGAATCGAAATGCCTTTCCGGCAATCCGAACTCAATTTCCGTATCATCTTCAAAGGCGCAAGGATCCCCGAAATACCGGTTCAATACCACTGCAGAGACGGTCGATATGATACTATGTCCGCTGGTGTATTCCGGGAAAGGAGGTGTCTGCAAAAGAGGCCTCCAGGTCTCGTCGATATTCGCATCGATATAAGTTTCCGGCCGGATCACATTGCTCCTGTATTTCTCATCCCAGCAACTGATGAAGGCGTCGAATATGGCAATGGAAGTAATGGTATAGGCAGCGGAAGTCTCCATCATATTCCGCTGCTGCTGCCGTGACACACTGCCCACAATGTTGATCCAATGTCCCCCGGGGGATATTTTTTTGGTGGCGAACCCGAGGTGCCCCTCCATATTGACGGCGAACGGATTACAATCCCAAAAATTGGCGATATCCTTTTGTTCGCCGGATAAACCGTTGCCCGTCCGGTAAACGTCATAAGCCTGCCGGTAGAACAAGCTATTAGTGTCTTTACTGAATGCAGGCGCCGATGGAGGCCGGAACTGGTCACTGGAATCCAGGGTGACCGGTCTTATTTTATTCCAATAGGGTTCGATAGCCCCCATATAAGCAGGCGGCGTAGGGATCCACTTGCCCTGGCCTTTGGATAGCCGGTAACGGGGGAGGCTGCGTGTCTCCTTATATTGGTCTTTATCCGACCAGGCGATGATCGAATCTGCGACCTGCCTTCCATATTCGAGGGAGGCCTTATATAGCGCCGGGCCTATATTTTTCCCCTTATATCCTTTGAGGATACTCCTGATGGAATCCTCCAGGATGGGTTCGGAAAAAACGAATTTTTTACCCGTTTGCAGGAAAGCGTATACAGATGCCAGTGAAAACGATATTTTTCCCTTTGGGTCCGGAATGACCGGGAAGCCTTTTACCTGCCCGTACAAGGAAGCATATAAGGAAGGATTGGCTTTAACCAGCGTCTCATAGGCTGCGATATTCGTATACAGGTAGATCCTGGCAGCCACCGGCGGAGAAAAGATATCGTGGACCATTACATCCGTTACCGCTTTTTCCGCGCGGCGCAAAGGCTCAGCTTCATTGCCGGCTGTCTGGGCATGTGAGATCAAGCCCATGCATATACCCAGAAAAAGAGTGGTTACCCGCTTCATTTATCGTTTACTTTTAAGACCTGTACCGCGTCATCATTTTTGGCAATAATAAGCATTCTTACTCCTGCGTTGTTCTTTACTTCGACCATTCCCCTGGTATCGCCGCCGATATAACAGCCGCTCAAAACGGGGTCGATCGCCCGGAATTCCTGGCCCGTTCCTTTCACGCCCGATCCTTTCAATAACATACCGAGGCCGGCATCATCCCGGCCCAGTTGCGTACGATAAGGAAAGAAATTTCCCCCGACCAGGATATCCTTCAGCCCATCTCCGTCGAAGTCATCCGCCACAGCGCCGAAGATCCTGGAAAACTGGGCCTGCAGCGGTAAGGGAGTGAAGGAGAAATGGCCATCTCCCTGGTTGTACAGGATGCCGGAGGCCAATTGATCGCAACGCAATACTTTTGCCTGCGCTATTTTTTCAGGGGGAAAAATATCTTCAATCGTAGCATCCGCATAGCTGCTGTATTTCACGAATTTCTTCCTCAGCGGGACGATCTGGTCGAGTAATTCATCCCGGGATGCCATGGGATAGCTTTTGCCCTGAATATAATAGCAGAGAATGGGGTCGAGAGTGCCGTTGCCATCGAAATCGGCCACATAAAGGGTCATTGGCTGTGTAGCCGAGGCCTTGAATTGGTTGTTAATCCCGCAGTTGCCCAGGATGAAGTCGATCCGGCCATCGCCATTCACATCGGCGGGCGTGATGGAGGACCACATGCCGCTGAGCCCGGTCAGCCCTGCCCTGGCCGAGACATCCGATAATTTCCCTTTGTCATTTTGAAAAAGGCGTACGGACATCCAGTCCCCGGCAATGAGCAGTTCAGGGTAATGATCGTTGTCGATATCCGTCCAGGAAGCCGTCGTTACCATTCCCGGGAGACGCAGATCCCCGTTTACTTCTTCGGTAACATCCGTAAAACGGATCAGTCCGTTGCGGGAGTCATTGCGTAGTATATAACTTTTGGAGGGCAGCGGGAAGGATCCGGGCAGTCCCCTGCCTCCGATGAAAAGGTCCAGGTCTCCATCATTGTCGAAATCTCCGGCGGCGATGGCAAATTTGCTGCTGAGCATCGGGGGGAGAGCATCGGGAGGCGCCTTCGTGAAATTCCCTTTCCCGTCATTGATATATAGCTGGTCCTGATATCCCGTGGATTGGTCCGGGTATTCATTGCCGCCGCTGACAATATAGAGATCCATGTCTCCGTCCCTATCCGCGTCGAAGAATAAAGCATTGACCTGTTCATGATCCGTATTGGCCGCCCAGGGCTGAGATGGAGCAAGTATAAAACGGCCATCCTTTGTCTGAAGGTATAGCTGTCCCGCCTGACCGATAGCTCCGCCCAAAAAGATATCCTCCAGTCCGTCCCCGTTCACGTCCGCTTTTGCAAGGGCCGGTCCCTGGCGGGACAACTGGTAAGGCAGCAGCACTTCATCCTTAAAGTCCACGAAATCATCCTCGTGGTGCCGGAAATTTAGTCCCGAGGAAGCGGTGATATCGGAGAATATTTTTCGGGCGGGAACGGCGGGCTGGTTCGGGGATGCTGGGGGCTGGTTGCCCGGGGCAGCGGCCACGGAGTCACGGGTCCCTGCGGCAGGCAGGTCCTCCTCTTTCACCTCAAGGGTCTGGTCCGCCGCCGGATCTTTCAGGACGGTCTCTTTGTCATCCGGCCAGGTAATGCTGATCTGCCGGATGGACTGGTCTTTCGGGAATCCAAAGAAGAGCTCCGGCGCCATACTGGATTGATACCCTCGTACCGGGTATAGCTCCTGGTATTGGCTGATCCCATCCGCAGTGGTGAGGGTAGCCTTGGCCCCATAGGCTTTTGTGTTGAGCCCTTTTCCGGTTAACCGGAGCTTGATATAATGATTCTTTCTCAGCTCATTCTCATTATTACGGTAGACAAGCGCAGGCTCGTTGTTATTACAAACGACCAGGTCGAGATCGCCATCGTTATCCAGGTCCGCATAAGCCGCAGCATTCGATACGGTGAGCTTGTTCAGGCCCCAATCAGCAGTAACATTGGTAAAGGTCAGGTCTTTGTTATTATGAAAGATATAATTGCTCAGTTTATTGGAGGGCATTTTTCCGACAAGATCGTAGGTCTTGAAATTTTGGTTACCCTGCCTTGCAGCGGCCATCTTAGCGTCGGGAACCGTATACTTTAAAAAATCAAGGTCGGTGAAATCACGCAGGTAGCCATTGCTGATAAACAGGTCTTTCCATCCGTCGTTATCAAAATCAGCCAAAAGGGCTGCCCAGCTCCAGTCGGTATTCGATATGCCCGCTAGCTGGCCAATCTCGCTGAACCGAAGATGGCCTTTTTCATCTATTCCCTGGTTCAGGTGCAGCATATTACGCATTTGCTGATGATAATACCCGCTGTCCAGTAATAAATGGTATTGGTCATATTCATCCGCCCCTTTTAATAATTTCTGCCGGTGGTTGTCTTCTGGCAGCATGTCCAGGGTAATTACATCGGGCCTTCCGTCGTTGTTGTAGTCTGCGATATCCGATCCCATCGAATATTTGGAAATGTGGGTAAACGATTGTTCCAGCGATTCCGTAAAAGTACCGTCCCTGTTGTTGAGATAGAAGCAATCTTTTTCCGAGTAATCACTGGTCGTGTAGATGTCCGGCCAGCCGTCCTTATTCACATCGCTAACGGTTACACTCAGTCCGAAATTCAATGGGTTGTTGACGATGCCGGCCGACAGGGTAACATCCGTGAAATGGATATGGCCGGCGGCGTCCCTGTCCTGGCGGAAAAGGCGGTTGCCGAAATGAAAGTCAGGGGTAGCCCGGGTCTTCCGGGTATTGAGAAAGGGATTATAAGTGTGATTGGAATGATTTAACAGGAACATATCCAGGTCGCCGTCCTTATCATAGTCGAAGAAGACAGCCTGGGTGGACTGGGTGCCGGGTGCATCCAAACCATATTCTTTCGCCATTTCTTTAAATACAGGAATACCGTCCTTTATTCCCTGGCAGATGAATAATTCATTGCTTAATTTGGTGGAGTCGTCGTATTTACCGGAATGGCAGACATATATATCCATCAGCCCGTCCCCGTTGACATCAGCGATGCTGACGCCCGTGCTCCAGGTGCCGTTGCCGGCGACATGCGCCTGGCGGGTGATATCCTGGAATTTAAAATTGCCTTTGTTAAGGTATAATTTGTCAGGGCCTGTATTGCCGGAAAAAAAAATATCGTTGAGGCCGTCGTTGTTAAAATCCGCAATACCTACTCCGGCCCCGTTATACAGGTATTCATAGCGCATGACATTCAAGGAATCATCTTCCACGATCTTATTTAAGAAATAAATGCCCGTTTGCCTGTCATTCATGAGCGTGAACAAGGGGGGACGGGCTTCGGACTGCGCGGAGGGCCGGGCGCCGGGCTGCGCGGGCAGCAGGGAGGGCAACAGCAAGACGCCAAGCAACAGCGGAATTTTCATAAATTCATTTTTGGATGCCTTATTCAAGATCGATCTTTTCATCTCCTTCCTGATAAGGGAGAAATCCCATCATCAGGGTCATCATTTCATCCGTGGTCTTCATATCGCCCATCGAAAAAATTGTCTTGGGGGGGGTATTGGGGTTAAAAGGATTATCGGCCGTATTGTCGTAAGTGCATTCCAAATGGATCACCGATCCTTTCGGCACCTTTACGGGATGAGGGAACCGGTAGATTTCCTGCCAGCGGAAGTCCCACTCCGGGATATGCACCAACCGGATCGTATCTCCTGCGGGGGTGGTGATATAGGCCTTGTATTCTTTCCCCAGCAGGTGCATATGCGGCCAGACGTATAATAGGCTCTGATCCTGGCTGGGGTTGGTAACTTCCAGCCGGAAGGTCTGAACCTTGTTAGCTTTGATATAAAATATGGGATCGATCTGTGATTCGCCGATACCTCCGGAGCCGAAGCTGACCACTTTCATGACCCTTTTGACAGGCGTCTTCTTGAAGAAAAGATTGATGCCGCAGATACTGTTCTCATCCGTTGCCGAGGGGGCATAATGCACCGTTAGTAATATTACGCCGCGGCGGGGCATCACCCATCCGAATGCTGCAGGAAAGTACTCATAACTGGTTCCGGGTATCCATCCGCCGTAATAGGACATTATTTTCCGGTAGGGCATGTATTGGTCGACCTTCGTGCGGTCGTCGTCCGTAAGATTGACATAGGAAGCCGTACTCTTTATGTCTGTCTTCTCGTCGGGCACGGCCTGTATCGCATAGTTGGCGTGGTGGATGAGCTTCTTATTGTTGCAGAAGAACTCGATGGCCTCCACGTTGGCCGAGTCTTTCAATTCAAAAGGGATCTTAAAGATCACGAACCGTTCGGTATTGTCTCCTGCCAGGTGAAAGGAATCATTGACCGGCAATACCAGGTCCGGCTTCCTGTTATAAAGGGTCCCCCGTACAAGGGTATGGGAGCCGGGTGCCAGGGCATGAAAGCCTGCTACGGAATCCGATTCTTTTCCCCGGGGCGTTTTATTGTCGATCCATTGGGTGATCAGGGAGATTTCGGCATCACTGAGCGATCGCTCGTTGGCAAAGTGCACATATTGCCGGTCGGCGCGCCAGGGGGGCATATAGCGGCTTTCCACGACTTTCCGGATAAAGGAGGCCCTTTTCGCAACATTCTCATACGTGAGTAAGGAAAAAGGAGCGGCTTCACCCGGCTGGTGACAGGGAGCGCATTTGTTCAGGATAATAGGTGCAATAGCTCCATACCAGGTGGGGTCTCCCGTGATGGTTCCGGCAGGGCCGGGGGGGGCGGATTCCTGTGCGAGGGCGGGCAGGGTCCGGAAAACAATGATACAAACGATGAAATATCTTGTCATAGTCACCTGTTAAAAATCATTTATCGAGCAACCCACGGGTGTCGTCCTCTTTATCGGTGAAGGTTCCTGGCGGAGGGCATGATCGATGGCGTCCTGCAGGTAATTTTCGGTTACTCTTATCCTGGCCTTTCCCAGGGCCTTATACCAATTATCGATGGCGCCTTTATACAGCAATTGATTCTCCGGGCCCAGCAGGATAGCTTCCGGTGTGACAGTCGCTTGTAAATAATGTGAAAGACTGAAGGATTCGTCCGTCAATAACGGGTAACCGATCTTATATTTTTCAGCGAAGGCGGCTATTTCTGACGGTTTATACGTTTTGCCCGGAATGATGCCATAGATCTTTATTTTACCGGCATACTGAATATTCAGTTGATTAAGAACCTTCGTATAGTTCTGACAGAGGGGACATTCGGGAGACAAGAAAATAAATAACCTGGTATAACCAGAAGCGCCTGCGGACTTTAGGGAAGTGAGACGGTGCTGGCCGGCGTCGAACAAAGGGACAGAAGATAAGATGGAAGAACTGAATACGGAGTCATTTTTCGACTGCGCATAGGAATGATGCCAGGCGGTCAGGAGCAATATCCAAATATATTTTTTCACGATTGGCATAAGATCGAAAAATGTCCTCCTGTATAAAAATACTAAACTCCGGACTAATGAATAGCCCGGAGTTCAGTGTATTTAAAAGTTATGGCATATCCCACCAGACACGGCCCAGAGCATTGTCGGGCGTAAGGAAGCTGGGATCCGTAGCCATGGCATCGTATGCCGCCTTCTGATTCGCATAGTTGGCGTCCGCGGTGGAAAATAAGACCAGGGAAGCCCTGCGCGCCAAAGGCAGCGTAGCTCCGCTTGCGGTCAATGGCGACCATGCCAATACAGAGGTCGTATTGGGGAAACCCGTTCTTTTCCACCAGGCCCAGGCTTCGAGGGGCTGCCGGAAAAAGTTCAGGTTGGCCTGGCAGGCAATCTGTTCTACCGCCTTGGTAGGGTCAAACGCTACGCCGGTTTGGAGCAGGTAATTGCTGATTTTCCCGGTGACACTCGTGTAACCAGCAATCCCTGCAGCCGTAGCCATTGCATCGTAGAATGTAATGGAGGCGGTTACGCCATTGGTGTACCAGGTCCCTGCATTGTCTGACGTAATGCTCCTGGCGCCCAGTTCTGCCCGTATAAAGCAATATTCTGCATAGGTGAGAACGGGAAAGAAGCCAACGCCTTTACCGGCACCATTGCCGTCATTCTCATCAAAATTGGGCGTGAACAGGCGATGCTGCAATTGAGAAAAGGGTGTATCCTTGGCAGTATATAAGGCCTGGTTGACAGGCAGGGCACAGATATCCGGGCTGGTGGGGCTACCTGCGTACACGCCAAAGCTGTTCTTCCGGTAGAAGATCCCTATACGGGGGTCACTGGTGGTGTTCATGAAGTCCACAACCGGTTTGGCCGCCAGGAAACCCGTGGGGTTATAGTTGCCGGAAGCATCTGCATAAGTAGGTCCTACCAGTAAGACCCATGAATCGGCAATGCCGCTCATCTGGTTGGCATCCGCCAGGACTTCCGTAGCAATGGATTTCAATTTAGCCGGGTCTCTTTTCATCAGGCGCATGGCGATCTTCAGGCGCAAGGCATTACCGGCCTTGATCCAGTGGGTCGGGTCGCCACCATAAAAGGGGTCGCTATTGCCATAGGATTTCTGGCCTGCAAGGTTACCTTCCAGGGCCGTGACAGCTGCCTTGATCTGTGTGTCGAGCGTGTCGAACAAACTTTGCTGTGTATCGTAGGTCGGTGTCAGCGTTCCGCCGTAGCGGGCCTTAAAGGCTTGTGAATAAGGGATGCTGCCATTGATATCACTGACATAAAACGCGTAGTAAGCCATATAAATGCTGGCGACCGCGGCTTCATTTACCCTGAGCGCCTGGTCTGCCGTACTCATTTTGGCGATCAGGTGAGGGATATCGGCCAGCGGAGTACCCACGTTGCCGTAATAATTACCATAACGGTAATTGAAATGCGCCCCCGGTATGTTGAAGCCGGAGCCATTACCCGTACCGCCCGTCGAGAATTGCATCCAGGCATTTACATCCCGCAAGACGTCATAGTAATATTCGAAGTCGTTGGGCAAAGACCGGGAAGCATATAAAAATTGGGCACTCGGGTCGACGGATGCCAGGGTCGAAGGGCTGATGTTGGCATCTACAAAAGCTGATTTCTTACAGGAGACAAGTACTGTAAACGGTATTAACAGTAGCAGGGAATATTTATATCGTTTCATATCTGTAATAGTATTTATGTATATAAAAATTTAAAAGGTAGCATTTAAGGTAGCGCCCATGCTTCTGATCAGGGGCAGACCACCGCCTTCAGCAAAGGCGCCGGCCTGGTTGTTATAAAGGCCTTCCGGGTTCACACCATCTTTTGCATTTTTCCATATATAAAACAGGTTCCTGCCGGTAAGGCTAAATTTCAGCCCGTTCAAATGAATCTTACTATAAATAGAAGCAGGCAGGCTATAGCCAACCGATACCTGGCGAAGGGCTACCCAGGAGTTGTCAAAGATAGATACCTCGCGGATACCGCTGGACCACTGGGTCAGGTTCTCATAGTAAGCATAGGCGGGAACCGGCTTCAGGTAATTATTCTTTACCGCATCGGCGTAAGTCATGCCGCCCAGGTCTACATTTCCGGACATGATCCCATCGGCCAATACCCCTTTGGGAATGATACCATCATCATGCGACGCACCGCCGGCATCCGTATAGCTTATCCCACCCAGTTTAGCATTACGTCCGAACAGGGAATTCTTCATGACGCCTGTTTCGGAACCGTATTGACTTGTTGAAGAGGCCAGCAATCCCCCGATCTTGGAATCCACCTGGATGCCCAGGGTGAAGTTCTTATAGGACAATGTCTGGAAAGTGCCCCATAAGAAATTCGGCATGATCGTCCCCAGGTCCTTTACCGATCCATCATAGTCCTGCGAGCGCATAAAACTGTAATAGTTTCCGGTGGTGCCGTTGGGCGCAGAACCGAGTACCCTTTGACCGTGCCCGGCGGCATTCTTGCCATTATAGATAGCATAAGCGTATCCTGTCTGTACTTCTCCGTATTGCTTGCCGGCGATGGCGTAGGCGGCGACATCGGCCCCGAATGCCAGCTGGAGATTATAGCTGGTAACCCCGGGATACAGCGCAATGATCTTATTCCGGTTGAGCGTAAAGTTGACGGTCATATCCCAGTTGAAGTCTTTTGATTTAACCGGGCTGGCTGTCAGCAATATTTCCACTCCCTGGTTCTGTATATTACCGGCATTGATCGTCCGGGCAGAGATCCCGCTCTCCTGGTCGGCCGGCAAAGAAATGATCTGGTTCTTAGAATTTTTCTTGTAATAGGTGACATCGATCCCCAACCGGTTGTTCAGGAAACGCAGGTCGGCGCCGAACTCAATTTCACGGGCCAGTTCGTTCCTAAGGTTTTGGTTTCCCAGGGTGGTGTTATAGTTACCATTCCCATCATTGAAAGAATTCAGGGTCTGGAGACCGCCATTGGCGTTAGGGAACGTACCTACATACCCGTAATATCCCGTGCTATTGGCAGCCCAGGCATCCGCGCTGTATCCAGTCCAGCCAACGCTGGCCCTTAATTTACCATAAGAGAGAATAGAATGAGGGACCCCTTTCAAAGCAGGCAATTCTGTAAATGTCCAGGCTAAGCCGGCGCTGTTGTAGTTATAACTATAGTTGCCATGGCCATCGGCATAGGTCAGCGCAGAGGACCAGTCATTACGGACACTGAAATTGGCCGTCAACATATTCTTCCAGGTCAGATCGCCGTAAATATAGGCTGCGTCGTCCCTTTCTGTAGGATTATAATTCTGGGTAAAAGTAGAAGTGCCTACCGAGTTCGATATAAAATAAAGTCCCGGCGTATTGAGGCCGCCGTTGGTTTTGGCCTGGGTATTGGGGCCGCCCAGCTTGCGATAGGTTTCCCCGCCGATCGTAGCGCTCATCACGAAATCAGTCCCGAATTGCTTGTTGGCGGTCAACAGTCCCTGCACCTTTATATTTTTATACGCGCTCTGATCTAGTTCATAGGAGCCAGTGGAACCACTGAAATTGGCCCCTTGTCCGAGATTCTTGATCTCTGTCTGATCATTATAATTCAGGACATTAGAGCGTACCAGGCCCGTCAGCCAGGGAGTGAACTTGGCGGTCAGATCCAGGTTAGCGAGCAGGACATTTTCCCTCCGGCTGAGATTATCTTCCAGCATGGGCCAGAGCAGGTTCGCGATATAATAGGGGTCCCCTGTGACCCCTCTCACGACACCGCCGCTGGCTTGATTGACATAATGATTCCGGGTTTTGTAGTAGTTGATGTCGGCATTCCTTGGCATGAAATACGTAAAGCCGCCCACCGGGTTGCTGGTGCCACCGCCACCCTGGATGATGGGATTTAAGATATAGTTGCTGGTGTAGTTGATGCTGGCGTCGATAGAAAGTACATTCGACAGTTTCTGTGTACCGCGGAAGGTAAAGCTATTCTTAGTCAGACGGTTGTTCGGCACTACACTGGAGTTATTCAGGTTGGTGTAGGAAACCCTGAAACTACCGTTGTCGTTCCCTCCCTCGGCCGCTACATTGGTATTAATGAACTGGCCGGTCACGAAAAAGTCCTTGAGCGGGTCATTAGCCTTCCAGGGCACCATCCGGCCATCCAGGTCTTTTACCAGGTGTCCGTCGAGTGCGGGTCCGTAAGAATATCCCCCATTAGGATTGTTGCTATTCCAGGGGCTGGCAGTCACATCCACGACATCATTCCCTTGTGCGTCTTTGGCAAAAGTAGGGCTGATCCCGCCGCCAAACTGATTTTGCAGGTCTGCCATTTTATAGGCTTTGTCAAAAGAGGCCGTCTGGTTATAGATGATACCGACGCCCTTTCTGGCCTTTCCTTTTTTGGTGGTGATCAGCAGTACGCCATTCAAAGCCCTGGCTCCATACAATGCCGAGGCGGCAGATCCTTTCAGGACCGTGATGCTCTCATAATCATCCGGATTCAGGTCCTTGATAATATTACCAAAGTCCTGTCCCCCACCCCATGAATCGGCGCCGGTGGTACCCGGTTCGATCAGGATACCGTCTATGACTACCAGGGGCTCCGTATTACCGGCCAACCGGGCATTACCCCTGATCTGGATACGCGAGCTGGAAGAAGGACCGCCGGTCCCCTGAGAAATGGTAACGCCGGCCACTTTTCCCTGTAAGGCATCGCCCAGGTTGGAGTTGTTGGTGGCTACGACCTCGCTGCCTTTTATTTCCGTGATGGCATAAGCCACTCTGCGGACATCCTTTTTAACGCCAAAACCTGTCACCACTACTTCCGACAATTCTTTGTTATTCTTTGCCAACTGCACAGCGATGACTGAGCCGTCACCCGCAGGAACTTCTTTACTATCGTACCCGATAGAGCTGACGATCAGCACGGCGCCGGGATCTGTCTTAATGGAAAAATTACCCGCATCGTCTGTGATGACGCCACCGGTCTTCACCCCTTTTACTTTAATGGTAACACCGGGAATGGGGTTCCCTGAAGGATCTCTTACTACCCCTGTCACCGCTTTTTTCACCTGGGCGCTGGAGGAGAGCCCAAGTAGCAGAGAGGAGACAATGACTAACATCGCGAACGCGAGCCTTGGCCTGAATGTCCGTTTCATGTGCAGTTTATTTTGGTTTTTACTAATAAGCAATTAATAACATGAATGCAAAATTCATTTTGCATTATAATTGGCAAAAGCGATTTTTCCTTCGTGACTTTTCCTGCCGATCTCCTTACCGTAATTTTCCATTACCAGGGCTGCGGCCCCTATCAATTCCGCATTATAGCCTAATGTCGATATTTCTATTTCCGTATTGGCAGCCAGCCTGGGAATGCAATGTTCATTCAATGCCTGCTGAATAGGAGTCTTCCATATTTTTCCGGCGGAAGATCCCCTTCCACTGAGTATGATCGTCTCGGGGTTAAGCAAGTGAATTAAAATAGCTACTCCTCTTCCTATATTATAACCTGCCTCGGATAATAATTCTACGGCAAACTTGTCTCCTTTTTCTGCTGCTGATATGACGGTCTGGGAAGCTTCGTCGAAATTTTCCGTCAGCAGGTGTCTCTTCAACATGGTCACACGACCATTGCGTATGCCTTCTTCCGCCTTCTCGACCACTACCAGCAGGGAAGCCTCCGTTTCCAGGCAACCGCTCTTACCGCAACTGCAAAGTTTGTTATTTGAAAAGAGGGGGATATGACTGAATTCACCGGCAAAACCATTATGTCCCCTGAAAAGCTCACCGTTGAGGATCAGGCCAAGACCAATACCCCAACCCAGGTTGACGACCATGGCGCTCTTTTTATTGCGGGCAGCGCCGAAGCTGAATTCCGCCAGCGCGATCAGGCTGGAGTCATTTTCAATGAAGGTGGGTACACCAACCCTTTCTGTTATATAATGAGTAATACTTTTTTCCCCGGTCTCCAAAAAGGAGTAGTTGATCCCTTTTTTAGCATCCACAAAGCCCGGCATGCCGATGCCGATGCCTGCGATCCGTTCTTTTATAATTCCAGCTTTCCGGATATGCTCGTCGATCTTTTCGACCAGTTTAGCCAATGCCTGGGGGTTTTTGGCCAGGTGCAGCTCGATCTTTTCTATATCGGAGACCTGCTTTTTTTGCATGTCCATTATAACGATCCGGGTAAACAACTGGTCCATGGCGACGGCGACGACATACATAATATCAGGGCGGAGCGAATACATCAAAGGTCTCCTGCCGCCTGTTGAAGGTGCGTAGCCCGTCTCGACTATATAGTTCTCTTCGATCAATTCATTCAGCATTTTGGTTGTAAGCGGCAAACTCGTCTTTGTCTGAACACTAAGATCTGAGCTGGATAAGATTTGAGCGAAGTATAGTTGTTTGATGATCTTTTTTTTATAAAGTGCATTTTTGGCAGCCATACTTTTTTAAGTCTTGGTTAGAAGCATCTTTTAAATTAACATGAAGTTAATAAACTTTTATAAAAAAATTAAGAACTTTTAATATTTTTTTCATTAGTGGGCATAGTTATACAATAACTCATTTCTAATGAATACATTAATTAGGGAATTATTTATTGGGAAAGGGGGAAGGCTATTTTCCGCTCAGCCAGTCCCGGAACCAGTAGCCGGAGTTTTTAATCGTGCGCAACTGGGTATTGAAGTCGACATGGATCAGGCCGAAGCGGGCCCTGTATCCTTCGGCCCATTCGAAATTGTCCATCAGGCTCCAGGCGAAATAGCCTTTTATATTCACCCCTTCTTTTTTGGCTTTGAGTACTGCCAGCAGGTATTGTTGAAAATAGTCGATCCGTTCCTGGTCGTCAATGGCGCCATTGACGAGTTCGTCCTTAAAAGCGGCTCCGCTCTCGCTGATGATGATCTCTTTCACGCCGCCATATAGCCAGAATCGTTTGATCAGGCGGTAAAAGCTGTCCGGGTTGATCTCCCAGCCCATGGCCGTATGGGGCACTTTCCGCGCGGAGGCTTTTACTTCCGAGGCCTGAACGATGGGAATGAGGGCATTATGCCGGACCACCACGGGGAAATAGTTCTGGATGCCGATAAAGTCAAAGTTGAACGCCATCCTTTCAGTGTATTTCCAGCTTTTGTTGTGTAATTCCAGGCGTTCCAGGAATTTGAAATCTTCCCGTGGATAGCCCCTGCCCAGGGCAGGTTCGATAAAGAGGCGGTTCATCAGGATATCCATTCTTTTGGCGGCCTGGATGTCTTCGGGGGAATCCGTATAAGGAATGACTTCTGAGCAGGAAAAGCTGGTGCCGATATGGGCGCCCTTTACGAACTGGCGGAGGATACGTCCCCCTTCCGCCTGGGCCAGGGCCGCATGATGAATGGCGGGGAGGAAATTAGAAAGTCCCATCCTGCCGGGAGCATGTTTGCCCAGCATATAGCCCAGGCTGGTAAAACCGAAAGGCTCGTTGAGCACGATCCAGTTTTTTACCTTATCCCCATATTCTTCCGCGCAGAGGGTTGCATAACGGGTAAACCATTTCAGCATGAGGTGGCTGGTCCACCCCCCTTCTTTCTCCAGGGCTGCGGGCAGATCCCAGTGATAGAGCGTCACATAAGGCGTTAATCCCAGCTTGAGGCATTCGTCGATAACCCGGTGATAGAAGGCGATCCCTTCTTTGTTAACCCGGCCGGTGCCTTCGGGCAGGATACGGGGCCAGGAGATGGAGAAGCGGAATACATTGAAGCCCAGGGCTTTTGTCAGCAGAAGGTCGTCCTTATACCGGTGGTAAAAATCGCAGGCGATGGTGGGTTTTCCCGCTCCTTTGATCTTGCCCGGCCGGCGGGAGAAGTTGTCCCAGATGGACGGACCTTTGCCGTAACTATTGTAAGCGCCTTCATTTTGTATGGCAGCCATCGCCACTCCCCATAAAAAATCTTCTCCGAATTCCCTGGCTATCAATTTATGCAGGTTCGCTGTCACTAGGTTTAATGATTTAAGTCGCAAATTTTGGACGAAACCCTGTTACGGCAATATTATGATTAGGTTATTTTTTGCCGGTGTGGCGGCCCGGGCGCGTTAGGGTTGAGCAGGGCCGGAGATGAACCGGAGGGGATCCTGTCCGAATTCGCGGGCATCGATCCATTGGACAGCGGAGTCTTTCCGGAACCAGGTCAATTGCCGTTTGGCATAATGGCGGGTATTCGTTTTGATCCTGTCTACGGCTTCGGGGAGGGAGGATTTGCCGTCGAGATAGTCGAAGAGTTCGCGGTAGCCTACGGTCTGCAGGGCATTCACCTCTTTGCAGGGGAGGAGGCCCTTTACTTCTTCCAGCAAGCCCTGTTCCATCATCTGGTCCACGCGGTCGTGAATGCGTTGGTGCAGCTGTTCTTTGGGGAGCTGCAGTCCGATCTTCTCTATCCGGAAAGGGCGTTGTTTCTTTCCGCGGCTACGGAAAGAGAGAATGGAAAGGCCTGTTGACCATTGTACTTCCAGCGCCCGCATCAGTCTTTGCGGATTATGTATTTCTCCTGCTTCATAAAAAGCGGGATCTGCCTTTTTTACTTCCTGCTGCAGCCAGTCCATTCCGGCTATTTCATATTGCGTCTGAATCTGCTCCCGGATGCCGGGGCGGGTGGCGGGGATCTCATCCAGTCCTTCTGTGAAGGCCTTTATATAGAGACCGGTCCCCCCCACCATAATGGCAGCAGGTCGTTTGCGGAAGATCTCTTCTGTCCATGAAAGGGAAAGCTCCTCGAATAGGGCGGCATTGACTTCCTGGTGAATGGAATGGGAGTTGATGAAATAATGGTGAACGGCCTGGAGTTCTTCCGGCGAAGGTTTGGCGACACCGATATTTAATTCTGTAAAACACTGGCGGGAGTCGGCGGAGATTATTTCTGTGTGCAGACTTTGGGCCAGCCTGATGGCTGCGGCCGTCTTGCCTACGGCCGTTGGCCCCACGATGACTATGACGGTTGGCTGGTTCAATTCGTTGTGCTATCTACTCTTCCGTCGCGCCGGCATCTTCCCCTTCTTCTTCATTTTCCTCTTCGCTGGCCTCTTCTTCCGGCGCGTCAGTGCCGTCCTGTTCTTTTACGCCAAAGCCAACCGTACCTTTCGTAAGGTCATATTTCTCTTCTATTTCCGTAAGCTTGTCGCCTACCAGCCCTTTTGTACCGTATTGAGACGGAGGAATGCCTTCTGATTTGACTACAGCGGGGTAGTCCAGTTTGCCATTCTCTTCTTTTGATACGTTGATCAATTCGACGAGAAAGCCCCAGTTGCGGACGAAGTCATAAGTGTAAATAAACTTCTGGTTGGGATCGCGGATCTCCGAGCCGATGGTAGTGGCCTCCATCAATAAGGGTTCCACCTTATAAGCCTTGTCATATTTTTCCAATGAGATCTCCCGACCTCTTTGCCAGTTATCATTACTGCGATAGAAAGTCGCCTGGTGCTTACTGTCAAATTCATAAGCTTTCAGGATCACCTGGTGCAGTTGCAAAAAAGTCTGGGTATGCTTAACAACCACATCCCTGTAAATGCTATCATCTTCCTCAAAATAAATCCTGAATTTCAATATTGCCATATACACGAATTAATACCAATTAAGGAACACAAAATAACACGAAATATCGGAATTATCTTCCGTAAATTTTAGAGGCTATTTTATCGCTGTTAAATTCAGTTCTGCCGCCCTGCGCATCATAAAATCATAAGCTGCTTTATCATTATTTTCTATCACGCCGTCCAGGATCGCTTCACGGATAGCGGTTTTGAGATCGCCCACCAGCTTGCCGGGGGGCAGTCCGAATTTCTCCATGATCATTTCCCCGGTGATGGGTGGCTGCCAGTTTCGGATACGATCCTTCTCCTCCACTTCTTTCAGCCGGACCCTTACCATTTCGAAGTTCTCCAGGTAACGCCGGACCTTTTGTTTATTCTTCGAGGTGATATCGGCTTCGCATAAGGTCATCAGGGCCTCCATATCATCTCCTGCGTCAAAGAGCAAACGCCGCAGCGCCGAATCGGTGATATTCTCTTTCGTGAGGCTGATGGGGCGCAAATGATATTCCACCAGTTTCCTGACGAAGCGCATCTTTTCATTTTGCGGCAATTTCAGCCGTGCAAATATCCTGGGAACCATCTTGCCTCCCACCACTTCATGCCCGTGGAAGGTCCAGCCGTGGTCTTTTTCAAACCGCTTCGTCGCGGGCTTGCCTATATCATGCAGGATAGCAGCCCAACGGAGCCAGAGATCGTCGGTGTGCCCGCTTATATTGTCAAGAACCTGCAATGTATGATAAAAATTATCCTTATGCCCCATCCCGTCGATATATTCCGCTCCTGCCAGGTCGACCATCTGGGGAAAGATGATCGACAGCAGGCCGCTCTTATACAAAAGGTCAAACCCAATAGAGGGTTTGGGACTGAGAATAATTTTATTCAGCTCATCCGTGATCCGTTCCTGTGAAACGATGGCGATGCGACCGGCATCTTCTTTGATAGCCTGGAAAGTGGGCTCAGCAATGGTGAAATCGAGTTGTGCGGCAAACCGTATGGCCCGCATCATGCGCAAGGGGTCATCGCTGAAGGTCTGCAGGGGATCAAGAGGTGTACGGATTACACGTTGTTCCAGGTCCTGCAGGCCATTGAAAGGATCGATCAACCGGCCATAGTCGTCTGCATTCAGGCTGATCGCCATGGCATTGATCGTAAAATCCCGACGAAGCTGGTCGTCTTCCACCGTTCCGGGCAATACAGCCGGATTGCGGGAATCCGGGCTATAACTTTCTTTCCGGGCCCCGACAAATTCTATTTCCCAATCTCCCAGCTTGATCTGGGCGGTGCCGAAGTTCTTAAAGAATGCCACGGTAGGACGGGGCTGGAATTGGTCAGCCACTTTATTGGCCAGTTCGATCCCATCGCCCACACATACGATATCCGCGTCTTTGGTAGACCGGCCAATGAGCCGGTCGCGGACAAATCCTCCGATCAAAAAACACGGCAATCTCAGCTCTGCAGCAGCCTGCGCGATCTGCCGGAATACGAACAACTCTTTTTCTGTGCATTGGATATCCATAATACGAATTGCGAAACTATTGCTTTGACAGACGAAAATAAAACGAATAATCCTGTGAAATTATAAAGTTTGCAGAAGTTGCCCGTCTTCTATTTTATAGGCGCAATTAAAATGCCCTTTCGGGCAGGCTTTATACCCATGCAGTCCGCAGGGACGGCAGTCAAGGGGCTCCTGTATCTCCACGATAAACTTTCTATCCGAGAGGGGGCCGAAGCCAAAAGAAGGAATCGTAGAGCAGTAGACGGCCGTTACAGGCGCATTGACGGAGGAAGCAAAATGCATTGGGGCCGAATCATTTACATAATTCATGGCCGAATCGGCCATTAAAGCGGCTGACTGCAGGAAGGAGAGCTGGCCGCTCAGGTTCCTTACAGAGGGATGGGAGGACGCTGCCCGGATCTCTTCGCAGAGGGTGGTATCCGAGGGAGCTCCCAGCAAATAGATGGTATAGTCAGCGGGGACCTTATTAATAAAAGAGATCCACTTATCCTTTGGGTATTGTTTGGTAAACCAGACAGAGGCGGGAGATATGGTGATATAGGCCGTCCCTTTGTATTCCCCTACCCTATCGATATCCTGCGGTGAAGGGTAGAGCCGGGGCCGGGCCGGCAGGGCGTCTGTAAAATCCCGGATCAATTCCTGGTTGCGTTCGATCTCGTGTCGCGGCGCGCGGCTGGTCGCAGGTGCGCTGACGATATGGGGGATCCTTTTAGAAAAAAAGCGGCTCAGCGGGTTCTTGTCAAATCCGATGGTCTCTCCTGCTCCGGAAAAAGCCGTCAGCAGGCCGGTAGCGGCAAAACGCTGCACGTTGATCACCTTGTCGTATTTAGTCCGTCGGATCCGCCGGCCCATGTTCCATAAATTGCGGAGTTTATGCTGTTTCTTATCCCATACCAGGACTTCGTGTAAGTAGGGGTGGGCGGCGAGCAGGGCTTCGTTGCCCTTCCTCACCAGGAAATCGATCTGGGCATCGGGGAAGAAATCGTGTAGTTTTTCAATGATACCCGTAGCCAATACCACGTCACCTATAAACGCCGTTTGTATAACCAGGAATTTTTGCACGGTGCGAATTTACATTTAAATGTGTGATTTTTGCGCGCTCGCGGAACCGGGGCAGGTCGCAGGGATGTCAGGGGCGAATGACGGTGACCGAGCCATCCCTGTTCCATTTCACGATGGCAGAGGGCTGCCGGGGAGAAGTATCCTGCTGCCGGTACTGCACGATCCCGTCCACCCCTGTCTTGATGGGGTCTTCGATCTCTCCAAAAAAAGCCGGGGCCGGCCGGCCGGAAATATTGGCGGAGGTAGATACGATGGGTTTGCGGAACCGTTTGATCAGGTGCCGGCAGAAAGGGTCGTCTACCAGCCGGATCGCTACGGTGCCGTCCGTGCCGGTGAGGTTGTCCGCCAACCCCACGGGACCTTCATAAATGACGGTAGTAGGCTTCTGTACGGTGCGCAGGAAATCAAATACCCGCAGATCGGGCTGGCTGGTATATTTCAGGACATCCCGTTCGTCTGCCATCAGCACGATCAGGCTTTTCGTCTCCGCCCGCTGTTTGAGGGCGAATATTTTTTTTACGGCTGCCGGGTTGGTAGCGTCGCACCCTATCCCCCAGATCGTATCGGTCGGGTACAGGATGAGACCACCGGCCTGTAATATCGGGAGGCTGTTCTCTATATCCTTGTTAAAATCCGGGACTCCGTTGTGCAATTCCATGACCGAAGATATTTTTAATTGGCGTTCATGCAGTAAGTTTGCCCAAAAATTATAGATGGAATTGAAACAACTGATAGCGGAAGCCTGGGCCAACCGGGATTTATTAAAAGAAGCCCGTCATGCGGATGCGGTAAGGGCCGTCATCGAGGAAGTGGATAAGGGCCGTCTGCGCGTAGCCAGCCCTTCTGCGGGCAGCGGTGCAGCCACAGATGGTGGCGGAGCGGCTGCGGGCAGCGGATGGCAGGTGAACGAATGGGTCAAGCAGGCTATCCTGCTTTATTTCGGGATCCAGCCCATGCAGACCTGGGATCTGGCGCCCTTTGAGTTCTATGATAAGATGTTGCTGAAAAAAAATTATAAGGAACTGGGCGTAAGGGCTGTCCCTCACGCAGTAGCCCGGTATGGGGCTTATCTCGCGAAGAACGTCGTTTTGATGCCCAGCTATGTAAATATCGGCGCCTATGTGGACGAGGGCACCATGGTGGACACCTGGGCTACCGTAGGAAGCTGTGCGCAGATCGGGAAAGGAGTGCATCTCAGTGGCGGCGTGGGAATCGGTGGCGTATTGGAGCCCTTGCAGGCCGCCCCGGTCATTATTGAGGACGGCGCCTTTTTGGGCAGCCGCAGCATTGTCGTGGAAGGGGTGATCGTGGAAAAAGAAGCGGTATTGGGAGCTAATGTAGTGCTGACGCAGTCTACGAAGATCATCGACGTGAGCGGAACAAAGCCGGTGGAGTATAAGGGGCGGGTACCTGCCCGCAGCGTAGTGATCCCGGGCAGTTATCTGAAAAAATTTCCTGCCGGGGAATATAGTGTGAATTGCGCCCTGATCATCGGGCAGCGAAAGCCGAGTACGGATCTGAAAACAAGTCTCAACGACGCGCTAAGGGAGTTCAACGTATCGGCATAAAGTAAAACCGCAAAGCCTCCCCACGGAGGCTTTGTTCATTAATAGAGCGGCAGGCCGCTCACAGATCTTTTATGAAAAATAATTTGCTGAAAGGCTTTCTCATTTCTTTTACGGGCGCCATCCTTTTCTCTACCAAGGCGATCATCATCAAAAAGGCTTTCCATGCCACGTCGGCTGATGCATTGACCCTGCTGATGCTTCGGATGTTGTTTTCCCTGCCTTTCTATCTTATAGCCGCCTGGTGGGGCAACCGGAAGGAGGATAATGTGAGGATGACCCGAAAGCAATGGGGATATGTCATTGCGCTGGGCTTACTGGGCTACTATTTCAGCAGTTATTTTGACTTTGTGGGATTACAATATGTATCGGCGGGCCTGGAGCGGCTTATCCTGTTTCTTTATCCCAGTTTTGCCGTGCTGATCAATGCGGCTTTATTCAAGCAGCCGGTGGGCCGGGTACAACGGTGGGCCTTGCTGCTGACCTATACGGGGATCGGCATTGCCTATTTCGGGGAATTGAAAGTGGATACGGGGAACCCGAATTTCTACTGGGGCAGCAGCCTGATCTTTCTATGCGCCATTACCTATGCCTGTTACCTGGCGGGTAGCGGCCGGATGATCCCCGTGCTGGGCGCAGCCAAATTTACTACCTATAGTATGCTGGTGGCCACGGGCGCCGTGTTGCTGCATTTTCTGCTGCGGGGCCTGCTGAGCGGGCATGGATTTGCCGGGGCCGGCGTTCGTGGCGGCGTATCCATCGGGATGGGCGGGCATGGGATTAACGGTGACGGGCTTTGGCTATATGCTGTTTTACTGGCGCTGTTTGCCACGGTGATCCCCTCTTTCATGCTATCCGCGGGCATGAAGCGGATCGGCGCCAATAATGCGGCGATCGTTACCAGCATCGGACCTGTTTCCACAATCCTGCAGGCGCATTTCATTTTGGGAGATAAGATCTTTACGGAACAGCTGGTGGGTACGGGACTGGTGATCCTGGGCGTGCTGCTGATCGGCTGGCAGGGAAGTAAGGGAAATGTCCTTCAGCCGGAAGGATAAGCGTGACTCCAGAAAGAGCCGGAAGCCGGAAAAAAGAGCTCCGGCCGGTAAAACCGGAGCCAGCATAGACAATGATTTAGTTGGCTGCCGGGGAATATACCGTCTTTAAATATTCCCTGAGCGAAGTGGGTTGCCTACCCAATAATTTTTCCAGGGTGGGATCAGTAAGAAATACTTCCTGAGTGGGAGAAATATAATTAATGGTCCTGCCGGACAACTCGCTGATTATCTTGTACCTGGACAAGAAGGGAACGATGCGATTTAATCAGTTAAACAGTGCTATCGGGGATATTTCCCAGAAGATGCTTACCGTCACTTTGAGGGCGCTTGAGGCCGATGGGCTGATCGCCCGGAAAGTCTATCCAGAGATACCGCCGCGGGTGGAGTATCAGTTAACGGAATTGGGGCAAAGCCTGATGCCGTACCTGGAATCGCTGACAGCATGGGCGGAAAAAAATATCGGCGCTATTTTGCAGAGCAGGGAAAAGTTCGCGCCGAAGGCAGCTGCTGTCTGAGGAACAACCAAATAAAAGGCTATATTTTCCAAAAAAGTACGTATTTTTGTACTTAAACAAGTACTTATATGCGTGTAGTAAATTACTCCGATTTTCGCAATAACTTGGCTCAAAGCCTGAATGCGGTGAATGACGACCGGGAAATTGTAGTGGTTTCCCGTACTAAAGGGAAAAATGTAGTGGTGATGGACCTTGATGAATACAATGCCATCCAGGAAACCCTTCATCTGACTAGTAATGCAACGAACCGCCAGCGCCTGTCAGAATCCCTCCAGGAAATGCATGCCGGCACTTTCAAAGCGCATAAACTAATGGAGAAGTAAGCATGGAATTGGTATCCCAAACCCATGGCTGGGAGGATTATTTATACTGGCAGCAGCAGGATAAAAAGATTCTTATGCGCATCAATGAGCTCATTAAAGATACGCTACGATCCCCTTTTAAAGGCATTGGTAAGCCGGAGCCGCTGAAAGGCGATCTTGCCGGCTGTTGGAGCCGCCGGATTACCGATGAACACCGTTTGGTCTATGCTGTAAGGGAAAACCGACTACATATTCTGCAGTGTCAGTTTCATTATCAGTGACAACTACTTGTAATAAAGAATGAACAATCTACTTAAGACTCTTGCAATATTGACAGTTGCGATTTTAATAAGCTGTAAGCGTCAATATACTATTGAAGGAAATAAAGTATATTACGAATACTGGAATGAAGGAAGTGGCAATAATAAATGGCATTTAGACAGTGCAGATGCTAAAACATTTACCCCACTAAAATTCAACTGCGACTGTGATTTTATGTTCGCAAAAGACAAAAGACATTTGTTTATTGACGGCGTACCAATAAAAAATATCGACCCTAATTCTTTCACATTTGTAGGTAACTACATTTTTAAAGACAAGGACTCAGCATATTTCCTTGGATTTTATAACAACATAAACAATTGTGTAATTAGCGGAGTTAACCCTAATAAAATAAAGTTAATTCGCTATCCTTGGGCAAGGGCAGACAATATATTAATTCACGGCAATGACACAATAATGCTTGACGACATTAATAGCTTTGTGCCAATTGACGAAGACTGGGGCAAGACAAAATCCAAAATACTTAATAAGAATCAAATTCTATATGGTGCTGATCTTGAAACCTTTAAAATCATAAACAGTTATTCTGGGAAAGACAAGAACTATACATATGAATTTGGGAAAATTAAAAATTAAAATTTTTAGATGGTCTTTTTCAGGCCCAACTCGCACCGCTCTACGCAGACACATATTCCCAGGCGCTCTTATAAGCATTCTTTTGTTCAGCGTACGTAATAAAGTCTCCGTAAAAAGGCAGCTGCGAAAGAGTGGCGCTATCTCCGATCACCACTAATTTTTTCCGGGCCCGGGTCATGGCCACATTCATCCGGCGGGTATCCGACAGAAATCCGATCTTATTTTCCGTATTACTTCGGGTCATGCTGATATAGACGATATCCCGTTCCTGTCCCTGAAAGCTGTCGATCGTATTGACGGAGATCTTATCTCCGTATTCCTGTAAGACAGAGCTGTGCTGCAATTGTTCTTTGAGGATCTGAATTTGCTGTTTGTAGGGAGAAATAACGGCGATCGTAGGGAAATCCTTTGCGGAATAGCGCGTACCCAGATCCGTGACGAGTTGCGTTAAATGTTTGAACAGGAAAGCGGCTTCTTCGGGATTAGTAGTACTGGTCCCTTCCGTCTGCTCCTCAAACCCGCAACCGGCCGTATCCACAAAAGCGAGGGGCCAATCTTCGGGAAACAGTAAATGCTGCGCTACGGAAGCATGCGCTCTCAACTTGTCCCCATAAAACACCGAAGAAGAGTAGCCCATGATCATCTCGTTCATCCGGTATTGTTCTTCCAGCAAGACAACGGCTTCAGGGTAGAGAGCCGTGCATTTTTCCAGCAAGGTGGTACTTAATCCGTTCCTGGCCGCTTCATTGGATTTAACGGTAGGCGATAACTGGCAGTGGTCGCCGGCCAGCACTACTTTCCGCGCTTTCAGGATCGGGATCCAGCAGGCGGGTTCCAGGGCCTGTCCTGCTTCGTCGATCACAACGGTTTTAAATTTGAGGTTCCGTACGGTGTAATGGTTGGCTCCGACCAGCGTGGCCGTAATCACCTGCGCCCTGGCCAGGAGGTCGTCCATGATATACTGCTCCGTATTCTCCACCTGTTTCATGATCTTACGGGCTTCATTAAAGAGGGCTGAGCGTTGCTCCCGTTCGGCCTTACCAAAATTCCGTTTGTATTTATGGGCCATGTCCCTGAATTCGCTGGCCTGCTTCCTGAGTTTCTTCACTTCCTTCATGCTGCTATGCGCCGCCATTTTGCTGTCGAGGGTCAACGACATCAGCCGTTCCGACACCCTTACGGGGTTGCCTATTCGAAGAGTGTTCAGTCCCTCCCCGGATAATTTCTCGCTTAAGAGATCGACGGCAGTGTTGCTGGGCGCGACCACCAGTATTTGCTGATGATCCTGCCGGATCAGGGCTTTGATGGCCTGTACCAGGGTGGTGGTTTTGCCGGTGCCGGGGGGGCCATGCACGATCGCCAATTCATTCGCGGAAAGAATTTTGTCCACCGCGGCCAGCTGGGAAGGGTTGAGTTTACTGGCGCCCTTGGTGGCGGGGGTATGATGGCCGGGATCCGAAGAATGTGTGCCGTTGGTGGAATGGCCGATCGGCTGGAAGCCGGGGGATTTTTCGCCGATGAGGATCTTTATCAGTTGTCCTTCTTCTCTTTTGTCATAGAGCGCTGACGCCTGCTTGAGCGCATTACGCATTTCGTCGTAACTATTGTCATCAAAAAGCAGGTCAAGCCCTAATTTTCCATCGTCGGCCCAATCCGGCAATTCGTCCGTATGCAGGGTGAGCTTAAGGCGGTTGCCACTTTGGTAGGAAATGATCCCTTCTATCCTATTCTCCTTCGGGTCATGACCGGAGAAAAGCACGGCGGATACCCCGAAACGAAACTGGTGGTTCATATCCAGGTGGGTAGTGCGTTCCAGCTCTACCGTCAGATAATCACCCCGGCTCATCTCTGAGCCCCTGATGGCAATCGGATACCAGGTGAGTCCATTGGATCTTCGTTCGGATATGGAGGAGGTAGCGGTAAGTTTAAGATAAGACTGCCGGTCTTCTTCCCTTTCCATTTTTAGCAAATCCTCTAGCTTTGAAAAATAATCCATGGGGGCAAAGGTACAAATTCATCCGGGACCTCCTACTTCAGGGTCTCATTGACCAGGGTCTGTGCCTCCGAGACAATCCGCTGCAAATGATCCTTCCCGCGAAAGCTTTCCGCATAGATCTTATAAATATCTTCCGTTCCGGAAGGCCGCGCTGCAAACCAGCCATTTTCCGTAGCGACTTTTAATCCGCCGATCGCCGCTCCATTGCCGGGTGCGTTCGTGAGGATAGCCGTAATTTTCTCTCCGGCCAATTCTTTTTGTTTAACCTGGTCGGGAGAAAGTCGTCCTAGTTTTTGTTTTTGGTCAGGAGTGGCGGCGGCTTCAACGCGATCATACGTGGATTCTCCCAATTCCCGGGTAAGCTCTTTGTAAATTTCTCCCGGATCGCGCCCCAGGGTGGCCGTTATTTCCGCGGAGAGTAAGGCGGGGATGAATCCGTCTTTGTCGGTCGTCCATACGCTGCCGTCGATGCGGGCAAAAGAAGCGCCGGCGCTCTCCTCCCCTACAAAACCCAGGGAGCCGTCGATCAGGCCATCCACAAACCATTTAAAGCCTACGGGCACTTCGTATAGTTTTCTATTTAATTTTTTGGTTACCCGGTCGATCATCTGGCTGCTCACCAGGGTCTTTCCGACGGCTATGCCAGCCGGCCATTGGGTCCGATGCTGAAGGAGATAAAAAATAGCGACGGACAGGTAATGATTGGGGGGCATTAATCCTACGCTGCGGGTAACGATCCCATGCCGGTCATGGTCGGTATCGCAGGCCATGGAAATATCGAATCGATCTTTCAGGTCGATAAGGCTTCGCATGGCATAGGGGGAAGAAGGGTCCATCCGGATCTGGCCATCCCAGTCCACAGTCATAAAGCTAAAGGTCGGGTCGACGATCTTATTGACGACGGTTAGGTTCAATTTATACCGTTCGGCGATCGGTTCCCAATAATGGACTCCGGCACCGCCCAACGGATCGACGCCGATGCGGATCCCCGAGCTGCGGAGTTTTTCCATATCCAGCACTTTATCCAGCTCGTTGATATAGTTATGGAGATAATCGTACCGGTGTGTGGTGGATGCGTGGAGAGCTTGCGCATAAGGAATTCTTTTTACGTCCCGAAGTCCGTTGGTCAGTATTTCGTTTGCTTTCGCTTCAATCCATTTGGTCACCTCGGTGCCTGCGGGTCCGCCATTGGGAGTATTGTATTTAAAGCCGCCATCCGTTGGCGGATTATGGGAGGGGGTAATGACGATGCCGTCCGCCAGGCCGGCGTTGTCTTTTCGATCTTTGTTGTAGTGGAGGATCGCCTGCGAAATAACGGGTGTGGGCGTATATTCATCTCTTTCGTCAATCATCACCTCCATCCCATTGCCTGCTAATACTTCCAACGCGGTAGCCAATGCGGGTTCCGACAGGGCATGGGTATCTGCGCCCAGGAACAGGGGTCCATCGATCTTTTGTTGTTTCCGGTAAAGGCAAATGGCCTGGCTGATGGCCAGGATATGCGCTTCGTTAAAACTATTCTTTAGAGAAGAGCCCCTGTGGCCGGAGGTTCCGAAAGCGACTTTCTGTTCCGGGATCTTCGGGTCCGGGATACCTGTATAGTAAGATGTGATCAGTTTCGGAATATTGGTCAGTGTCAGCGGGTCGGCGGGCTTGCCTGCCAGGGGGCTTATTTCCATATTGATTTATAAGTTTATTTATAATTCATAGATGACCGTTTCATAAGGCTGCAGGGAGCCGTTCGTCGAAGGTCTGGAATAGTTGCCCAGCGCCACTTTTGCCTTGCTGAGATCGATGCCCGTCTTTACGGATGCCGTTACCCCTTTGAAATTAAGGAGTATCAAAAGTTTTTTGCCATTCCCTTCGCGCGTATAGGCATATACATCGGGGTTGTCTTTATCCAGCAACGTGTATTTCCCATAGACCAATGCGAGGTTGTCTTTACGCAGCCGGACCACTTTCCTGAAATAGTTAAGCACCGAGTTAGGGTCTTTTTCCTGGTTGGCGGCATTGACCGAAGGATAATCCGGGTTGACCTTTATCCAGGGAGTGCCTGTTGTAAAACCCGCATTGGCGGAGCTATCCCATTGGAAAGGGGTACGCCCATTGTCGCGGGAGGTTCTTTTCTGCTCTTCCAGGAATGCGGCCGTACCGGCTCTTTCCATGACCAGGTGTTTGTATTTATTGATCGTGGCAATGTCGCGGTAGTCGCTGATCTTATCGAACTTTATATTGGCTATGCCCAATTCGTCGCCATAGTAATAGAAAGGGGTGCCCCTCATCGTCATGATAAAAGTAGTCAGCATCTTGGAAGACAGTTCCCTAAAGGCGGGGCTGTCATTGCCCCAATGGCTTACCATGCGTGGCTGGTCATGGTTTCCCAGAAATATGGATACCCAGCCTTTGTTCTCAAAAGCGCTGTCCCATTTGGAATAGACTTTTTTAAATTCCAGCAGGCTATAATCCGGTTTGCCCCCGCCCACATCCATTCCTTCGAAATGGTAGGCCATATTCAATTCATGACGGTCGGGGTCTACCAGCGCCATAGCATCTTCCAGGGTACTGCCGGCGCCTTCCGCCACAGTCATTACATCGTATTTACCGATCACTTCCCGGTTCATTTCCTGCAGGTATTCGTGCAGATGCGGCCCCATCCCGTAATATTTGATAATATTTTTTTCATATCCCGGGGGGAAGACCGGCCAGGTGGTATCCTTTGCCACGAATTGAAAGGCGTCCATGCGAAAACCATCGATGCCCTTATCCAGCCAGAATTTCATGATGTCATACACTTCCCGGCGCACCTGTGGGTTCTCCCAGTTCAGATCGGGCTGTTTGCGCGAAAAATAATGCAGGTAATAGGAATGGGTCAGGGAGTCGTATTTCCAGGCATCACTGTTGACATCGAAGAAGCTCCAGCGGGGAGTGGGTTTTCCCCGTTCGGCATCCCACCAATGATAATAATTCCGGTAAGGGTTGGTCCTTGAGCTCCTGGATTTCCGGAACCAGGCATGTTCGTCGCTGCTGTGGTTTACGACGAGGTCCATTACCAGCCGGATCTTTCGTTTGTGCATTTCTCCGAGCAGGGTATCGAAGTCCGCCATGGTGCCAAAGTCCTTCATGATATTGCGGTAATCGCTGATATCGTAACCGTTGTCGTCATTGGGAGACGAGTAGACAGGATTCAGCCAAACCACGTCGACGCCCAGGCTCTTAATATAGTCCAGTTTGGAAATGATGCCCTTCAGATCGCCGATGCCGTCGCCATCGTTGTCTTTAAAGCTGCGGGGATAGATCTGGTAGACGACGGCCTCTTTCCACCATTTCCGGCCGGTCGTGTCGCTGGCTCCGGAATCAGTTACTGCCATTGTTTTTGAGTCATTTTCTTTCTCTGAGTGATTGTTACCACAGGCTGCCAGCAATGAGCTGAATAAAAGAAATATAGCAAGTCTTATCATTGTAATAAAGATACCTTTTTATCATGACAAACTTCATGCGTTGCCCCACTCAGGAGGAACTTACCCATTGCCACTAATTGCCCTGTTACGACAGAAGTCAATAAATGAGGAGTGATGCGAACTCTTTATTCAATAGAACGCCTATTTTCATCTGCCCCTATTTAATTTTTTACTCAATTCGTCGATTATAGCCTTCCCCTTGCTCACATCGGCGGTAATTTTTCCCTCATCGAAATCATGCTCTGTAGTAAAGATCTTCAAGTGCTCTTCCAATGCCTTCCAGAGTTCCCGGACGCCCTTATCCCCCGATCCGGCCACCAACCCCTTTAGTATCCTGATCTTCTCATAATCCACTATCCCCTCCCGCAACTTTTCATAGCGGATACAGCTATTGGCTCCCGGGTACACCAGGTAACAGTCTCCGGCAGGCCAGCTC